>NZ_DBMBXK010000025.1:0-2254 GCF_057597765.1 Acidaminococcus sp. | reverse complement strand
TGTACAAATCTGCATCTATCACGCAGAAGAAAGAGGAGGTGCTGCACAGGCTGTGCAGTACCTCCTCTTTCTATCTGCAAATCCATCACTTCCTGTGATGGTCCCGGTCATCCTCCACCGTCCGTACCCGTTCGATGGTAGGCTTCCCTTTCTTATCCTTTTCCACCACCGCAATGGTGATGTATTGGAGTTCTCCGTTGAATTCTTCCACCAGTTTGTCCAGGGTCCCGTCCCGGTTCAGTTCCGGATTGGAGGCAGCCCCTGCATTGATGGCTCGGTACAGCAGGGCGGCGAATTCATACCGGCTCATCATCCGGTTCCCTTTGAATTCTCCGTCTTCATACCCTTCCACAATGCCAGCCTTGGCCAGTTTGGTCACGTAATCATAGGCCCAGTGGTTCTTGGGCACATCCGGGAACAGCACATGATGCTCTGCTCCGCTGCCACTCACCACCGGTTTTCCAGCCAGAGTGTTCACCATCTGGGTCAGTTTCCCCACGGTGGCTTTCAGGTCCCGGATTTCCTTGGCCATTGCCACCCGGCTGTTGGACACATGGTTGTGCTGGCCGATCTTGAAGGTGGCCCCCACGTTCACCATGTTCTCTCCCCCGCCGGTGCTGCCGCCGATGCTGAACATCACATCTTCGTTGGGCCGGTAGAAGGCTCCCAGGGCCACAGCATTGGCTCCGCTGTAGTTCCCGGCCCCCACCGCAAAGTCCAGCTTGTCGTCCGGGTCGAAATCCAGAGGATGGAGGGCGGCCAGGGCGGCTGAATTGGCCCCCACCCGGTCCACCCGGCTTCCCAGTTTGTCCAGGCTGCTGCCCAGCTGGTTGATGGCCCGGCCGGTCTGCTGGAGCTGGCTCACGTTCACCGCATCCGTCGGTGCCGTCCCCTGTGCCACATTGTGGATCTGGTTGCCGCCCATATCCACCTTGCCGTCCTGGACCGTAATATTCCGGTTGGAATCCCCGGTCTTCACGGTCAGGCCGCTGTTGTTGATGGTCGTGTTGCCTGTCGTGACACTGGTAAGGCCCGTCAGGTCCTTGGCCAGGCGCACATTCAGGGTATTGTCGTCCCCTTTCACGATGCCGATATTGTCGGCGCTGCTGACTTCTTTGGCACCGCCCTTCAGGTTCAGTGTCTCACCCAGGCCCACTTTCACTTCCTGGCCGTCATCCCCTTGGAATTTCCGGCCGCTGTTGACCTTGTCGCTGACAGTCTTCAGCTGGTCTTCCGTGGCCGCCCGGCCACTCTGGATGTTCTTGCCATCCCACTTGGTGTTTTCCAGGCCGTTCAGGAAGTTTCCATTTGCCGGGTTGCTGTCGCCGGCCGTATTGGCCTGTTTGCCCAGGGTCATAGCATTGTCACCGGACCCGATGGTCACCTGTCCTTTGGAGCCGTCCACGGTGACCTGGTTGGCCCCGCCGCCGGCCGTGACTTTGGCGCCGTTGCCGTCGATGGAAACCTGTTTGGATGCATCCGTTTCATCACCGAGGGTGATGTTGTCATTCAGATTGACCGTGTGGTCGTCTTTTACGGTGATGTTCTTGCCGCTCTTGGACTTGACCGCTTCAGCCGCCTTACCGGCTTCGTCTCCGGCGATTTTCTTCACATCCCCGATGCTGGCCGCATTGTTGTCGCCGGCCTCCGCATATTGCTTGCCGTCGATGCCGCTGGCGATGTTGGTGATCTGCTTGGTTCCGCCGTTGATGCCCTGATCCGTAATGGTGATGTCACCGACTTTGACCTTGTTGGTTTCCACGCCATCACCGTTGATGGTAGTATTCCCAGCCTTGATGCTGCCGTCTTTGGTCAAGTCCACATCCTTCTTCAGGGATACTTCCAAGGCATCGCCGTTGACCTTGGTTTCGATGTTCTTCCCATCGCCCTTGACGGTAACCGTCTGGCCCAGGTCTTTCTTCACGGTGCCGCCCGCTTCGTCAGCCAGGCCGAAGCCGCCTTTATCCTTACCGGAAATATCCGTGATGGCCTGACTCAGCTGGCCTTCCGTCGCCGCCCGGTCAGCCACCACATGGCCAGCATCCCACTGGGTATTGTCCAGGCCGGTGATATAGTTGCCTTTGGCCGGGTTGGGGTCCCCATTCTGGTTGTCCTGCCGGCCGATGGTAATCTTATGGACCCCGCTGCTGTCCGGGCCTACGGTGATGGCTTCGAAATCCGGCCGGTTGGTCATGACAATTTCCAGCCCATCTCCCGCCGTATTCTGGCGGACCCCCAGGTTGCGGATGGATAC
>NZ_DBMBXK010000024.1:0-4167 GCF_057597765.1 Acidaminococcus sp. | reverse complement strand
GAAAAATGTAAAAACTGTGGACATTATTTTGTCATTAATGGCAGAAGTGACTCAAAATATTGTGATTATCCATCTCCACAAAATTCCAATAAAACCTGTAAGGCAATAGGAGCACAAATAGCTATGGCTGAGAAGTTAAAAAATGACGAAGCCACTCATTTATACCGCAAAATCTATATGCGTAACAAAATGCTGCAGAAACGTCACCCGGATGATCAACAGTATCCGGCCATTTTGCATAAACTTATAAGTGAGGCCAAGATGTGGCGTAAGAGGCTTAAGCAAAATTCTGAGTTATATCCGGATTATCTAAAATGGATCAAGCAGTTTGATCGTGAAAATGAATAAATGATATTGAGAAAATCAATCATCTTGGATTATTTAAGAAAGGAGAATGCCCTATGATGAAATTTAGGAAACACATCCGGAATCTGCATGATGGGACTGAAAATGGGGAAAGAATATTTGACGCCATTTACGAAGATGATCATGTGACGATTGAATTGAAAAACAGTAAAAAAGAATTAGTATTAGTTCCCTGGGAAGATATCAAATTCCAGGTGGAAGCATCCAAAAGTGCAAATGTAACACGCTAAAATAGAAGTTACCTGTACGGCCCTATCTATATACGGAGCCGTCAAACGGAGCTATCTACGTTGACCGAAAGGTCATGTAGATGGCTCCGTTTTTTGTTTCAGCAAGTTCAAAAAGTAACTTGTTGAAACAAGAAAGTACAACCAAATTCCCGGCTCAAGGTTCATTCCTGGACGCGGGGATGCCCAGAGCGGCGAGCCGGACCCTATTTTTCGTCAGCCTACTGGGGTGGTTGACCATGGAAGCGAGGAGGCATCTCATGGTCAATACAGACAGGCAGCCTATATGCGTCTTCGCTTCGCATGTTGCGAAGGAGACCGCACATGGGCAACCAAGAGAAAACCAGAGTCAAAGAGCAGTATTTCATTCCCCTGGAAGTGAAGGAGGGAACCATCATCACCAAGGAATATGAAGAGGCACCACGGATGTGGTCCAAGATCGGGAACCGGAAGGTCCGGACCATCCTGATCCCGGCTACAAAGGAACAGTATGAGGCTTACATGCGGCCGGAGTGGAAGGAGGACAAACGGCAGCAGCGGCTGGCCGAAAAACGCAGGAAGCAGGAGGAAACCAGGACCCTCCAGGGCTGGGATACGCCTGTATCCTACGAGCAGCTTCAAGAAACGGGATATGGATTCCTGGGGGCAACGGAACAGGACAGCCTGGAAGAGATTGTGGAGAAAGAAGAGCTCCTGGAAGCCTTGCGGCGGGAGCTGGCCCAGCTGGAAGAACTGGACCGGACCATCCTGAAGATGGCGTCCCATGGCATCAGCGAAGCGGCCATCGGTCGGAAAGTGGGCCTTTCCCAAAAAGGGGTCAACAAACGGAAGCACCGGCTACTGGCAGCCCTGCGGGAACGGCTGGAAGAATATCGGTAAAACTTTTTTCAAAAAATGGGTACTTATCCCCGGACCTTTTGTCCTGTTAATGGTGAAGGGTGAAAGAAGAGCCCTTGAGAGAGGAGGAAAACCCATGAAAAAGGAAGGTCGCCTTCGGGAGCGGAACCGGGTCCTGGACCGGGAGATTGTGGGGCTGCTGCTGAAAATCAGCGAAACCGCAGAACGAACCGCCAAAACCATCCTGCGAATGCAGAAGAAAAACGAAAGGAGTCAACTGGTATGACAAAGGAAGAACTGGCCAGCCTGGCCGCTGAACTGAGAAAATGTGGGGCCGCTCTGGTAAAGATTGCGGCATCCCTGGAAGTGCCGGCACCAGAGGTCCCCAAGAAAGAGCCGGAAGCCCCAACCCTCACCCTGGAAGAAGTGCGGAAGGTGGCGGCAGATAAGTCCCGGCAGGGATTTACGGAAGAAGTCCGGGAGCTGATCCAGAAGTATGGGGCAGACAAGCTGTCCACCATGGATCCGGAGAAATACGGGGCCTTTCTGCAGGACCTGGAGGTGATGGGCCATGCCGGGTAACCATGCGGTGCTCTCTGCTTCGTCCAGTTACCGCTGGCTGGCCTGTCCCCCTTCGGCCCTGGAATGTGCTAAGCTGCCGGATGTGCAGAGCGACTTTGCCAAACAGGGGACGGAGGCCCATGCCCTTTGCGAATACAAGGTGAAGAAGGCCCTGGGGGAGAAGGTGAAAGACCCTACAAAGTCCCTGACCACCTTCGATGAAGAAATGGCCGAATGCACCGATGCCTATGCCCAGTTTGTGCTGGAGAGCCTGGCCGCCGCCAAAACCGTCTGCCCGGATCCGCTGGTGCTGGTGGAACAGCGGCTGGACTTTTCCCGGTGGGTGCCGGAAGGGTTCGGGACCGGGGACTGCCTGATTGTGGCGGATGATACCCTCACCGTCATCGACTACAAGCACGGGCTGGGTGTGCTGGTGGACGCAGAGAAGAATCCCCAGATGATGTGTTATGCCCTGGGGGCCCTGGATCTTTTTGACGGGATCTACGATATCCGCCAGGTGTCCATGACCATCTTCCAGCCCAGGCGGGAGAACGTGAGCACCTGCACACTGACCAAGGAAGAACTGCTCCAGTGGGCGGATACGGTGCTGAAGCCTACGGCGGAACTGGCGGCCCAGGGCAAAGGGGAGTACAAGGCCGGGGACCACTGCCGGTTCTGCAAGATCCGGGCCACCTGCCGGAAACGGGCGGAATACAACCTGGAACTGGCCAAATACGACTTTGCCATGCCTTCCACCCTGGGAGACCGTGAAGTGGAAGCCGTCCTGGCCAAAGCCGATGAACTGGTGAGCTGGGTGGGGGACATGAAGGACTATGCCCTGCAGCAGGCCCTTGCCGGCAAGAAGTGGGCAGGGTGGAAACTGGTGGAAGGCCGGTCCAACCGCCGGTATGTCAGTGACGAAGCAGTGGCCGCTAAAGTGGAAGAAGCCGGGTATTCCCCCTATGAGAAGAAGCTCATGGGGATCACGGCCCTGACCAAACTGCTGGGGAAACGCCGGTTCGATGAACTGCTAACGGACCTGATCGAAAAGCCCCAGGGAAAACCGGTGCTGGTACCGGAAACGGACAAACGGCCGGCCCTGCATACAGCAGCCGAAGATTTTGAAAATGAAGGAGGACAAAAATATGTCTAAGAATTATGTGAATCCGTGCAAAGTGATTACCGGGGTGAATACCCGCTGGAGCTATGCCAATGTGTGGGAACCCAAATCCATCAATGGGGGAACGCCCAAATACAGCGTCAGTCTGATCATCCCCAAGTCTGACACCAAGACGGTGGAAAAAGTCCGGGCCGCCATTAAGGCTGCCTACCAGGAAGGGGAAGGAAAACTGAAGGGGAACAGCCGGGTGGTACCGGCCCTGGAAGCCATCAAGAATCCGCTCCGGGACGGGGATCTGGAACGGCCGGGGGATGACGCTTATAAAGACAGCTTCTTCATCAACGCCAACTCTGCTACCCAGCCGGGCATTGTGGATGCCCACTGTCAGCACATTCTGGAGCGCTCCGAAGTGTATTCTGGGGTATACGGCCGTGCCTCCATCAGCTTCTATGCCTTTAACAGCAATGGCAACAAAGGCATTGCCTGCAGCCTGAACAACCTGCAGAAGATTCGGGACGGGGAACCCCTGGGCGGCAAACCTCGGGCAGAAGACGACTTTGCTACAGTGGATGAGGACGATTTTCTTGCGTAAGTGGATAGGAGAAAAAAGGTGGCAGGATGCGTTCTGCCACCTTTTCTATAAGGAGAACCTTATGAAAAGCCTTTCGTTAGATCTGGAAACGTACAGTGATGTGAATTTGGCCAAGTGCGGCGTGTATAAATATGCGGAGTCACCTGCCTTTGAAATTCTCCTTTTCGGGTATGCAGTGGATGGAGGACCCGTGCAGGTCATCGACCTGGCCCAGGGAGAAACTATCCCGGAAGAAATCCTGGATGTTCTCACCGATGACACCGTTACCAAGTGGGCCTTCAATGCCAATTTCGAACGGGTGTGTCTTTCCCGGTATCTCACTGACCTGGGGAGGAGACTGGATCTCTTTTATGACCAGCATCCTTTGCTTATGTGTGATAAAGAAGCAATAGAAGTGCAAAAAATTTTGCCGTTCCTATCCGACACTTGGCCATTGTGTCGGATAGGTCGGGCGGTTATTCGGG
>NZ_DBMBXK010000023.1:0-6463 GCF_057597765.1 Acidaminococcus sp. | reverse complement strand
GTATTATGTGGGTTTTGGTCGATTTACATTATACCTAAAGGATGAGCATATGGCTCATTTTTATGAAATTATCTTTTTACACCATTATATGGACGTTACCACAGTTGCCTGTAAAGGAAGAACAAATGCGGTCTTCCGTCAACTGAATAAAGAACTTGCGAACAACTTTTCGGGGGGGTATAGGCGTTTACTTGTGCCCCTCTTGCTTTGTGACAAAACAGAATGATTTTCCTGTACAAATATTGGTATTTACAGAAATACTTTTCTGCAAGAAACCAACGACTCCAAGGAGGCTCCATGAAGAAGAAAATCCTGGCCATGGCCTTTGCCCTGGCTTCCCTGGCCCTTCCTGCCGGGGCGGAAGAATACACCCTGCGCCCGGGGGATCAGCTGAATATCGTCGTCATCCAGGAGCAGGACATCAGCTCCAATCTCCAGAATTCCCAGGAAACACCCTACACCGTCCGGCCCGACGGCACCGTTTCCTTTCCTCTGGTGGGGGAAATCAACGCCAGCGGCATGACCGTGGACCAGTTCACCCAATATCTCCGGAACGGCCTTTCCCGGTACTATGTGGAACCGGACGTAACCGTGAACATCGTGAAACTGGGGGGCATCCGGGTCCATGTGTTTGGGGAAGTG
Organism: Acidaminococcus sp.; assembly: GCF_057597765.1. NCBI lineage: Bacteria > Bacillati > Bacillota > Negativicutes > Acidaminococcales > Acidaminococcaceae > Acidaminococcus > Acidaminococcus sp. The sequence continues at coordinate 5,821 of NZ_DBMBXK010000023.1, read as the reverse complement.
AAGAAGCCCGGCACATATGAACTTACCAAGAGCCACACCATTATGGACGCTCTGGGGGCTTCCGGGGGCTTCACCTGGGATGCGGCCAAGAAGAAGGTGTTCCTGATCCACCAGGACGACACCAACAAGGCCATCAAGATCAACCTGAACAATATGCTGAAAACCGGCAACCTGAAGGACAACCTGGTCCTGAAGGAAGGGGATATCCTGTATCTCACCAAGAACGGCCGGATCGACTTTGCCCGGGATATTGTTCCGTTCCTCAGCGGTGCTTACATGATTTCGGAAATCAAGGACAACAACGATTAAAAGGAGAAACCATCTTGAACGAACAGGAAATCGATTTGCGGGAACTGTGGCAGATCGTCCGGACCAACCAGAAAACCATCGCCAAGATCACTGGCGGGTTCCTGGGCCTGGCCGTGGCCTATCTGCTCATTGTCCCCAATACCTACCAATCCACCGCCCTGCTGCGGATCAAACAGGAAAAAGGCCTGTCCAGTTCCGTTATGGAACAGCTGCCCCTGGGCAACGCCCAGCTCACCAAACAGCAGATGAACACCCATGCGGAAATCCTCAAAAGCCGCCATGTGGTGATCCCGGTGATCGAACAGACCGAAGAGGAAAAAGACGGCAAGTATCCCCGGTACGAGGACTATGTGAAAACTCACATCATCACCAAGCCCTACAAGGATACGGAAATCCTGGAAGTGGACGTAACCGGCAAGACCCCGGAACAGGCCCAGGAAGCCAACCAGCTGCTGGTCCAGGGGTTCCTGGACCGGCTGACGGAGCTGTCCCATGCGGAATCCGCTGCCACCCGGGAATTTTTGGAACAGCGGGTGAAATCCTCCAAAAAAGAGCTGGATGATGCGGAAACCAAACTGAAAAACTACCAGGTGAAGCACAAGATCTTCTCCACCGACAACCAGATGAAGAGCCTGGCGGAACGGATCACCGACCTGGACAAAGCCAAGGCCCAGAACAAACTGGATATGGAAACCGCCCAGGCCGCCCTGGGGTCCATCAACGACCAGCTGTCCGGAGCCGGGGCCTCCCTGGCCGACAGCCCTTCCATCCAGCAGGCCAAGAACAAGCTGGTGGATCTGGAAACCCAAAAGGCCGGCTACACCGGAAAATACACCAGCGAGAACCCTAAAATGAAGGAAATCAACCGGCAGATTGGGGCCGCCCGCTACAGTCTCCGCCGGGAGATCCAGGCCATCATCGCCCAGAAGGCGCCCTCTTCCAGCACCGTCCAGCAGAAGCTCCTCAGTGACAAATTCACCAACGAAGCCCTGATCGCCGTGGCCCAGGGGAAGAATTCCGCCATCGACCAGCTGGAAAAGAAGAACGCTGACGAAATCGCCAAGCTGCCCCAGACCCAGCAGGGTTACCTGCAGGTGAAACGGGATGCGGACGTGGCCCAGGAAATCTACGTGATGCTGGCCAAACGGCTGGAAGAAGCCAAAGTGGCGGAAGTGATGGTGCCTACCAAAGTCCAAGTGGTGGACGAAGCCACCCTGCCGGACAAACCCATCAAACCCCGGAAACTGCTGACCCTGGTGCTGGCCCTGTTCCTGGGTCTCTTTGGAGGCACCGGCTACACCATCGCCCGGACCCTGCTGAACCGGAAAATCCGTACTGCTGCTGACGTGGAACAGTATCTGGAACTGCCCGTCCTGGGGGTGATCCCGGAAGCGGGAGACCATAAACGGCCGGAAGAAGAAGGATTCTGGGCCGGCCTGCGGAGGAAATTATGGAAGAAATAAAACTCATTGTGGAAAATGACCCCAAGTCTCCCATTGCGGAAACCTACCGGGCCATCCGGACCAACCTCCAGTTTGCAGGAGCCGGTCAGGACCTGAAATACATCTGCTTCACCTCCAGCGTCCCTGGGGAAGGGAAGTCCACCACCATTTCCAATATGGCCCTGACCCTGGCCCAGGACGGGAAAAAAGTCCTCCTGGTGGACTGCGACCTGCGGAAGCCGGTCCAGCACAAGATTTTCGGGGTCATCAACCAGGGGGTCACCAACTGCCTGGCCCAGGGAGTCCCCTTTGCCCAGGTGGTCCATCCGGAAGTGTTCCCCAACCTGGATCTTTTGACCAGCGGCCCGGTGCCGCCCAATCCCTCCGAGCTTATCGGATCGGAAAAAATGGAACAGCTGCTGGACCAGGCGGGCAAAGCCTATGACTATGTGTTCATCGACCTGCCCCCGGTGCTGGCCGTCACCGACGCCGCTCTGTTGGGGAACCTGGCCGACGGCGTGGTTCTGGTGGTCCGTTCCGGCATGGTGGCTCCCGAAGAAGTCCAGGAAGCCAAAAAACGTCTCCAGGCCGGCAAAGCCAACATCCTGGGGGTCGTCTTAAACGGCGTTCCCCAGCAGCACAAAGGCTACGGATACGGCTATTATTATTACGATTATTACGATGAGAACCATGTGAAGCATCACAAGAAAAAGGGGAAGCGGGAACAGGAATAGTGCAGAGTGCAGAGTGCAGAGTGAAGAGTGAAGAGCGACGTACCTGCACTCCCCAGCACGCAGATCCTGCACTGGAACCGTAGGGGCAGCAGGCCCGCCCCACGACAAACGATGAACGAATAGGAGGTCAACCATGAACCGTTTCATGACCACATCCATGCACAAAAAAATACAACAGGAACTTCTCAACGGCTTCAACATCCTGCTGGTCACCGGGGCCTTCTGGCTCTGCTGGTCCTACTTCTATGCCAGCCAGATCACCCATCCCTTCTACTACGTAGGCAACCTGATCATGGTGTTCCTGTTCGGCCTGTTCTACTACTTTACATCCCATCTGTACAACGGCTACAGCCTGCCCATCAGCCGCATTTACGAGCTGGTGTACAGCCAGGCCCTGGCCGCCCTGATCAGCGACGGTATCCTGTATCTCATCACCATCCTGATCAACCGGCACTACATCAGCTTCTTCCCCTTTGTGCCCACTTTCCTGCTCCAGTTCTTCCTGATCACCCTGTGGACCGTGGCGGCCCACCAGTGGTACTTCCGGGAGTTCCCGCCCAGAAAGACCGTGGTGATCCTGGGCCAGGGGCAGAACGTGGACAAACTGGTGAAGCAGTATGGCATGGACGTCCATTTCGATGTCCAGTCCGTAGTCCCGGTGGAGGAATGCCTGAAGGATATCCCCGGCACCATCGGCCAGGCCGAAGTGGTGTTCTGCTGCGGCCTCCACAGCCACAACCGGAACCTGGTGACCAAATACTGCGTGGCTCACAAAATCGGCACCTATGTAATTCCCCGGATCGGAGACGTGATCATGGACAGCGCCAAAAAAGTCCATCTGTTCCATCTGCCCATGATGGCCGTCCAGCGGTACAATCCGTCCCCCGAATTCCTTTTCTTCAAACGCCTTTACGATATCGTCCTGTCCCTGGTGGCCCTGGTGCTCTTTGCGCCCATTATGGCCGCCGTGGCCGTGGCCATCAAAATGACTGACGGAGGAGACATCTTCTACCGCCAGGCCCGTCTCACCAAAGACGGCAAAGTCTTCCAGGTGCTGAAATTCCGCAGCATGCGCATGGATGCTGAAAAAGACGGAGTAGCCCGGCTCAGCACCGGCGAAAACGACCCCCGGGTCACCAAAGTGGGCCGCTTCATCCGGGCCGTCCGCTTCGACGAACTGCCCCAGCTGCTGAACATCCTGAAAGGCGACATGGCCATCGTGGGGCCCCGGCCCGAACGCCCGGAAATCTCCGCCCAGTACGCCAAAGCCATGCCCGAATGGAACCTGCGCCTACAGGCCAAATGCGGCTTGACAGGCTACGCCCAGGTCTACGGCCAGTACAACACCACCCCCTACGACAAACTCCTTCTGGACCTGATGTACATCGCTAAACCCAGTCTGTTCGAAGACTTCAAGATCATCTTCGCCACCGTGAAGATCCTGTTCATGAAGGACAGCACCGAAGGGGTGGCAGAAGGACAGGTGACGGCGGAAGTGGAGCCGGTGCATGTGCGGGAGAGAATGAATGGGTAAACAGTATTCTGTCCTTATGTCGGTCTATTATAAAGAACAGCCGGAGTATCTCCAACAGAGCATGGAAAGCATCCTCCATCAAACGATACCCACCAGTGATTTTGTCCTGGTTTGCGACGGACCGTTGACGGCGGAACTGGATGCCGTCATCGAAAAGATGCAACAACTGTTTGGAACCGTTCTCCATGTCCATCGGCTGAAAAAAAATGGAGGCCTGGGAAAAGCACTGAATGCTGGTTTGGAACAGTGCAAGTATGAACTGGTGGCCCGGATGGATTCCGATGATGTAAGCCGTCCGGAACGCTGTGAAAAGCAGCTGCAGGTTTTCACTGAACATCCAGAGTACAGCTTGGTCAGCGGCATTGTGGAAGAATTCGATGGAGATATCCATAACGTGACAGGCTGCCGGGTTGTCCCCGAAACTCAACAGGAAATCCTCCAGTTTGCCAAAAAGAGAAACCCCTTCAATCACCCCTGTATCATGTACAAAAAAAGTTCCGTACAGGCTGTAGGGAGCTATCAGGATTTTTACCTGTTGGAAGACTACTACCTCTGGATCCGTATGCTGCAGCAGGGGTATTTGGGCTATAACATCCAGGAACCTATGCTGTGGATGCGTGCCGGAAGCGCAATGTACAAACGGCGGGGTGGATGGAAGTATGTGAAATCCCAGAGAAAGCTGTTTGAATATATGGCAAAGAGTGGTTTTATCAGCCAGAATGATTACTGGGTTCAGAGTATGGTAAGGCTGGTGGGGGCAGTTATGCCCAACAAGTTGCGGGCTTTGGTATTTAAGAAAATATTGAGAAGTTAATCAGGTAAGGAAAATCGCCATGCATAGAATTGCTTATGTTATCAATTATATTGTGAAAGGCGGACCCAGTGCGGTAGTCTTGAACATGATCCATAATTTGGACCGGACACGATTCGAACCCGTTTTAATTACGCTTTTTGAAGGCAATGATCGTGAAATTATTGCTAATGAAAAAAAAGCAGGGCTCCAAATTATTGAGTGTAATCATAGAAGCCGTTTGCAATTCTTGCTCCATGGCCTTTTTGAGTATAAAAAAATCATGGAAGAATATCGTATTGATATTGTCCATGGGCATGGATTTATCCCCGATCTTATGAATGCTAGATTGGGGAAGAAGTTTAAAACGATTAGTACAGTTCATAATATCATGTTTGAAGATTACCTGATGAACTATGGAAGGGCTAAAGGCTCAATCTACTGCCAGATGCATTTATGGGCTATGCGGCGATTAGACCAGGTTGTTTGCTGTTCCAAAGCAGTGTATGATGTTATGAAAAACCACATTTCTGGATGTCAATATATTGAAAATGGAATAGAAGATTTTGAATATCCTTGCCATGTTTCTCGAAGCGACTTACATCTTCCAGAAGATTCCATTGTGTTTTTATATGCAGGGTATTTAATCCAGCGAAAGCGAGTCCCTTTCTTAGTGGAAAACTTTGTAAAATGCCATGGGCCTAAAGAATACCTGCTGATTTTAGGAATGGGAGAGGATGAAGATTTATGTAAGTCACTGGCAGATAATCATGTTGTTTTTGCCGGTTTTCAGACGAATCCCTATCAATATATGGCAATTTCCGATATTTATACTTCAGCATCTTCTTCGGAAGGATTTTCTATTTCTGTTCTTGAGGCTATGCATTGTGGGCTAGGCTTGTTTTTATCAGATATTCCTTCTCATAGAGAAGTAGTTGAGGGAACATCTGGGCTTTATGTAGGAGAGCTGTTTTCTGAGGATAATTTTACTGAGAAATATGCTACATTGATT
>NZ_DBMBXK010000022.1:0-10023 GCF_057597765.1 Acidaminococcus sp. | reverse complement strand
GTCTGAACTGAGAAGAGCCGCTATCCGGCAGCAAAATATGGCGGCAGCATAGTGTTTTGAATACCTAAAGGAAATTTACACACAAATATGGACTTGACTCAAAAATACCATCTCCCAATGGCTTAGTATAGGGCTCTCGAAGTGCAAATCCTTTATCTTCAAGAATTTCCATCATTTGAACCATTTTGGTTCGCATTTTTGTGTTGAGGCTTAACAAAAAATCTTCAACAGGTTTTTGACCGTTTTCCGTTTCGTAGAAAATCACTTCAAATTCCATTTGTACCTCCTGATACCATAATATGAGTTATATCTCATTATGTCAAGAAAAATAATAAAAATTCCAATAGATTTAAGAAAACAGATGGATTGGAAACCTATGTGAAAGGAGCAGTTTTATGAATTTTCTCTCCAAACTCTTCAAATCCAGGGACAAGCCCAAAAACAGTCTTCTGGGAGGAGGGCACTGGTTCTTTTTCGGAGGTTCTTCTTCCGGTAAGGCGGTGAACGAGCGGTCTGCCATGCAGATGACGGCGGTATACGCCTGCGTAAGGGTCCTATCGGAATCCATTGCCGGCTTGCCCCTCCATCTCTTTCGGTACAACAGGGAGGGAAATGGGAAGATGCGGGATTTCAATCATCCCCTGGCCGGGCTTCTTCATGATGCCCCGAATCCGGAGATGACCAGCTTCGTCTTCCGGGAAACCCTTATGACCCACCTTCTGCTGTGGGGGAATGCCTTTGCCCAGATCATCCGGAACGGGAGAGGGCAGGTGGTAGCCTTGTATCCCCTGATGCCGGACCGGATGGAAGTGTGCCGGGACGGGAATGGGGAAATCTACTACCTCTATACCAAAGCCACCGATGAAAATCCGAAAATCAAAGAATACGGCACCGTCCGGCTCCGGAAGGAGAACGTGATGCACATTCCCGGCCTTGGGTTTGACGGCTTGGTGGGCTATTCTCCCATTGCCATGGCCAAGAACGCCATCGGCATGGCCATTGCCTGTGAGGAGTTCGGGGCCAAGTTCTTCGCCAACGGAGCGTCTCCCAGCGGGGTCCTGGAACATCCGGGGACCATCAAGGATCCCCAGCGGGTCCGGGAAGCCTGGCAGTCCCAGTTCGGGGGAAGTTCCAACGCCGGCAAAGTAGCCGTTCTGGAAGAAGGGATGAAGTACTCTCCCATCGGAATTTCCCCGGATCAGGCCCAGTTCCTGGAAACCCGGAAGTTCCAGATCGATGAGATTGCCCGGATCTTCCGGGTGCCCCCTCATATGATCGGAGACCTGGAAAAATCCACCTTTTCCAACATCGAGCAGCAGTCCCTGGAATTTGTGAAATATACCCTGGGGCCCTGGGTGTCCCGATGGGAACAGGCTATGAGTCAATCCCTCCTGACCCCGGAAGAACGGACCCGGTATGAAATCCACTTCAACGTGGATGGTCTGCTCCGGGGCGACTACGAAAGCCGGATGAACGGCTATGCCGTAGGACGGCAGAACGGGTGGCTGTCCGCCAACGATATCCGGGAGCTGGAGAACATGAACCGGATCCCGGAAGAAGAGGGCGGGGACCTGTACCTGATTAACGGGAACATGACGAAACTAAAGGATGCCGGGCTGTTTGCAGGAACCGGCAGCAAGGAGGAAACCCATGAAACGTAAATTTTGGAACTGGGTGAAAAACGAAGGCGACGAAACCCGCACCCTGTACCTTTCCGGAGAAATCTCCGATGAAACCTGGTTCGGGGATGAAGTGACCCCGAGACTCTTTAAAGATGAATTGATGACCGGCAGCGGGGACATTACCCTCTGGATCAATTCCCCGGGGGGCGATGTGTTTGCGGCGGCCCAGATCTACAACATGCTGATGGACTATCCGGGACAGGTGACCGTAAAGATCGATGGGCTGGCAGCCTCTGCAGCCAGCGTCATTGCCATGGCTGGGAGCCAGGTGGAAATGTCCCCTGTAGCCATGATGATGATCCACAACCCCATTACCGTAGCCATTGGGGACAGTAAGGAAATGCAGAAGGCCATCGACATGCTGGCCGAAGTAAAAGAAAGTATCGTGAACGCCTATGAAATCAAGACAGGCTTGTCCCGGAACAAGATTTCCAGGCTGATGGATGCAGAGTCCTGGTTCAACGCCAAGAAGGCCGTGGAACTAGGCTTTGCCGACTCCATCCTCTATACCGATGAAGGTCCAGAGAAAAATCTGGACGTAGATGCCATGCTGTTCAGCCGGGCGGCAGTCACCAATTCCCTGCTGACCAAGCTGTCTGTTAAGAAAACAAAAGAACCCGTACCCAACAAGGTCCCCGCGGACAAACTCATGAAGCGGCTGGGCCTTCTTGTGCATTAAGGAGGAATTTCCATGAATCAGATCCTGAAACTGAGAGAAGAACGCGCCAACACCTGGGAAATGGCCAAAGCTTTCCTGGAATCCCACCGGGATAAGGACGGCATGGTCTCTGCAGAAGACAGCGCCGTCTATGACCGGATGGAAGAAAAAGTGGTGGCCCTGGGCAAAGAAATCGAACGGCTGGAGCGCCAGCGGAACATCGACGATGAAATGAATAAGACTATTGATACGGCACTCAAGGTCAATCCCGGTGCCGGAAACCTGAAACCGGACACCAAAGTGGGACGGGCCAGCGATGCCTACACCAAAGCCTTCTGGCAGGCCTTCCGGGGGAAGGGCAACATCCAGGAAATCAAAGACACCCTGACCATCGGTTCTGATCCCGAAGGCGGGTACCTGGTCCCGGATGAATACGAACACACCCTGGTGGCGGCCCTCCAGGAAGAAAACTTCTTCCGCAGCCTGGCCCATACCATCCGCACGTCTTCCGGGGACCACACGATCCCTGTTGTAGCCAGCCATGGGGAAGCGGCCTGGATGGAAGAAGGCAGTGCCTATCCGGAAAGCGATGACACCTTCAGCCAGGTGAACTTGGGAGCGCACAAACTGGGGACCGCCATCCGGGTGTCCGAAGAACTGATGAACGACAGTGTCTTTGACCTGGAAAGCTACATTACCCAGGAATTTGCCCGACGCATCGGGACCAAGGAAGAAGAAGCCTTCCTGGTGGGCGATGGGAAGCATAAGCCTCTGGGGGTGTTCCAGGGTGCGGAAGTGGGAGTAACGGCAGCGAAAACTGCTATTACCTTTGATGACATGATGGACCTGTACCACAGCCTCCGGACTCCTTATCGGAGAAATGCTTCCTGGATCTTGAACGATTCTACCGTGAAGGCCATCCGGAAGCTGAAGGACAACAACGGGAACTATATCTGGCAGCCTTCCGTCCAGGTGGGCCAGCCGGACCGGATCCTTAGCCTGCCTTACCGCACATCTTCCTTTGTGCCGGAACTGGCAGCCGGGAACAAGGTCATTGCCCTGGGGGACTATTCCTACTACTGGATCGCCGACCGTCAGGGCCGTAAGTTCAAGCGGCTTAGCGAACTTTATGCGGCTAATGGTCAGATCGGATTCCTGGCCAGTGAACGGGTGGATGGCCGCCTGATCCTGCCGGAAACCGTGAAGGTTCTGGAAATCCAGGCAGGCTGATCGGTGGATAAAAGGGGGTGATGGGATTGGTGACACTGGAAGAAGCCAAAGCCTATCTAAGGGTAGACAGAAGTGAAGAAGATGAGCTGATCACCCGTCTCATCGCTTCCGCCGAAAGGCTCTGTCTAGATACCCTCCGCAAGGAAGAACCGGAAGAGACGGCGGCCTTTAAAATGGCCGTCCTTTTTTCCGTAGCCTACCTCTACGAGCACAGGGAAGATGCGGATTATCACAATCTGCTTCTTACCCTGCGCTCCCTTTTGTTTGGGGAAAGAAAGGAAGCCTTCTAATGAAAATCGGGAAGATGGATAAACGGATTACCCTTCTTAGGCCTATTCCTTCCGAAGACGGGTACGGGGGCTTTCATACGGACTATGAAGAAGAAGGGAAAATCTGGGCCCAGGTGATCCAGACAAACTATGCCGAACAGGAAGCCCAGGGGACTCCCATGAATCGGGAGCAATTGCGTCTCAAAATCCGGCCCCGAAAGGACATCAGGAGAGGCTGGCGGTTCAAGCTTTCGGGGGAAATCTATGAAATCGAGACCGTGGACAATACTTACCGGGACAGTACCACGCTGATCGTCCATCGGTATGAACAGGGGGTGTAGCCATGGCCGTATTTACGGTAAAAGTTCCAGAAGGGGAACTGAGTAAGGCCATCCGGCAGATTTCTGCCTGGGATGGGAAGACAAGACTTCGGGTGGAAGCAGTCCTGAAAAACGGGACGAACGCGGTAGCCCGGGAAGCCCGGCAGCGGGTACCGGTGCGGTCGGGGAAACTGAAGAAATCCATCAAGACCCGGTTTTCCATGGTGAAGCTGGAAGGCCAGGTGTACAGCAATGTGCCCTATGCCCATTTGGTGGAATTCGGCAGTAGGGCCCATACGGTAAGGCCCAAGAAGAAAAAGGCCCTCCGGTTCTTTAAGGGAGGCCCTGTGTTTACGAAACGGTCCCGGATTCCGGCCCAGGCAGGGAAGCCCTTCTTCAAGCATTCCTACGACTATGTGGAACCCCAGCTGCTCCGTGATGTGAAGAAAGCGGTACAGGAGCCATGAAGAGATTACCCAATAACGCAGTGCATAAGGCCCTGGTGGCCTTTCTCAGGAACCATACGGGACTGGCCGTCTATGACTATGTGCCCCAGGAAGCGGTGCTGCCGTTCATTACCCTGGGGACCATGACGGTCCAGGACAAGTCCACCAAGACCGATGACATGACCCACCTTTCGGCTCATATCCACATTTACAGCAACTATAAGGGCCGGTATGAAATCAACAACCTGGCGGAGAAATTGATCAACCTGTTCGGAATGGAGCAGCTTGATCTTTCTCCAGAAGAGTTCTACGTAAATGCCCAGGGGGTGGATTTCTATGAAACCTACCCGGAGGATGAGACCGGCTACAGCGGGGTGATCACCCTGGAAGTCCTCATCCAGAACATCCATAAGGAGGAATAATATGGCAACGACAACGTTTCCCAGCCGGAGTGAAGCCTCCAACACGGCCACTGCTGGCAAGGACTATCTGATCTATTTAAATGCAGGAGAATCCGACACCAATCCCACCTGGCTGCTCTTAGGGGGCCAGCGGAGCGGTGACTTGACGAGACAGGCGGACGAAATCGACGCCAGCAGCAAAACGTCCAGTGGGTGGAAATCCACCATTCCCGGCCTGCGGAATTGGTCCCTGGACCTGGAATCCGTGTATCTGGCAGGCGACAAGGGAGCAAAATTCCTGGAAGCCTCTTTCTTTGCAGGAAAGCAGGTCCACATTAAATTTGAGTACCCGGACAAAAGTTATGTGACTGGCTGGGGTTCTGTGACGGAATGCAGTCTGTCCACTCCTCATGATGATGTGGCCACTCTCTCTGGGACCATTTCTGGTGATGGCCCTTTAAGTGAACTGAAGAGTGCGGACGGTACGGTTGTCCCCAACGGCAAATAGGAGGAATAGGAAACCATGAAGAAAATCGAATTTGAAGTCTTTGGTCCTGGCCAGTACCTGTATTTTGACATCGGCCGACTGATCCAGGTAGAGAACCTGACAGGCAAAAGTGCTGGGGACATTATCCGGAACCAAGAACTAAACTTGGGAATCCTGACGGCTCTTCTGTCCATCGGTCTCCGGCAGCACGGCATCAAAAATCCCCAGTGGTACGCCAACAAGATGCAGGAACTCATTGACGAAGGTCACGAGATGGAAGAATTTGTCCAGCCGGTGGTGAAGGCCATTGCCGGGTCCGGCATCTTGGGGAAAGAAGTGTATTATGCCATCTTCCCAGAAGAAGAACCGGCAGGCAAGAGTAAAACGAAACCAAAAAACTGACGGCGGGACAACAGGAAGTCCCGTCTTTCAATGAATGGCTGCGGTGGGCGGAAGAAGTGGCCTATGGATGGCTGCATCTTCTGCCGGTCCAGTTCTATGCCCTGACTCCCATGGAACTGGACCGGATGGCCGAGTGCCGGGCCAGGGCAGACGAACGGAAGAAATGGGAGACCGCCTATTGGGTGGCCTGCCTTATGAGCGTCCATACCCGGAAACCGGTGCGGACGGAGAAGCTGATGAAACCCTTCCTGCCGAAAAAGACAAGCAGTGAAATAGCAGCCGAGCGGAATGCCTTCTTCGAGGAATTCAGACGGAAAGGAGATGAGGGACATGGCGACCATCGCTGACCTTCTGGTAAAGATCGGGGCGGATACCTCCGACCTCCGGAAAGAACTGAATGCCACCAAACGGCAGATCAAGTCCGCCTTTGGGAGCGAGGCTTTGGACGTGTCCAAGAAATCCCTGGCCGTCTTAGGAGGCATCGGGGCCGGTCTGGCTGCCCTGGGAGTGGCATCTGTGAAAGCCGGGGCCAGTCTCCAGAGCACCAAGACCGCCTTCACCAATATGCTGGGGAGCGCGGAAAAAGCCCAGGACTTTCTGGGGAAGATGCAGGACTTTGCAGCCAAGACCCCCTTCGAGTTCAGCCAGGTGTCTCAGGCAGCCCAGAAGTTCATTGCTTTTGGGTTCTCTGCAGAGCAGGTTATACCGACCCTTACGGCAGTTGGGGATGCAGCTGCCGGCGTAGGCCTGGGGGCGGAAGGCATCAACCGGATCACCCTGGCTCTGGGGCAAATGGCCGCCAAATCCAAGGTCCAGGCCGGTGAAATGATGCAGCTGACGGAAACCGGGATCCCGGCCTGGAAAATGCTGGCAGACCAGATCGGGGTTTCCGTGCCGGAAGCCATGAGCATGGTGTCCAAAGGGGCCATTGACGCGGCAACCGGGATCACAGCGCTGGTCAGCGGCATGGAGCAGAGTTTCGGCGGCATGATGGACCAGCAAAGCCAGACCATCAGCGGCACCTGGTCCACCCTCATGGACGGGCTGGAACAGTCCGCGGCCCAGGTAGGACTCCAGATTGCAGAAGCTCTGAATCTGACGGGGCTCTTCCAGTCCCTGGGGGATATACTGACCAACTTTGCCGCAACGGTTCAATCCTCTGGATTAACAGAAGCCTTGCTTACGGCCATCCCTCCGGAATTCCAGGCCGGCATTATTTTGATTGTTTCCACCTTGACCGGCCTTGCCATTCCGGCCATCAGCCTTTTCGTGACCAAAGTGACCCTGATGGCTGCCCCCTTCATTGCGGCAGTTACGGCAGCGGCTCCTTTCATTGCGGTGGCGGCTGCTGTTGCTACGGCCCTCTATGCCATCGTAAAAAGCGGGATGACCGTGGAAGATGTGCTGGGAACCATGGGCATCAAGATGGAAACGGTTACAAGGGCTGTGGATGCCGTCCGGACCATGATGAGTGCGGCGGCCCAGGCAATCATCGCCAATCTCCAAGCTCTGGAACCTGTGTTCACCCTGGTGGCGGCGGTGATGGGGGCTGCCTTCTATGCGGCTCTGCAGGTGATCGGCGGTGTGGTCAATGGGGTGCTGAATTTCATCAGCGTCCTTAGTGAATGCGTCACTTGGATTTTAAATGCCTTCACCTATCTGGTGGAAGGCATCGGGGCCTGCATCGATGAAGTGGGAAGCATCCTGTCGGATATGGCAGGCAGCATCCTTCCCTCCTGGGCTTCCAGCGGTCTATCTACCATTGCCAATTTTGTCAGCGAAGCCATCAGCTGGCTCTCTAGCCTGATCCAGAAGATCCTGGAAACCAACAATGCCCTGGGATCCATGGGCGGGGAAAACGGTGGAGGCGGTGGTGGCAGTGGCGGCAGTGCTCCTGCCAAACGGGAATTCAAGCTGCCGGACTTCAGCAACCTCCGGGGCGGGGGTACGGACATTCCGGCTCCTTCTGGAGGAGGTGGCGGAGGCGGCGGTGGCGGAGGGGGCGGAAGCTCCGGAGGTACGGACCAGCTGGCTAGTGCTGCGGCCCAGACCAGCAAGAGCATCGAAGAAGAATGGTTCCGGACCTTCCAGACCAAAAGCGCCCTGGTGGACCGGTGGTATAAAGAAGAAACGGATGAACTGGAAAAATCCAGGTCTGCCAACGAGAACTACGAACGGGATAAGACCCGTCTGGCAGAACTGTATGCCCAGAAGCGGCTGGATGCCCTTTCTGAAGAACAGTCCAAAGCCAGAGAACTGATGAACAAAGCTCGGGATCTGTCCTTTGATGCGGTGACGGCGAAACTCACTCTCTACGGTTCCAAACAGGAACAGGAAGTCATGAAGATGCAGTCCGACATGGAAAAAGCGGTAGCTTCCATTGATGACAAGTACGCCAAGCTGTCCCAGGACTTCATTAGCCTTATCAGTGCACAGAAGGCTGTGTTTTTAAATGCCCTGAAGGAAAAGGGCATCGCCTATGAACAGACCAGTGCCAACGAGATCGCCTTTGACAAACAGGCCAACCTGGAAAAAGCGGCGGCCTACAAAAGCTACATGGATGAACGAAATGCCTACTTTGCTCAGGGAAAAGACATCCAGGCGGCTCTGGATGAAGCCTATAACCAGAACTCCCTGGCTTTGCTGCAGGAGACTCTCACAGCAGAAATGGCCCTTCGGCAAAGCAACATCGATGCGGAAAAGTCCCTGATGGACACCTACCAGGAAGCCTATATGAACGCCCACATGGGAACTCTGGAACTCATTGCGGACATGGCTTCTACCACCTTAAGCGGTCTGGAGACAGCCTTTACCGACATCCTGACCGGAGCCAAGAACGCCAAGGACGCATTCCTGGATTTGGGGAAAGCCATGCTGAAGACCATCGCCAGCTACTTTTCCCAGATGCTTTCCGGGATGCTGGTGACGGCTCTTTTCGGGGATAAGCTGAATGCCGCCAGTGCAGCCAAGACCGTAGCTCAAGGTACGGCAGCTGCCGGGGCTCTGGCTCCTGCAGCCTGGCTAAAGCTGGTCATCGACCCGTCTGCAGGTCCTATCGCCACGGGCCTTCTGACAGGGGGCACGTCTGCGGCAGTAGGCATCGGCATGGCGGCGGCAGCCACCAATACGGCTGTGGGAGCGGCACAGGGAGCTGGAAAGACCCCTCATTATGCCAAAGGCGGGTATTTCACAAGACCTCTGGTTGGCGTCCTGGGGGATGCAGGGGACGAAGTGGCCCTGCCCCTGAACCGGGCGGTGTTCGACAGCATTGCCGAAGGGATCGTGAATTCTTCCGAAGCGAATGATAACCGGGAAGTGGCCACCACCTTTAACAACTACGGGGACATCAACAACGCCGCGGATTTGGATGATCTGATGGATGGGTTTACCGATGCTGTGTTGGCGGGACTGAGAGGGGCGTAAAGCCGGTTACAATCCTTACTATCAGGAGAACCGAAAACAGTTGCGTATGAAAAATATTTGGGGTAAACTCAAGGTGATTAGCAAATATTAGGAGGGAGGATAGAAAAATGATAGAACTTTTATTGGAAAAAATGACAAACAGCATTGCAATTTATAAATACTCTACCATTGGAGAAAGCTATAATTCCTATGGGCGTATTTCAATTAATACAAACGCTGGAGATGTTCAAATACTGGAGAAAGATGGCACTGGCTATGAGTCATCTTTACGGCATGCTGTTTCAACAGTACTATCATTTTACAAGAAAAATTACTATCCTCAACGTAAAGAAGTTGCATGGTATTAATATGATTCAGCAAAGCAGCAAGATGGAGAGCGTAGCTAAAAGATTTGAAAAGTTCTTTTTTTATATAAAAAAATGGAGTGCACAAAAAGTGAAATGGCTTGATGAAATGATTGCTTTATATGATAAAACGAAACACGTAAAATGCCCGGTGTGTGGAAAAGAAACACTTGACTATGGTTTCATACTAGTCGATAAAGAGGAAAATCTTGGATGGGCTGCTATTTGGTGTAATAATTGCCATAAAGGAAAAATCGTTAGTCGTTGTAAGCCTATGGAAAACTCTAAGTTCATAACCGATATACCGCATAATATTGATTATTGTTAAAACAAAAGGCTCTGTCACAACAAATGGTTGATT
>NZ_DBMBXK010000021.1:0-17769 GCF_057597765.1 Acidaminococcus sp. | reverse complement strand
GTATTATGTGGGTTTTGGTCGATTTACATTATACCTAAAGGATGAGCATATGGCTCATTTTTATGAAATTATCTTTTTACACCATTATATGGACGTTACCTATTTTTGAGTTGAGATGTAAGCTAGCGAGCGATATTTCCCGTGCCTTATTTTTCTTCTATATTGGCCAAAAAATCATTGTCACCAATGGCTTTATAAAAAAGACAATGAAAACACCACAGAAGGAAATCCGTCTGGCACAAGAACGTCGAGCCGATTACATCAGACGAATGGAGGAGGCAAAATGAAAACTTTAAAAGAATTCAAAGCGGAACAAATGAAAGATCCTGATTTCGCTTCCGCTTATATGGAACTTGAACCCGAGATGAATATCATCCGTGCTATTGTGGACGCAAGAATTAATCAACACCTTACCCAGAAGGAATTAGCTGCAAAAGCTGGGATTGCACAAACAGAAATCAGCCGAATCGAAAATGGAACCCGCAATCCATCCCTAAAAATCCTGCAACGTTTAGCAGAAGGAATGGGAATGGTTTTAAAAATATCCTTTGAGCCCAAAAAGAAATTAAGTGTATAAAATCTCCCCTGCCCAATTTTGAGCAGGGTCTTTTTTTATACAAACAGCAACCCCCTGGAGTCATAAACACTCTCATGGGCATTGTTTCCGCACCGGATGGCCCGGTCCAGGCCCATGATGGTGGCAATGGCCCCGTCTATTTTTTCCGTGGACTTTTCCTTGTCTGCCTTGATGTTGCCAGCAGGATCTCTCCGGATGTAGATGTTATCCATCATCCATCGAAGGACTGGATGCCCTCCATGAGCAATGCGCTGCTCCAGCGTGAGCTTCATAAGCTCCTTGGTGGGAGGGCTCATGTCCTTGAATCCCTGTCCGAAGGGGACCACCGTAAAGCCCATTCCTTCCAGGTTCTGGACCATCTGTACGGCACCCCATCGGTCAAAGGCGATTTCCTGGATATTGAACCGTTCACCCAGTTTCTCGATGAACTTTTCAATATACCCGTAGTGGATGACATTTCCTTCTGTGGTCTGGATGAATCCCTGTTTGGCCCAGATGTCGTACATCACATGGTCCCGCTTTACCCTAAGGGGCAGGGTTTCTTCCGGCAGCCAGAAGTAGGGCAGGATGCAGTACTTGTCCTGGTCGTCCAAAGGAGGGAACACCAGCACAAAGGCGGTAATGTCCGTGGTGCTGGAAAGGTCCAGGCCGCCATAGCAGATCCGGCCTTCCAGATCTTCCTCCCGCACCGGAAAAGCACAGGCATCCCACTTGTCCATAGGCATCCACCGAACAGACTGCTTCACCCATTGGTTCAGCCGCAGCTGACGGAACACATTCTCTTCGCTGGGTGTCTCTTTGGCGGATTCACAGGCGGCCTTCACTTTGTCGATTCCCACGGTGATCCCCAGGGAAGGATTGGCTTTCTTCCACACCTTCGGGTCGGTCCAGTCATCCTGTTCCGCAGCCCCGTAAATCACCGGGTAGAAGGTGGGATCATGCTTCCGCCCTTCCAGGATATCCATGGCCTTTTGGTGGACTTCGTAGCAGATGCTGTGGGTATCCGTCCCTGCTGTGGTAATGAGGAAGTACAGAGGCTGCATCCGGGCATCCCCGGAACCTTTAGTCATCACGTCGAATAGTTCCCGGTTGGGCTGGGTGTGGAGCTCATCAAACACCACCCCATGGATGTTGAACCCGTGCTTGGAGTAAGCTTCTGCAGACAAAACCTGGTAGAAGCTGTTGGTGGGACGAAACACCATCCGCTTCTGGGAAGACAGGATCTTGACCCGCTTGCTGAGAGCCGGGCACATCCGGACCATATCGGCCGCTACTTCAAAAACGATGGAGGCCTGCTGCCGGTCTGCGGCACAGCCATAGACTTCGGCCCCTTCTTCCCCGTCCCCGCAACAGAGCAGGAGTGCCACAGCTGCGGCCAGCTCACTGTTATGGGTCGGTATAAAAGACCGCCCTGCAAGGTAGCAATGGCTCCGGCTGTCCACCTGGATGCACTGCATGGGGACTTTTTCCTTCATCGGCTCGATGCTCTCCAGATAATGGAAAAGGGAGCGTGTCTTTTTCACACGTTCCCTCTTCCGGCTGCTTTTTCTTTTCAGTTGTGATGTCGGTTGGTCAGAAAATGAAGTGAACCGGATGACATAGAGCGTTTCCCCGGTGGGTTTGCCATACCGCAGGGAAGGCCCTTCCGTCATGGCGTTCTTGATGCCAAGACTCCAGAGCAGTTCCCGCACATCAAGGGCAAGCTGCCTGATCGTGCTGGTATAGGTACTCTGTGCTTTTTTGTCCCCGATGCTCCCGTCAGAATCCACAAGGCCCTGGAGAAGTCGCCAGCGCTGTGCCTCGGATGCCCGAAGATATTCCGGACGGATCCTTTTATCCCGGAAGGTCGGTACGAGGATGTCCCGCAATTCATCAAAATACACCACATCGCTCCCGCCGCACTTCTGTGGATAGCGGTTATGCGTTTCATAAGGAATATGGGACAGGACTTCTTCCACGTCCTCTGTCCGGATGGTGATGCAGGGTTCGTTGGCACATCCATTCCCCAGCCAGTATCCGTAAAGGTACGGATCAAGGGGGAACTGTGCGGGAAGCGTCTGCAGAGGGCTGGCAACGGGGATTCGGATTAAGGACCGACGCGCTTCGGGGGTTCCTGTAAAACGTTCTCTGTATGCCCTGACCTTTTTATAGATCTCTCCTGTGGTCCATTCCTTTTTCTTCCGTTTCCCGTGAATGTATTCCACATCCCACAAATGGCGCTTTCCGGCCACAATGGAGGAACCGTCCCGGAAGGTCAGGCGATAGGCCTGTTCCGTGTCATCCACCGCGCTTTTGGCCACGATATGGCAAGGGGTTCCCGTTTCATCAAATACCCGGTCTCCCACCGTAAGTTCTCCCATGGTCTTCCAGCCATCAGGAGTCGGGATCGGCGTATCAAGGGCCAGCTGCTTTCCCTGCTTCTTGGGGATCTCGATATAAGCCGTGTTAAACTGCCGATAGCCATTGGGCTTTACCGTCCCGAACAGATCTCGGATAATCTGTTCCTGCCAGTCAATCAGTTCGAAAGGATGGCCGGCCCAGGTCCCCTTGGTGTGGCACAGGCTCTCGATGAAGGCTACGGCGTAATCTGCCAGTTCCTTGTTATAGGTGGACGTTTTGGCTTTGAATTTGGTGGGCTTGTACTTTTTAAGTTTCCGCATGGGGCCTCCCTCCTTTCATAGAAAATACCCATAAGAAAAGGAGCCTGCAGGCTCCTTGTTTATCCCCGTTTCTCAAAGGCTGAAGAGGAAGGCGGGGACTTTTTCGTATTCGCCGGTCTGGAAATCCCGTTTGGATCCGTGGACTTCGGTCATGCCTTTCAGGGTGCATCCCATCTGGGTGAAGGCCCAGGAAACCTGGATGGCGCTGGACCAGGTGGAGGAGAAGGTGAATTCGGCCACCCCAAATTCCCGGAAGATCCTGATCACTTCTTCCGGCTTCCGGTAAATTCCGGAAAGGTCAATCCGGCTGTTCCCCTGCTGTTTCATTTCGCTGTAAAGCCGCATCATGTCTCCGAAGGCTTCCCCTTCCACCCGAACTTCCTGGAGAAGATCCTGGTGGGAATCCTGGCAGGCGTCCATGGCCTTGGTATCTCCGGCTTTTTCTGCTGCATCAAACTTTCTTTCCAGTTCCTCGTGCCGTTCGTAGAATCTTTCCAGCATTTCCATCTTTGTCATTTTGTTTTCCTCCTTGTGATTGTGTACCTTTGCCTTTTGGCATGTACATATATCACTCTAAAGACAGAGAATAGCAAGTAAGTATACAAGGAGAGAAACAGGGCCTTGCGGCCCCATTCCCTGTCTGTGGCTATCTCCTTCAGGCGGCATTTCTCCAGGCGGAATTCCCGGCCAGGTGTTTCAGCATGTGCAGCCGGCAGGTCTTGAATTCGTCTCCGATGAGCCCCAGCCGGAGCATCCAGCACCGGAAGGCGTATTTTTCGTTGTCCGTTTCCGTCTTTCTGGAGGAGGCTTTCTTCTGGGTCAGGGCCTGATGGGCCACCGCCAGGCAAAACTGGATGTATGCCTTGATCTCCCCGGCGTGGAGGGTGCCGTTGAAAAGCCGGAATTCCACCGTCCCTTTGGTAAAGGTGGCGTGGAGGTTGAGGCCGTGGTACCGGCTGCTGTTGTAATGGTTTTCTCTGCCAAAGGGTGCCTGGAGGTACCACACATCGGCGAAGGCTTCCATGGTCTTGGGCTGTTTTTTATTCAGTTCATTCAGGAATTCTGCATCCGTTTTCCGGCAGTATCTGCCTTCCCGGATCGGGTCGATCTGGAGGGCATGGTAGATCATGTCTTCCTTGCTGGCCATCAGGTTCACCAGGTTCCGCAGGGTTTTCGGGGTGAACTTCTCGGCACCCACATGGATGTGGATCCCGCAGGAAGTGTTCACCATGGCCCCTGCTTTTCTCAGGGTCCGTACCATTTCCTGCAGCTTCGGAATGTCGTCGTAGGAAAGGATGGGGCTCACCACTTCCGTGCGGTATTCCGTAGAGGCGCTTTCAATCCGGCCGCCCACTTTTCTCTGGGCATGGATGCTGGAATCGCTCATGGCCTTCCAGGTCCGGCCCAGGTCGTCGGTGGCGGTCCAGGTGTCGTAGACTCCGCCCTGGTGGGTTCCCCAGCCTGTTCCGAAGAAACCGGCCATCAGGTTGGCAGCCTTTTCTCTCGTAATCCCCGTCATTTCCATTTCAATTCCGAAGTGCAGTGTTTTCATAATTCTCGTCATCCTTTCGCTAAGGTTGTGTGTTCTTTGGCATGTGTATATATCACTCTAAACGCACATAATAGCAAGGGATTTTGAGAATAATTATTAACTATTTTGCTTCTTTATTCAGTTTCTGTACTTTATCCACCCCATGGATCACATTCAGGTGGGATCCGTTGTCCCAATCCACCAGAAGGGACCCCATATCGTCCACACCGGTCACCGTTCCTTCCGTCCCCAAAGGCGGCGCCTGGGAATCATCCATCCGGATCAGCCGGACCCGGGTGCCGGCAGGGTACTCCCGTTTCAGGAATTCCAGCATCTCTTTATTGAGAAATCTCATGGCATTTCACCCCATCCCGATAAGCTGCCGATCCCCTGAGGTTTTCCAGCAGGATCTTCCGGCATTCCTTGTATTCCTGTCCGATGAACCCCAGCCGCAGGAGGAAGCATCGGAAGGTGTATTTCTCATTGAGCACTTCGTGCTCTTTGGCGATGATCCGTTTGGATTTCTTGGCCATTTGGCAAAGGGCTGTCACCAGTTTGGCATAGGCCTGGGCTCTGGCGCTGTCAGTTCCATGGAACCATGGGAAAGAAATCTTCCCGTCAGAGCGTTGGATGGTCAGGTCATCGGTCCCCAGGGCCTTTTTGAAAAGGCTAGCTTTGGAAGCCACCAGGTTCTGAAGTTTGGTAAACTCCTCTTCCGTCAGATCGTCCGGCAGGGAAATGGTCAGGGTATCGGCCCCCTCCGTTTCCGGTTCTTCTGCTGGTTCCAAATCATCCTGAGCCGATTCTGTTTCCGGGGTTTCTTCCGGTTCCTCCACCGGTTCCGTGGTCTCCGGAGTCGTTTCCTCTAAAAAATCCACCGGTTCTGCAGGCTGGATTCCCAGGTTCACCAGTTCCTTCACCACCTTTTGGAGAAGGTCGGCGTCTTCACATTCCACGGTTCCGAATTCCTCCACCCGAATGCTGCCGATCTGGTAGGCCCGGGTGGGAAGAAACAGGTATTTCGCCTTTGTGCAGGTAATGTCGCTGATGGCCTGCACCAGTTCTTTTCTCGCTGCACCTTGTCTGTAGTATTCAACCTTCATTTTTAGTACCTCCTTAGGGTATTTTGGTACTGTTATTAATCACTCCAAAGGCGAATAATAGCAAGCAAAATGTGGCCCTTTTTGTACTTATTTTTCCGCACCTGCCACTTCCTGGTAGGTGCACTTTTTCCCGTCCCGAATCACATACACACTTTCTTTCTCCGTTTCATGGGAAGCCAGGTACCGCTTCACCGCTACATCCACGAACTTGGGTTCCAGCTCCACCCCATAACAGATCCGGCCCAGCTGGTCGCAGGCCATCAGGGTGGAAGCAGACCCCAGGAACCCGTCCAGCACCACCCCGTTGATCTGGCTGCTCAGCTTGATCAGATAGGCCAGCATGGGCACGGGCTTGCTGGAGGGGTGGCCGAAGCCGTCCTCCTTGCTGTTCTTGATCCCGTCAAACTCAAAGACCGCTTTCTGTTTCTGGTCCCCGTACCAGTTGTGCTTCCCGTCTTTCCGCCACCCGAAGATGATGGGCTCCATGTTGAACTTCCAATCGGTACGCATAAAGGGAGCTTTGGGCTTCTTCCAGATGAGCCCTGCCCCGACCTTAAAGCCTGCATCTTCGAAGGCATCGTAGAACACCCGGGCCTTCATGGTGGCATAGAACACATAGATGGAAGCATCCGCCGCCATGGTTTCATGGAAGCAGGTGAATGCCTTCTTCAGGAACTCGTACCCTTCCTGGTCGTTCAGGTCATCGTTCTTGATCTTCCCGGAGGTGCTCCGAAGGTTGACCAGGTACGGGGGATCCGTCAGCACCAGGTTGGGTTTCACCCCGTCCATGAGCTGAGCATAGGTTTCTGGCTTGGTGGAATCCCCGCACAGGACCCGGTGCTTTCCCAGCTGCCAGAGGTCTCCGTCTTTGGAAAACACCGGCTTCTGGAGTTCTTCTTCCACGTTGAAGTCGTCTTCTTTGGCTTCTGTTTCTTCATCGAAGATATGGGCGATTTCGTCATCGCTAAAGCCGGTGAGACTCACATCAAAGTCCGCTCCCTGGAGGGATTCAATTTCCACCCGCAGCATTTCTTCGTCCCATCCGGCATCCAGGGCCATCCGGTTGTCGGCCAGGATGTAGGCTTTCTTCTGGGCTTCGGTAAGGTAGTCCACCAGGACGCAGGGCACTTCTTTAATCCCTTCTTCCCGGGCTGCCATCACCCGGCCATGGCCGGCGATAATGTTCTTGTCCTTATCGATGATCACCGGGTTGATGAACCCGAATTCCCGGAGGCTGGCCCGGAGCTTGTTGATCTGTTCCGGGGAATGGGTCCGGGCATTATTTACATAGGGGATCAGCTCATCAATGGGGATGAGCTTCATCTCTTTGGTTGTTTTTTCCATACTTTCCTCCCTGTCATACCTTCCGCGACCGCAGCAGCCGCTCCATCACGTCATCCTGGGGCGTGTTGCCGGCAAACTCCACGGAGCAGTTTTCCTTCACCACCTGGTAGATCTGATACCAGATCTGGTTCACCTGCTTCATGTAGTTCTGGCCCATGGTCACGTATGGAGAAGCAATGGCCGCATTGGTGGTGGGGTGCTTGGCCAGGAACCCGTATTCCGAAATGGCGTGTTCGCACTGGATCCACCGGGAGACGGCCATGGCGTACTGGCTGATGAGCTGAGGGCTCACCAGCTTTTCGCAGTGCCGGGCCTTGAGCCACAGCCAGGTTTCCCGATAAATTTCTTCGGCTTCCAGCTTCCCGCCGTTCCGCTGCTTTTCCTTCATGTAGGCTTTGGGTTCCGGCATATCTTCTCCGTTAAGGTCCGCCCCTTCCGGCAGGTCCATCACTTTGAGAGGCCGTTTCCCCGGATTGTCCGGCAGTTTATCCAGCAGGGCCCTGGGTTTCCGCCCCTGGCCGACTCTGAGTCCGCCCCGCATGGTTCCGTCTTTGGCTATTTTTCACACCCCCCTTATTTCCATGGGTCAATACCTTGTTTGAATACGCGTTTTTTGCGCGCGTGACCCCTCGCCCGTTCTGGGTTTGCGGGCTTTCAGAGATTCATACTCCCCCCTGGGTATACGACTTTGTTTCAGATTTAACATTTTAAAACTCCACTTTTTTATGCCACCTGTCTCCCCGTTTGGCATGGATCCGGGCATGGCAGGCTTTGCACAGAGCAATCAGGTTGTTCCAGTCGTGGGTCCCGCCTTCCGCCAGGGGCTTCTTGTGGTGGACTTCTTCCGCCACCACGTACCGGCCGTTCTTGAGACACAGCTCACAGAGAGGATGGCTGGCCACGTAGGCATCCCGGATCTTCTTCCAGGTCCTGCCGTACCGTTTCTTTGTACCAGGGTTTCGTTCATACTTTTCGTACCGCTTGTCCATGATCTTCTGGTGCGTCTCGCAGTACCGGCCGTCCGTCAGGTTCGGGCAGCCTGGGAAGGAACAGGGCCGTTTCGGTTTTCTAGGCACAGCTGCCACCTCCTTTCGGGCATGAAAAAAGCCTTGTAGGATTCTTATATCCCGCAAGGCTTCTCTTTATTCCCTTTTCTGGTGATTCTATCATACCACGAAGGGGCTGTTGAATTCTAGTGCATTGTTACTGCATTTTACTGCACTCCTCCAAAATTTTTTCAACGGCTGCCACCCCATCACTGTGGACGGCATAAACCCACCGGATTCCTTTGCCCATGCTCCGGGCAATATCCTCCCAGGCATCGAAGTGGATGTACCGGTCCCGGAGGACCAGCCGCTGGGCTTCGTCTTCCACCCGGTCGATGACCTGGCCGATCTCATACTTCAGGTCCACCAGCCGGTCCACTTCCTGGTTGATCTCCTGCTCCCGCTCCCAGATCTTCTCGATGGTCCGGACGAAGGGAGCTTCCGTGGGCCGGTTGGGGTTGTGGCTTTCTTCCAGGCCGGCTGCGGAGATCCCCAGGCACAGGTGCCGGAGCTCAGCCACCTCCCGCAGGTTGCTCTCTATTTTCTTATCCAGGTAGAATCCCTGTTGCAAGTACTCTTTCGCGTTCATGCTTTTCCCTCCAAATCCGCTTTGACGGCTTCAATCAGAGCCGCTTGGGAACTGTCTTTCTTTTCCAGGGCTTTTAGAATCCGTTCGTCCATGGTGCCCTTTGTCACAATGTGCTGGACGATCACCGTCCGGCTGTTTTGCCCCTGTCTCCAGAGCCGGGCCACCGTCTGCTGGTAGAGTTCCAAACTCCAGGTGAGTCCGAACCAGATCAGGATGGACCCGCCCTGCTGCAGGTTGAGGCCGTGACCGGCAGAAGCCGGATGGATCAGGGCCACCGGGATCTTCCCGGCATTCCAGTCGGCAAAGTCCCTGCTCTCCTTCAGTTCCCTGGCTTCCATCCTCTGACAGATCCGTTCCCGGTCGTGCCGGAACCAGTAGGCCACCAGCACCGGCCGGCCATTGGCACTTTCCACCAAATCCTCCAGGGCATCCAGCTTCCGATCGTGGAGATGGATGGTCTTTCCGTCATCGGTGTAGATGGCTCCATTGGCCATCTGGGTCAGCTTCAGCGTAAGGGAAGCCGCATTGGCTGCCGTCACCTCGCCTCCCGGAAGTTCCAGCACCAGGGACTTTTTGAAGTCATTATACCGCTTCCGCTCTGTGTCCGATAAATTTACCTCAGAACGGACGTTCACCAAGTCCGGCATCTGCAGATAGTCTGTGGCCTTCATGGATACGGTGATGTCCGCGATCTTTTTGTAGATGGCCTCTTCCGCTCCCGGCAGGGGCTTGTAGGAAAACACCACCATCCCGTTCCGCTTGTCCGGCTGGAAGTAGGTGTTCCGGTACTGGCTGATGTATCTCCCCAGCCGCTCTCCCATGTCCAGGAGCCGGAACTCCGCCCACAGGTCCATGAGGCCGTTTCCACTGGGCGTCCCCGTGAGGCCCACGATCCGTTTCACCTTGGGCCGCAGGGCCTTCATGGCTTTGAACCGCTGGGCCTGCGGATTCTTGAAAGAAGACAGTTCGTCCAGTACCACCATGTCAAAATCCAGCCGGCAGTTCTTACAAAGCCACACCAGGTTCTCCCGGTTCACGATGTAAAGGTCCGCTGGCTTCTGGAGGGCCCGCCTCCGTTCCGTCACGGACCCCACGACCACGCTGCAGGTCAGGTCCTTCAGGTGGTCCCACTTCCGGATTTCTTCCGGCCATGTATCTCTCGCTACTCTGAGGGGTCCAACGATCAAAACCCGGTGGACTTCAAAGGAGTCATACATCAAATCCCGAATAGCCGTCAAGGTTGTCACTGTCTTGCCGAACCTAAGCCCATATCCAGCAAGAGAGCCGTCACCGGGTGGGTCTTGATGTACTCGGTGGCGTATTTCTGGTACGCATGGGGTATGAACTTCATTGGGCATCACCTTCTTCCATGATCTTCTGCAGCAGTCCAGGGATGTCTTCCATGGCATCCAGGACGAACACCTGAAACCCCATCTCCCGCAGCATGGCATGTCGGCTCACCTGCAGCAGCCGTGGTTTCTTCCCTGGTGCCTTCACTTCCACAAATCCCATCACTCCATGGGGCAAGAGGACCAGCCGGTCCGGCATGCCGGAAAACGATGGAGAAACGAACTTCACCGCCAGTCCGCCTTTCTTCCTCGTTTCTGTCACCAGCTTTTGTTCTATTTGCTTTTCACTCTTCATGATTCACCTCCGGTATCGGGTCAACAAGATTAAACGCGGCATAGGCGGCAGAGAGGAAGTTTGTGATAGGCTTCTCCTTATAGGTCCAGACGATCTGGCCACGGCACTTTACGCCGAGATGTTTTGGATTGCGGCGGCTTCGTCCAATGAGAATCTGCTTCCCGTGATAAGTGAGACGCCAGCCATGCGTGGTCTGCTCCCATTTGCGTTCTGGAAAACTGCGTTTCCGTTTGGAACGGTTCCGCATAAGCCGTTCCCGTTCCCTGGCGGCAAGGATATCCCCTTCCATGACTCCGGCGCAGATGCAGCCAACGGCTACATCCTCAAAGTAGTCAGGATGCCCCATCACATGCACAAACCGTACCTTCCTGCAGCCGCAGAGCTCACAGGTGTGAAGCGGCGCCTCCATGTCATCTTCTCGTACATCATAAACTCCCTGGCAATGCCATCCTGAGAGCGGTGCTCCCCATTCGCGTAATATTTTCTGGCAGCGGGCAAAATAACTTTTGTCCATTCCGTCACCAGTAATTTTTTCCTTTGGATCATTATCCATAGTGCTAAGACCCCCGTATTTTCTAGCTTTTGGAGTATTGTCCATTTTGTCCATTTTGTCCCTATATATATAGATTTATGTATTTAATAGAAGAAATAGAATAAATAAATAAGTAAGTACTTTTTACTTTTTATAAGGTTTTGGACAAAAAGGACAATACCCTTAAACCCACATGCTACCTTCCTCCAGCTGTCCCAGAAAAGCAAGGACAAGCTCTGGACAAAAGGACAGAACCCAGTCAATGCTCCTTCAACCAGGGGTTGATGTCATATTTTGGGAGTGGCGGTCTGCCTGTGCCTGTGTATTTCTGCGGCTGCTGCATGATGTACCCGTAATCCTCAAGGAAGTCCAGAACCGGCTGGATGCTGTCCACGGTCTTAAATCTCCGGCACATGCGCATAGCTTCTCGCCTGTCAAATGTGGTGAGATGCCGCTCCCTGAGTTTCTGGAGAATCAGATTTCCGTTCCGATACATGTCATTTTCCGGAAGTACGGAATAGGCTGCCTGTGCATGGTTGAGATAATATTTCCCAAGACGTATCGCATCTGACATGGTTTTCCCGGTGACGGACAAGGCATCCTGCACCATAAGAAAGTCATGGCTTTGGTAAACGGAAGCCCTGCAAAGGAGTCCGGATATGCGCAGTACATTGCCGACAAGCTTTCCGGCCCAGTCAGCCATTTCTGCATAGTCGTTTGTGAGCTTCGGCTCCAGCCAGTTTGCGAATGCTTCAAGCTCCCTGTCCGCTTCCGGAGAGAGTGTGATGGTCTGCGGTTTTTCCGGATACTCATCTTCCAGGAGATTCACCACAAGCTGTTCATAGCCGCGGTAGGTTTCGTCCGTCACAGCTTTACTCCGATACTTTCTTTTTCCCACTGACGAGACTGGCATGCTGTACAGGAACCTCGCCGTAAGGCCGCGTCCCCGGAATGTGGTGTTGCTCAATACGGCAGAGACCACGTTCGGCTGTGCCATCAGGAGGATCGTCAGTGCCGGATCCATAATGCTTTCGCTCTCGCGCCCGATACGGTCCACACGGATCGTATCTCCGGAGTACCCCTTCAGCATGACATCGATATTGACCGTCTTCGTATAGATACCGGAGAGGGTGTCAAAGATACCTCCTTCACTGGAAATGAGAGCTGCATGGCCGTGATTTTTGGCAATGACGGCTACCAGTTTTTCAGTGGTGATGTCGTCCACATAAAGCTGCATGGGGCTTACTTCCTCAAAGTCAGCGGCCTCCTGTGCGATACGTTTCAGCTCTTCCGGTTCGGCATTTCCCTTGGCGACCTTGTCTTCGAGCGCCTTCTGCCTGCGTTCCAGGACACGTTTCTGCATCTTCCCGGCCTCCACCGTGGCGGCATTTTGCTTGTTATACTCGGTCTCGTAATCGTTGACCGGCTGCAGCATGAGATGCAGGACGGATGACTTTCTTTCCGACGGCGGAGCAATCACAATCGCATAAGTGTTGAGCGGCTCCACCCAGCCAGGCTTTCCCTGGATCCGGTATTTCTTCTGCAGACAGGTCGAAAGTACGGAAAGTACGATGCTCCCCGCCATATCCACAGGTGTCTGTGTGCTTTCCGCTACGGCCCTCACATAATCAGCAATCGGCTGCGGCAGCGCATCGACCGGGAATGGAGCCATTGTGAAACGTGATAATGGCAGTGGCTCGCTCCATCCGGGATAGGGATTGTTGTATTCCTGCGGACTGACATACCCTTCACTGCCTTCGATTTTATCTCTGAAAAACTTCACTGCACTTTTCCAGATGGTTCCCAGTTCCTTCTCCGAAAGAGGAGGTTCGCACTGGGCAGCCCGTTCCAGATAGGCTTTATAGGCCTTGTCCGTATCTCCATACCGCTTCAGCACCCGGCCGGCAAAGTGGGACATGGCATTGTTGCGGCTGCCTTCCGGGATGGAACTCCCGGTATAGAAAGGAGCTTCCGTCTGGCTGGGTTCTGCAGGTTCCAGGCCGGTCAAAAATTCCGTAATGGTTTGCGCCCCTTCCTGCCAGAAGATTTCTTCCGGCACCACTTCCGTGCCATACAGGAACCGGGCCGCATCCAGGGCCTGGCCGTCAAAGAAGGAAAACTGCTCCCGGATTCCCTGTTTCAGTGCCGTATAGGCTTTTTCGTCCTGCACTTCCGGGATGGGAAAATACGCGTGGAACCGGGGCCGGGCTTTCCGGCCTTCCTTGGCTTTTCCGTTGTTCCGGGAAGGGACGATGGCCACAGCCACATTCGGCAGCATGGTGAGGAGCTTTTCCCCCGTCACCCACTCTTCCGGGTTCTCCGTGTGGTCGTTGTCGCAATCCATCACTGCCACATCGGACCAGAGGAAATTGTCCCGGCTCCGATAGCTGTTCTTGTAGGCGGCGCAGACATGGTCGAAGGCTGCCGCCTCTTGTAACGCCTGGGCATCCTGGATTTCCCGTTTCTGGGGATATCGGCAGTTGGATTCCCGGCCGGTGCAGGATGCGGTAAATAAAGTAAATTTCAACTAAATCACCTCATAGATATACTTGATAGGTTTCCCCTTTTTCCGGGCCTGCCGGATCTCCAGTTCCATCCCCGGGGAGAGGGTTTCCCCAAAGACCCAGAGTTCCGCGCACTTGGACAAAAGCGCCAGCCCCATGAAAAGGGCCAGGTCCCGTTCCGTCCTTTCGTCCAGGAACTGGGGCAGGAGCAGATGGGGAGCTACGGGGATGCACCCCTGGTCTGCGGCATACCGGCAGCAGCTCCTGGCCCGCAGGATATTCCCTTCCACGTCCCCTGCATAGGGTGAACAGACGTACACAATTGGTCGGAAAGGGAACCGGGGTGGCTCTGTATTCCGGATGGCCTGGTAAGCCGTGGGATCCGGGTAGTGTTCGGAGTTACGCTTCAGGTCTTTCTCCACGTTGCACCTCCATCATTTCCCGGGAACAGTCTTCGCACATGACCGATGTGCCAAACAGGTCACCCCGGCCATCTCCCAGCACGTCCTCCAGGTTCACAGAGACCTCCCTGCCGCAGACCGGGCAATGGCAGAACACATTCTCATCGTTGATTTCCACCTTCACTTCCAGCGAATCGTTGATGGTTTCCTTCACATAAAACATAGTTTACCCCTCCAGTTCTGTCTTGTAATAGGCCATGAGCAGCTGTTTGCGCTGCTGGAAGTCTGGGCAGGAATACAGTAACCCGTAATCCAGGTGCTGCAGTCGGTCCAGGGCATGGATCTGCTGTGCCGTAAGATATGGCCGGATGCTCTGCCCTTTTTCGATGCCGTTAGCCAGCCGGAACTGTTTGGCCGACATCCTGAGAACGATGCGGTTCAGCATGTCGCATTCATTGCTGAAATGGTAAGGTTTCGGGCATTCATGCAGGCGGCAGATCATGTCCGTCAGCATCGGGAATTCCTGCCGGGCAGACAGGAGTGACCGGACACATTGTTCCATCTCATTGAAACGCTGGATGTAGAGTTCCTTGAAGTGCATCGCCTTCGGGCCTGTATAGCCCATGACCAGCATCGTGAAGCCATCGCGGGTAAGCAGGTATCGTGGCAGTTTTCTGCCTTTGGCATCACGATATGTACTGGACTCAAAGTTGGATGCAATGAACGTTTCACTCAATCCAGATTTGGATTCAGTGATTTTTGCGATATCACGCAGAACATGGAAATGCTGTTTATCAAAAACATCAGCGACAAACAGGCTGTCGACCCTTGGCACACCTCCCTGATCAGCAAACACACCAAGCTCATCTTCTGGGATCAAATTTTTCATAGCGGATTCCACCTTTCGTTACAAAGTTTCGAGGATTTTTTCCTCTCACCAGTAACAGGACAGAATCCGCTGGTTTAAGTACTCGAAAAGAGATATTTTTTATCCGGATCTCCGGTTGTCATTCCAAGATGGCTTCTCTATAATATTGTTATAGAAAGATCCGTTTCGAGCCTGATGATTTCCTGTTGCAGAAAGAAAAAGCGGTCACAAGTGTAATTCCTGCTTGTGGCCGCTTTTCTTTATTTCTTAGTCCTTCTGGTAAAACTCACATTCATACCCATCCGCCCGCAGCACGAGCCCTTCTGCCCATGGAGGGGTCCGGCCCATCTGATCACAGATGGCGTCTACACTGACGTTTTTCTCACATTCGATGATCAATTCATCATGGACGTGGCCCACAATGGCACAGCACCGGAGGGTCTGCATGGCATAGCAGAGGATGTCCCTGGCCGTTCCCTGAACGATGTTTTCCACGAACTTTGGTCCGTAGCTTTCCAGCCGCTCCCATTTTTTTGATGCCCCGATGCCTTCGTAAGTTACGGATTCTCCGCCGAACTTGTTCTCCCCGATCCGGGGCTTTACGTAGGAAAGCCGCCGCCCGCTGGGAAGTTCGATGAACAGCATGCCGCTCTTGCAGAAGAAGCGGAGGTTGTTGACCTGGACGGGGATCCTCTTTTTGATGGCGGTCTTCACAGCCTTATCCACCTGCCACCAGAAATCCACGATATGAGGATTGGCGGCCCGCCAGGATTGGACCAGGGGCCCCAGTTCCTCTTCCGGGATCCCCATCTCCATGGCCCCCATGGCCTTCAACGCACCAACCGATCCGCCATAGCCACAGGCCAATTCCGCAATCTTCCCCTTTTGGCGAAGGTCCCCATTCACCCCGTGTTTCACCACGGGCATCCCAAACATCTGGCTGGCCGTTGAGCAGTAGATATCCTTTCCGGCTGCAAAGGCTGCGGATTTCCACTTCTCCCCGGCCATCCAGGAAATGACCCTTGCCTCAATGGCCGAGAAGTCCGAGACCACAAACTTCATCCCTGGCCTGGGTACAAAGGCTGTCCGAATCAGCTGGGACAACACATCCGGCACAGAATCATAGAGCAGCTCCAGTGCCTCGTAGTTCCCCTGGCGCACCACCTCCCGGGCTTCAGAAAGGTCCGGCAGATGGTTCTGGGGAAGATTTTGCAATTGTATGAGTCTGCCACTGTTTCCCGTAATCCAAACCTTTCCGTTCCTGCGAACAAGAAAATACCCGGTTGACGTAACGGCACAGTATACTTTCCCTGTAAAATCAGAAATCGTTGGTTTATTTCGAATCTCATGGGTACCTGAACTGTTCAGCCAAATATCCAGTACATAGGCATCCTTCCAATTTTCATGAAGCTTAGAATGTTTTTTGACTCTCATATTGCAGGTACGCCCGCTCATGTGGGCCAGTGCTTGTACGATGTCAGCATTTTGTTTATTACATGTC
Source organism: Acidaminococcus sp. (assembly GCF_057597765.1). Taxonomy (NCBI): domain Bacteria; kingdom Bacillati; phylum Bacillota; class Negativicutes; order Acidaminococcales; family Acidaminococcaceae; genus Acidaminococcus; species Acidaminococcus sp. The sequence goes on along the minus strand of NZ_DBMBXK010000021.1, from coordinate 1,469 downwards.
GTATACTGGATGCTGTTCGGTGCAGGATAATAGCCATCCCAATTAGGAAGTTCATCGAAGAAGATATCCGGATTTTCTTCAAAGAGCCAAAATCCGAATGTCTTTGACCTAAACTGACGAAGCCAAAGAGGTACTGCTCTTGCTGGGATTGAGATAACAGTCGTTCCATGCTTATCCTCGTCAGCCATCGTAAAAGGAATTTCAGCCTTTCGAAGCAACATCTTGCACCTCTCAATTTTCCGTTTCTTTCTGAAGTGGTAACGGATAGCTCCATCGGCAGTATAAAATCCATCTGCCTGAGTCATGATAATTACACGAAGCCATGCGGGACTTGCGCATCCCCTGTAATAGCGATATCCGTTCAAGGGAATTGTAGGACGACAAGAGGCCATTTCTTCTACCGTCATATCTTTCCAAGGTTTGTCATTTCTCGGCTTTGCTCTCATCTTGTGGTCCGGGGTGCTGCACTGATCGATACGGACATCGGTGTACGTGTACATTTTTCCGTTATAATCAAAACTAACCTGCTTAGCTGCCTGAAAGGAAACAGCACAAGAATTGGCGTTCCAAACAGCAATTCTGCCGCCTTTCCAGGAATCCAAACGTTTCCATCCTGTATCCGTCAATACCTCATGGTCTCCAGTAAGACAAAACCTTCCAGTACGGTTCGCCCCGTAGAACTGGAACATACCCCTGGCCCTGCCATCCTTACAGGCCGTCATTTCCATGGCCTGGTATTTCTTCACCGAGGACTTGGCTAGTTTCTGCCGGAGCCAGAGAACGCTGCGCAAAGGCTCCTGGGCCGTTTTCAAAAGCTCCTGCACATTCTTCTTTCCCAGGGAATCCGTCTTCATACCGTGTTGTTCCAGCCAGTTCAGCATTTGGAGGACAGAATTGGGGTTCTCCAGGCCGGTCCGTTCCTTCAGGGCAGCCATCAGGCTTTTCCGGCTTTGGGCATCCAGGGCCACCGCCTGTCTGGCCAATTCCAGATCAATGGCAATGCCCCGATCGTTGATTTCCTGGTCCAAATGGTATTCCTCCCACACTTTTTCTGGCACCGGGTACTTCTGCAGCCTCTGCTGGATGGCCATTTCCACTTCTACATCTCGTTTGTTGTAGCTTTTGAACAGATTCCATTTGTCCAGGGCATGTTGAGGAAGATTCCTGGTCCGGCCGCCGTTGGTCTTGGTTTCCTTGCAGGGAACGCAAAAATACCGGATCAGTTCCCGCCCTTCCTTCATCTTCTGGTTGTCCAGATTCAGCACGGCTCCTACTCCCTCCAAGGAAAGAGGCAGCCCCAGATAGGCGGACCAGACCATGGAGCACTTCCATCCGGCCGGATTCAGGAACCGGGTACATTCCTGGGATAAATGCTCATGTACGGTAAGGAAGCAAGCAACCGAAAACAAGAGATAGACCGCCAGCACTACACTATTCCGAACCAAAGACCAAAAGATAAGCATTGTGGG
>NZ_DBMBXK010000020.1:0-19487 GCF_057597765.1 Acidaminococcus sp. | reverse complement strand
GCGATAGCTAAGGGGATCCACCTGTTCCCATGCCGAACACAGCAGTTAAGCCCTTATACGCCGAAAGTACTCGACTGGAAACGGTCCGGGAGGATAGGGAGTTGCCGGTTAGGAAAATTCCGCATCTGATGGATGCGGAATTTTTTTGTGTCAGCGGTTCGCTGACAGAAAGAAGGGGCTGTTGCGTTTGCAACAGCCCCTTCTTTCAATTATTCAGCAAATACCCTTTCAGCGCTTCACACAGCTCCATCCCCAACGTATTGGGACTCAATGGATACCAGGACTGGTCTTCTACTTTTTGCTTTCCCGTTTCATTCCCCAGCCCGTTGTAGGTGTACTGGACCAGATCGGATACCACCCGCAGCCGCACGTCGTATTTACTCTGGAGCAGGATGGTCCGGGTGGCGGTGCCCATGGCTCCTTTTCGCACCCATTTGTTCCAGATGGTCAGGATCCCGGTCTTTTCGTCGTACTGGATACTCCGGGAATCATAGTACACATCATAGCTGCTGTTGCTGCCCACCAGGGTCCAGGCCGCAGCTTCTTCCGTAGGAGGGGTGGGCAGGGCTTCCTCTGTCTTTTTTCCGGAGGGTGCAGGCTGCTTTGTATCATTTGCAACAGTAACTGCTGCTTTCGGCGAATCCTTTTTCTCTTCTTGGGCAAAAAGCAGGGAAGGAACCGACAGCAGAGAAACAAATAATAAAGGAAAGAACAGAGATTTTTTCATAATGTACACCCTTTCTGGTAAATCCATGGAACTATTGTACCACATCGTGTTATACTATAGGTAGTTTAACTGATGGATTAATTTGAAAACTTTTCTAAAGGAGGGACGCCTCATGAAAATCACCTTCCTGGGAGCGGACAAAATTGTCACCGGGTCCTGTCACCTGCTGGAAGTGAACGGAAAGAAGATCCTGCTGGACTGCGGCATGTTCCAGGGACCTAAGCTGATCCGGGAACTGAACCGGAAACCCTTCTCCTTCAACCCGGGAGAGATCGACGCGGTGATCCTCAGCCATGCCCATATCGACCACAGCGGCCTTCTGCCCAAACTGATCAAGGAAGGGTTCAAGGGGTTCATCCACTGCACCCCGGTTACCGAAGAACTGTGCCAGATCCTGCTCCCTGACTGCGGACACATCCAGGAATCCGATGCGGAAATCGCCACCCGGAAAGGTCTCCGGGCCGGGAAATCCGTGGTGGAACCCCTGTATACCGCCGACGACGCCTACCTGGCCCTGAAGCATTTCATTACCCATGACTATGATGAAGATGTGGAACTGTACCCGGGGATCACCTTCCGGTTCCGGGTGGCCGGCCATATTTTGGGCAGCGCCCTGGTGAACCTGATGATCGAGGAGAACGGGAAGAAGACCAAGCTGATCTTCACCGGGGACGTGGGCCAGCCCAATGTGCCCATCCTGGACGATCCTCATCAAATTTCCGGCGCCGATTTCATCATTACCGAATCAACCTACGGGAACCGGCTCCATGAACAGATCGACCGGGAAAAGGAACTGTGCGACGTGATGAAGGAAGCCCTCAGCCGGGGAGGCAACGTGATCATTCCCGCCTTTGCCGTAGGCCGTACCCAGGTGATGCTCTACTACTTCCAAAAACTTATGCACAGCGGCCAGCTGCCGGTGGTCCCCATTATGGTGGACAGCCCCATGGCCATCAAGGCCACCCAGGTGATGCAGTTCAACCCGGAAGAATATGATGAGGAAGCCCGGACCATTTTCCGGCAGCAGAAGGGGAAACTCATCGACATGCCCAATGTGAAGTACACGGAGACGGCGGCGGAATCCAAGGCCATCAACGACATGCCCAGCCCCATGATCATCATCTCCGCCAGCGGCATGGCCGATGCAGGCCGTGTGCTCCACCATCTGAAACACAACCTGTGGCGGAAGGATTCTTCCGTGATCTTTGCCGGGTATCAGGCGGAAGGCAGCCTGGGCCGGCGGCTCATCGACGGGGTCAAAAAGGTGAAGATCATGGGCGAAGACATTGTGGTGGGGGCCAAGATCTACAACCTGAGCGGTTTTTCCGCCCATGCGGACCGGAACCAGATGCTGGCCCTGTACAAGGGTATGGAGGAAAAGCCCAAGGCCTTCTTCGTGGTCCACGGGGAATACGATGCCGCCAGCTCCTTTGCCCACCTGCTGAATACGGAACTGGGCTGCGCCACCTACATCCCCAACTTCGGTGATTCCGCCATCATCGACGGCACCGACTGGCGGATCGAGGAAACCAAGGTGATCACCAGCGAACCGGCCATCCAGAACATGCGGGATTACCTGCGGAACTTCGAAAAGGATTATCTGGTGTACAAGGGCCGTCTGGAACAGCTCATCACCCACGATCCCCGCCGGATCCCCGATATCCGGGCCAAGATGGACAAGATCCGCAAATACATTGACGATGTGATGAAAACATTGTGACAGTATTTGACATCCAGAAGGGAAAAGAATATAATAGGAAAGTCGAAATGATGCAGTTTACTTTGAGGATGCTTCCAGACAAGCATCCTCTTGATTTATCTGGAAATAAGAGGGGATTGGGCTTTTATGATTAGAAATGATTTGCGTAACATTGCCATCATCGCTCACGTCGACCACGGTAAGACTACCCTGGTGGATGCCATGCTGAAGCAGAGCGGTGTATTCCGGGCCAACCAGCAGGTGCAGGAACGGGTCATGGACTCCAACGATCAGGAAAGAGAACGTGGGATCACCATCCTGGCCAAGAATACTTCCGTTATGCACGATGGCTGCAAGATCAACATCCTGGACACTCCGGGCCATGCTGACTTCGGCGGCGAAGTGGAACGGGTGCTGAACATGGTGGACGGCGTACTGCTGCTGGTAGACGCTTATGAAGGTCCCATGCCCCAGACCAAATACGTACTGCGGAAAGCCCTGGAACATCATCTGAAACCGGTGGTGGTCATCAACAAAATCGACCGTCCGGATCAGCGGGTGGAAGAAGTGGTGGACGAAGTCCTGGACCTGTTCATCGAACTGAACGCCAACGACGACCAACTGGATTTCCCGGTGGTCTATGCCTCCGCCAAGAAGGGCATTGCCAAGCTGTCCATGGATGACGAAAGCGACAACCTGGAACCTCTGTTCCGCACCATCATCAAAAGCATCCCCGCTCCTGACGTGGATGTGGATGCGCCGCTTCAGATGCTGGTCAACACCCTGGACCACGATGACTATGTGGGCCGGATCGTGGTGGGCCGTGTGGTCCGCGGCACCATCAAGAACGGCCAGAACGTGTGCCTGATGCATGATGACAAGCGCACCACCCAGAAGATCGGCCGTCTGTACACCTACGAAGGTCTGAAACGGGTGGAAGTGCCTGAAGCCAAAGCCGGGGACATCATTGCCCTGATCGGCCTGAGCACTGCTGAAATCGGCGACACCATTGCCGATGTGGACAACCCGGAACAGCTCCAGGGGATCAAGGTGGACGAACCCACCCTGTCCATGACCTTCTCCGTCAACGACAGCCCCTTTGCCGGCCAGGAAGGTGACTTCATCACCAGCCGCCATCTCCGTGACCGTCTGTACAAAGAAGTGGAAACCAACGTTTCCATGAAAGTGGAAGACACCGACAGCGCCGATACCTTCAAGGTGTCCGGCCGTGGGGAACTGCATCTGTCCGTGCTCATCGAAGCCATGCGCCGGGAAGGGTTCGAACTCCAGGTAGGGAAACCTACCGTAATCATGCACCGGGATGAAAACGGCAAGCTGCTGGAACCCATGGAAGCACTGACCATCGAAGTGCCCCAGGATTTCATGGGCCCTGTGATGGAAGGGCTGGGGATCCGGAAGGCTGAACTCCAGAACATGACCGAAGTGGCCGGCTACCTGCGGATGGACTTCATCATCCCTGCCCGGGGCCTGATCGGTTTCCGGAACCAGTTCCTCACCGACACCAAAGGCAACGGGATCATGAACCACGTGTTCGCCGGCTGGGGTGCCTACAAGGGCGATATCCCGGGCCGTACCCGGGGCAGCCTGGTGGCTTTCGAAGCCGGTACCACCACGGCTTACGGCATTGATAAATGCCAGGCCAGAGGCACCATGTACGTGAACCCTGGTGAAGAAGTGTACGAAGGGGAAATCGTCGGCGAAAACAGCCGGGAAGACGATATGGACGTGAACCCCTGCAAGAAGAAACACGTATCCAACATGCGTGCCGCCGGGAGCGACGACGCCGTCCGTCTGGTTCCGCCCCAGACCTTCTCTCTGGAAGGGGCCCTGGAACACATCAACGACGACGAAACCGTTGAAGTCACCCCCAAGAGCATCCGCATGAGAAAGAAGATCCTGTCCCGTCAGGAACGTTCCCGTCAAAGAGCACGGAACGCACGGGCATAAGAAAAAGTGGGACTGCTGCATTTGCAGCAGCCCCTCTTTTTTGCTTTCTCTTCCATTTTGGTGTAAAATAAAGAAATACAAAGAAGGGAGGGATGTGCTCATGTTTGCCAGTTTCAAATCGTCCAGATCTTCTGCATCCAGAACTCCGGCAGGGGAAAGTGAGAATCCCGGACTGACGCTCCTGGACACGCCCAACCTGGATCTGTGTCTGCGGACACCGGCCAGCCTGGAAGAAATCGTTGCCTACGGCAAGCTGATCCTGGAAGGCAAGGGCCTCCTTATGTGTCTCAACGACCTGCAGGAACCGGACAAGATACGGGCTCAGGACTACCTGGCCGGCGTAGCCTACACCATCGGAGCCACAGAAACCGAAGTCTCCCCGGAAGTGACCATGTATCTGCCGGGAGAAGTGAATACCATCAGAGGATAAGTCATTGACGATTGACCATTGACGGGGGCTGCAGCGCAGCCCCCTTTTTTAAAGGAGCACCCATGAACCAATTCGTCCATTTACATACCCATACCCAATACAGCCTCCTGGATGGGTCCTGCCGGATCCCGGAACTGGTCCAGTATGCCAGGGAGCTGGGGATGCCGGCCCTGGCCATTACGGACCATGGGGTCATGTACGGGGTCATTGAATTCTATCAGGAATGTGAGAAAGCCGGGATCAAACCCATCATCGGCTGCGAAGTGTACATCACTTCCGGATCCCATCTGGACAAAAGCCTGGAGACCCGGAGCAAACTGTACCATCTGATCCTTCTGGCGGAAAACCAGACCGGCTACCAGAACCTGATGAAGCTGGTGTCTATTGGGGAAGTGGAAGGGTTCTACTACAAGCCCCGGATCGATAAAGAGGTGCTCCGCCAGTACAGCGAAGGGCTCATCTGCCTGTCCGCCTGCATCGCCGGGGAAGTGCCCCGTCACATCCTCCGGGGAGAACTGGAAACCGCCGAAAAGACCATGCTGGAATACCTGGACATTTTCGGCCGGGACAACTATTTCCTGGAGATCCAGAACCACGGGCTTCCGGAAGAAGCCACCGTCCGCCAGGAACTCCACCGGCTGGCCAAAAAGCACAACATCCGGCTGGTGGCCACCAACGACCTTCACTATATCCACAAGGAAGACGCCGCCGGCCAGGACATCCTCCTGTGCATCCAGACCAACGCCCGGTACCTGGACCCTCAGCGGATGCGGTTCAACAACGATTCCTACTACCTGAAGAGCCGGGAAGAGATGGAAGCCCTGTTCCCGGAAGACCAGGAAGCCCTGGACAACACCCTGGAAATCGCCCGGCGTTGCAATGTGAAGCTGGAATTCGGCCATCTGCTCCTGCCGGAATTCCCTCTGCCTCCCGGGGAGACCATGGACGGCTACCTGCGGAAACTGTGCGAAGAGGGTTTTCCCTCCCGGTACCCGGATGACGACGGCACCGCCCGGAAACGGATGGAATACGAACTGGGAATCATCAAACAGATGGGCTATTCCGGTTACTTCCTCATTGTGTGGGATTTCATCAACTACAGCCGCCGCCACGACATCCCGGTGGGCCCAGGCAGAGGCAGCGCCGCCGGCAGTATCGTGGCCTACCTTACCGGCATCACCAGCATCGACCCGCTGAAGTACAACCTGATCTTTGAACGTTTCCTGAACCCGGAACGGGTGAGCATGCCCGATATCGATACGGATATCTGCTACGTGAAGCGCCACCTGGTGGTGGACTACCTGGCCCGGAAATACGGGGAAAGCCACGTGGCCCAGATCATCACCTTCGGGACCCTGGCCGCCAAAGCCGCCATCAAGGACGTGGGCCGGGCCATGGACATTCCTCTCAACGTGGTGAACCAGGTGAACAAACTGATCCCCAACACCCCGGGCACCACCCTGAAAGGGGCCCTGGAAGGGAGCCGGGAGCTCCGGGAACTCCGGGACCAGGATCCCAACATCGCCCAGCTGCTGGATTTTGCCCAGAAAGTGGAAGGGATGCCCCGGCACACCTCCACCCATGCGGCAGGAGTGGTGATCACCCCGGGGGAACTGACGGACTATGTGCCCCTCCAGATCACTTCCAGCAGCGACGACGAGCATGAATACATCTGCACCCAGTACGACAAGGACCGGTCTGAAAGCCTGGGGCTGCTGAAGATGGATCTTCTGGGTCTCCGGACCCTGACCGTCATCGACGATGCCCTGAAGATGATCAAACGGAACCAGGGGGTGGAGGTGGATATCCGGCACATCGACCTCCACGATCCCAAAACCTGCAAAATGCTCTGTATCGGGGATACAGCAGCGGTGTTCCAGATGGAAAGCGACGGCATGACCCGGCTTATGAAACAGCTGGCCCCGGAAGGCTTCGAAGACCTGATCCCCCTGGTGGCCCTGTACCGGCCCGGTCCCTTGGGCAGCGGCATGGCTGAAGACTTCATTGCCGGCCGGCACGGCAGACGCACCGCCCAGGTGCTCCATCCGCTTATGGAGCCCATTGTGGCGGATACCTACGGGGTCATCCTGTACCAGGAACAGGTGATGCAGATCGTATCCGCCCTGGGGGGCTTCACCCTGGGGGAAGCAGACATTCTCCGCCGGGCCATGGGGAAAAAGAAGGCCAAGCTCCTGGATTCCATGAAGGAAAAATTCCTGGAGGGAGCCCAGAAGCTCCACGGCATCAGCCGGGAACTGGGCGATAAGATCTTCGCCCTTCTGCAGCACTTCGCCGGCTACGGGTTCAACAAATCCCATTCCGCCGCCTATGCCCTGGTGGCCTATGAGACTGCCTGGCTGAAGGCCAACTACCCGGTGGAATACATGGCCGCCTTCCTGAACAGCATCATCACCGTGGCGGACAAGGTCAGCTGGTACATCGGAGTGTGCCGGGACATGGGTATCCAGGTGCTGCCTCCTGACATCAATACCAGTGAAGCCGGGTTCTCCGTGGACGGCCATACCATCCGGTTCGGCCTGGGGGCCATCAAAAGCGTAGGGGATGCGGCCGTGTCCGTGATCCTGGAGGAACGGGCGAAACGGGGGCTCTTCAAGGACTTCTTCGATTTTACCCGCCGGGTTGACCTGTCCAAGGTGAACAAGCGGGTGGTGGAAGCCCTGATCAAAAGCGGTTCCATGAACGGATTCGGCCTGCGCCGGAGCCAGCTGCTGGCCATTATGGACCCGGCCCTGGAAGCGGCGGCCAGTGAACAGCGGGACCGGATCACCGGCCAGCTGGGGCTTTTCGGGGAGGAGGACATTGCCAGTGCCAACACCATTCCTATCCCTAACCTGCCGGAAATCCCCAAAGAGGAGATCCTCCGGCTGGAACGGGAACTGATCGGGTTTTATGTGACCGGGCACCCTCTGGATGCCTACCGGAATGCCCTCCGGCGGCTGACGCCGCTCATCCGGTGCAGCGAGGAAAATTACAAGGACGGGGAACGGATCGCCGTAGGGGGCATCATCACCGATCTCCGGATCCGGTCCACCAAGAACGGGGACCGGATGGCCTCCTTTGTGCTGGAAGATCTGACCGGCAGCCTGGACGTGATCGCCTTTCCCCGGGCTTACGCCGCCAGCCGGGCCAACATCGACAAGGACCGGATCGTCATGGTCCAGGGGGTCTTGAAGCTGGACGAGGAACAGGCCCGGATCTTTGCCAACAAAGTGGAGCCCCTCCAGGAGGCGGCCAAAGAAGTCCATCTCCATATCGGCCCAGGGAAGAACACCCAGGCCGTTCAGCAGCAGCTGGAAGGGATCTTCGCCGCCTTCCACGGAAAGAACCCGGTGTACCTCCACGTGGCAGACACCAAAAAGGTCATCCGTACCAATCCCAGGTTCTGGGTGGACCTGGATGCCCCTGGCTTCTCCGAGGCCATAGAGCGGGTGCTGGGGAAGGGTAGTATGGAATTGTAGGGTGTTGCCTGGGCAACACCCTCTTTTTCATAAGCAATCCCTTATATTCACAGAAAATCCCCAATTATTTGTCCCACAATTCTGTAGAAATTTCCGTTACAGAACTTGCGTAGAATTATTCGTCAATTTAGAATTAAAGAGTAAAATGGAGAAAATCATACTATACAGATTGTATACAGGAGTTTACAAAATTTGAAAGGCTAGTCTGACAAGTTCCTGCAATCCCTTGCATACCGGGAACACACGTGTTACAATGGGGCTGTGTGGTTTTGAACTATATGATTTTTAGGAGGTCGCTTTGTAATGAACATCGTTGTATGTGTTAAACAGGTACCGGATACCGCTGAAATGAAGATCGATCCGGTTACCAACAACCTCGTCAGAGATGGTGTAACCAATATTATGAACCCCTATGACCAGTATGCTCTGGAAACGGCTCTGCAGCTGAAAGACGAACTGGGTGCTCATGTAACTGTCATCACCATGGGACCGCCCCATGCTGAATCCGTCCTGAGAGACTGCCTGGCTGTTGGCGCTGATGAAGCCAAACTGGTCAGCGACAGAGCTTTCGGCGGTGCTGATACCCTGGCTACTTCCGCAGCCATGGCCAACACCATCAAACATTTCGGCATTCCTGATCTGATCCTCTGCGGCCGTCAGGCAATCGATGGGGATACTGCCCAGGTTGGTCCTGAAATCGCTGAACATCTGGATCTGCCCCAGGTTACCGCTGCTCTGAAGGTTCAGGTCAAAGATGACACCGTCGTGGTTGACAGAGACAACGAACAGATGTCCATGACCTTCACCATGAAGATGCCCTGCGTAGTAACCGTAATGCGCAGCAAGGATCTTCGTTTTGCCAGCATCAGAGGCAAAATGAAAGCCAGAAAGGCTGAAATCCCTGTTTACACCGCCGCTGCCCTGGAAATCCCTCTGGACATCATCGGCAAGGCCGGCTCTCCGACTCAGGTTATGAAGAGCTTCACTCCGAAAGTGACCCAGGTACACGGCGAAATCTTCGACGATGAAGATCCTGCTGTTGCAGTCGATAAGTTGGTTAACAAACTGATCGAAGACAAGATTATTACGAAGTGAGGTTGGGTATAAATGGCTAACACGAAAGGTTTAAAGACCGGTAACGAAAAAGATTTATGGGTCTATGTTGAACATTACAAAGGCGAACCTGTCCATGTTGTATATGAACTGCTGGGTGAATGCCGGAAACTGGCTGACAAATGCAACCAGAAACTGGCTGCTGTCCTAATCACTGACGATGCCAAAGACGTTCCGTCCAAACTGATTGCCCGGGGCGCTGATCTGGTCTATGTGTGCCAGGATCCTGCTTTCAAATATTATTCCACTGACGAATACACCAATGCTTTCTGCGAAATGATCGATGCTTACCAGCCCTCCGCTGTATTCATCGGTGCCACCAACGACGGCCGTGACCTGGGGCCCCGTATCGCTGCCCGGGTGAACACTGGTCTGTGCGCAGACTGCACCATCCTGGACGCTGAAGAAGACGGCCTGATCGAATGGACCCGTCCTGCTGCCGGTGGTAACATCATGGCTACCATCCTGTGCAAAGAACATCGTCCTCAGATGGGTACCGTTCGTCCCAAGACCTTCAAGGCTATGGAACCCGATGCTTCCCGTACCGGCGAAGTAATCAACTACACCCTGAAGAACCATGTGGATGACCGGGTAACCTGCATCCGCAGAGAAGAAGTGGTCAGCGAAGGGGAAATGGCCATCGACGATGCACCGTTCGTATGCTCCGGCGGCCGCGGCATGAAAGCCAAAGAAAACTTCTCCCTGCTGTATGACCTGGCCCATGTACTGGGCGGCGCCGTAGGCGGCAGCCGTGCTGCAGTGGATGAAGGGTTCATCGAACATCCTCGGCAAGTGGGTCAGTCCGGTAAAACCGTTACCCCGAAGATTTACTTCGCCTGCGGTATTTCCGGTTCTGTACAGCACAAAGCCGGCATGAGCAAATCCGATACCATTGTCTGCATCAACAAGGATCCGGACGCTCCTATGTTCGAGATCTCCAAATATGGTATCGTTGGCGATGCTCTGAAGATTCTGCCTCTGCTGACTGCAAAGATCAAAGCCTTCAAAGAATCCTAATTTTACAAACGGAACTGAAAAGTCCGGGCTTATTACAAGTCCGGACTTTTTTTGGAAAAAGTACATGATGCTTTTCCCGGAACCATCATGGATATTTCAGAGGGGGAACATTTCATGAAGAAAACGAAAATCATCTGCACCCTGGGACCGGCCACCGACAAAAAAGACCTGCTGGTGGATATGATCAAATCCGGCATGGACCTGGCCCGGTTCAACTTCTCCCATGGCTCTCACAGCGAATGTGAAGCCCGGCTGAACCTGCTGAAAGAAGCGGAAAAGGAAGCAGGCCGGCTGGTAGGGTATGTGGCGGATACCAAAGGTCCGGAAATGCGCCTGGGGCTGTTCAAGGGGGACAAGACCACCCTGGTGCCCGGCCACGAATTCACCCTGACCATCGACGATGTGGAAGGGACTGCGGAAAAGGCCCATGTGAACTATAAGGGCCTGCCGGAAGAAGTGAAGCGGGGGGACACCATCCTCCTGAACGACGGGAAACTGTCCCTGGAAGTCCAGTCTACCACAGACCGGGAAATCCACACCCTCGTGGTGAACGGCGGGGAAATCTCCTCCCGGAAACGGGTGGCCGTCCCCGGAGCCTTCCTGAAACTGCCCTTCCTGTCCGATGCGGATGTTTCCGACATTACCTTTGCGGCCCAGCACGGCATGACCTATGTGGCTGCCTCCTTTGTCCGGAATGCCCACGACGCCATGGAAATCCGCCGTCTCCTGGAAAAACTGGGGTCCCCCATGGGGATCATCGCCAAGATCGAAAACCAGGAAGGGGTGGACAACATCGACGAAATCCTCCAGGTGGTGGATGGAGTCATGGTGGCCCGTGGGGACCTGGGGGTGGAAATCCCCATGGAAGACGTGCCCATTGTCCAGAAGCAGATCATTGCCAAATGCAACGCCCTGGGCAAGCCGGTGGTCACTGCCACCCAGATGCTGGAAAGCATGATTACCAACTACCGGGCCACCCGGGCAGAAGCCAACGATATTGCCAACTCCATCTTTGACGGCACCGACGCCATTATGCTCAGCGGGGAAACCGCCTCCGGGGCTTATCCTCTGGAAGCCGTCCAGACCATGGCCCGGATCGCCAAACGGACGGAAGAAGCCATCGACTATGTAGGGGTGTTCCAGCACAAGGGCATCGGGGCCCAGGTCCAGATGACCGACGCCATCAGCCACGCCACCGTCCAGATTGCCCAGGAACTGGAAGCCAACGCCATCATGTCCATTACCGAAAGCGGCTACACCGCCCGTATGGTGGCCAAATACCGTCCCAAAGCCCATGTGCTGGGGGTTTCTCCCAAAGAGGAAAGCCTGCGGCGGATGAACCTGTACTGGGGCGTGACCCCCCTGAAAGGGGAAAACAAAGCCAGTACCGATGCCCTGATCGAAGCGTCCCTGAAGAACGCCTTGGATGCAGGGTTGATCAAGAAAGGGGATTCCCTGGTGGTCACCGCCGGCATGAACGTGGGCAAAGTGGGCAGCACCAACCTGATCCAGGTGGTCAATGTAGGCCAGAAGATCGTATCTGGCCAGGGCATCGGCAAGAAAGCCGCCAGTGGCATTGTCCTGCGGGTGGAAAAGAAAGCAGACCTGGACCAGTTCAAACCGGGCATGATCCTGGCCGTAGCCGCCCTGGAAAATGAAATGGGCACCTGTGCCGCCCAGGCCGGAGGCATCATTGCCGAAGAAGGCGGCTTCACCTCCCCGGCTGCCATCATCGGCATCAACTACGGCATCCCGGTGATCGTAGGAGCCAAAGGAGCCATGGAAGCCCTGGAAACCGGGGACCTGGTGACTTTGGATGTGACCACAGGGAGTGTGTATGCGGGGAAGATTAATGTGAAGTAAGCCCTGCGGTGCAGGGCTTACCAGTCGGAAGTCGGGAGTCTGAAGTCGGAAACCTCAGGACAAATTTGCAGGCAAATTTTTTGAAGATGTCAACCAGTATCGTGGAGAGAAAGCAGACCTGGTTGCTACTAATATGGTCATCCAGGTCTGCATAACTCCCGATTATTCCAAAGAAAATGAATAAAGGGATGCAGCAGGAGTTACAATATGGAATATTTGCATAAAAAACTGATTGTATGGCAGAAAAGTATGCAGCTGGCCAATTGCATTTACGACGTTACAGAAACTTATCCATCAAAAGAAAACCTTGGCTTGATCAATCAGATGAGACGGGCAGCCGTTTCTATTCCCAGTAATATTGCAGAAGGAAGAGCACGCAGCAGTGACAAGGATTTTATTCGTTTTTTGCTGATTGCCAGAGGCTCCTGTGCTGAATTGGATACACAAATTCTGCTCAGTGAAGCCAGAGGGTATCTGACAAAGGAGAAAAGAGATAAAGTCTGCAGTCTGTGTGTTGAAGTAAGCAGATGCCTGACTGGATTAATTGAAAGTTTAAAACAAAAATAAAGGGGCTGTTGCACGTTCTGTGCAACAGCCCCTAGCTATAGAGCCGCGTAGCGGCTCAAGTCTGGAGTCTGAAGTCTGGAGCCGAATGTAAAATTTGCACGCAAATTTTTGAATATGCAGAACCCTTAGACGAAATGATCACTCAGATTGATTTCGATTCTGGTTTTATATAATCAAAAGGACCCGTCCAGCCAGGCGGGTCCTGTCCTGAGGCTTCCGACTTCAGACTTCTGACTTCCGACTACAGGGCTGTTGCACATATATTTTTTATGTGCAACAGCTCCTGTCCAGAAGCTCCCGACTATCGCTGTCTCCACCGATGCCATATCTCCGCACATCCCCAGGACAGCAGCAGCACTGCCAGATAGAACGCTTCCATGGGAACATGCTGCATCCCAACGGTCCGGTTCAATACATTTTCCAGCTGATCGATGAACACCGGGTGGATCAGGTAGATGATGAAGGAACGATCGCTCATGCCCTTCAGGGCTTTTTTCAGAGGATAGCGGCCGCTTTGGATCACCATGCTGAAAAAGAGTACGGAAGCAATGGTGTAGACCAGCCCCGGCAGACTCAACTGCTGAAGGTAGTTTACCGTGCTTTCATAGGGCATCTGCCATTTGAAGGTCCACCGGTAAAAAAGCCAGGTGTTGAGCCCGGCGCTGGCGGCAAAGAACGCCGTCAGCAGGGCCTTTTGTCGGGTGATCAGCTGCTGGAAGCTGTCATAATGCCGGGCAATCACCCCGCCCAGCATAAAGATGAACAGATAGAAAAACGGGAAATAGTTCAGCCGGTAATTGCACAGATTCAGCAGGGCCGGGCTGGAAGCAATCCATTCCGGATAGGTCCAGAACCGGAAATTTCCCTCAAACAGCAGCACCTGGGCGGCAAAGAGCAGAGGCAGTGCCAGCTTCAAGCCGATTTTTTCCATTCCTCTCATCAGGGCCCGCCACAGAGGGAACAGCAGGTAGAACCAAATCAGGATTACCAGGAAATAGATGTGGTACTGGGCAGTGCCGAAGAACAGGGAAAACAGGATGTTGAAAGGATCCAGCACGCTCATGTCCCGGTTCAAAAAGGCGTAGTAGCACAGGTACAGCAGGGACGCCAGCAGATAGGGACGGCCGATGCTTTTCATCCGTTTCTTCACAAAGCTCCCATACCGGAGGGGCTGCTCCAGAGGCTTGCTGTAGAACAGCCCGTAGCCGGAGATGAAAAAGAAGGCCGGTACGCTGTAGCGGCTCAGGATGTTGGTGATGAGCACCAGAAACGGGGAAGCCACGGCGTCGCTGACCGCCATGCTCCCCACATGGATGGCAATGACCCCCAGCATGCAGATGCCCCGGAGGTTGTCGAATACAAGATTGCGCTGTTTCACAGAAAGCTCCTTTGCAGGTTTACAGGAATATGGGGTACGCAGGATCGGTCCCTGCAGTATTGAAATGAATCTATCCTATCTATTATAATGACCGCCAACGGGATTCTCAACCCTCATTTTGTGAGCACTAGGGTTTTACATCTTCAAAGGAACCTGGCCAGGGGACAGGTTCTATCCAGAGGCTTCCGACTCCAGACTTCCGACTTCCGACTATTGAACACCGTCCGTCTTGCCTTTTTTCGTCCGGCTGATTACAATAAGTTCAGAATATCTGCACATACCCTGAAAGGAGCCGATTACTTTGTCCCATTCCATCCGTCTATTGGTTCGGGGAGCCCTGCTTCTGGCCATTGGGGTGCTCAGTCAGCAGCTGCGGCTGGTGCTGCCTTTGCCGGTGCCGGTGATGACCCTGCTTATCGGAACCCTGGTGAACGCCACGCTGGTGCTGGCTGGCCGGTTCACCACCCGGGTGCTGGCCTGGACCATCTGCTGGGCGCTGGCCATAATCGCCTTTTTCCAGGGGCACATCCTGGGCCCGGTGGTGCCGGTGATCGCCCTGGGCAACGGCATGTATGTGGAACTGACCCGGGGAGCCGCCCGGGGGCCGGCTCTGTACCTGGGGGCCCCTCTGGGGAAGACCCTGGTCCTGGGCATCGGCATGGTGGGGGCTCTCCATCTGCTTCAGCTGCCCTGGGGGGCCGTTGCCAAAACCCTGGCCCTGTTCCTGCCCCTGCAATTGGCCACCGGGGTCCTGGGCCTGATGCTGGCCAAAGGGGTGGAACAGCGGCTCCAGCCCGTCCGGCCCCCGGTACAGCCCCGGACCAAAGCCCGGAACAGCCGGAAAAAAAGAAAAAAGTTATAGAAGATATTGTATGGAATGTAACAAAACTGTGGATTTTTTTCGGCGGCTGGTGTATAGTAGAGGATATTAACAAAGGGCCCTCCGGGCGGCCGGGGAAGGGCGGGCCTGTGGCACGCCCCTACGCCGTTGCGAGCGGTTGTTGGGACAGTTTGCCGATGGTCTGACCCCAACGCCCGTAGGGGCTCGCCAAAGGCAAGCCCGTTCCGGCCTCCCGGAGGGAAATCTGTTCTCAGCCAAACGCAGCAGCGTTTCTGGATTTAGCGGGCCTCCCAGCGTGAGGCCCCTACGGTTTTTATACGCTCATAAGAACTTGGACGAAGGACAAGTTCTGTCCAGGGGCCCGAGACTCGAGGACCCGAGACCCGAGACCAGGGGCGCCAGCCCCTTACAAAAGGAGTTCAATCATGCAAATCATAGTTGTAGGGTGCGGCAAAGTGGGGCGGAGCATCATTTCCCAGCTCACCCAGGAAGACAACAACGTTACCGTCATCGACACCAACCCCACCATCATCCGGAACATTTCCACCAATTACGATGTAATGGGGATCGTAGGCAACGGTTCCAGTTTCAACATCCTGGCCAAAGCGGACTTGGAACATACGGACATGCTCATTGCCGTCACCGAAAGCGACGAGGTGAACCTGCTTACCTGCGTCATTGCCAAACTGAACAACCACCAGTGCCACACCATCGCCCGGGTCCGCAGCCCCCATTATTCCGACGAACGCCACTACCTCCAGAAGGGCCTGAACCTGTCCATGACCATCAATCCGGAAATGGAAGCCGCCAAGGAAATCTCCCGGCTGCTGAACTTTCCCTCCGCCATTGAGATCGTCAGCTTCGCCAAAGACCGGATCGACATGCTCCGGTTCCGGGTACCCCAGTCTTCCGTGCTCATCGGCCGGTCCCTGAAGGACATTGCCGACCTGACTGAGAACGTCCTGGTGTGCATCATCGAACGGAACAGCAACATCCTGGTCCCGGACGGGAACACGGTGATCCAGGAAGGGGACATCCTGACCATCATCGCCATGCCCCGGGATGCCCAGGCCTTCTTCAAGAAAATCGGCGTCCGCACCAACAAATGCAAAAACGTGATGATCGTAGGGGGCGGCCAGCTCAGCTATTACCTGGCCAAAATGCTCCTGAAGAGCCACACGGACGTGACCATCATCGAACGGGATATGGCCCGGTGCGAAGAACTGGTGGAAGCCCTGCCCGGGGCCACCATCGATTGCGGGGACGGCACCGAAGAAGAACTGCTGAAGGAAGAGCATCTGGAAAGCATGGACGGCTTCGTGGCCTGCACCGGCATGGACGAAGTGAACGCCATCCTGTCCCTGTATGCCATGAAGCATGTGACCAAGAAAGTGGTTACCAAGGTGAACCATGTGGACTTCGGGGACGTGATCGAAGGGCTCCAGCTGGACAGCATCGTCAACCCCAAACAGCTTACTGCCCAGCAGATCGTCCAGTATGTCCGGGCTGCCGGCAACAGCATGGAATCCAACGTGGAAACCCTGTACCGGCTCATGAACGGACGGGTGGAGGCCCTGGAATTTCTCCTGGACAAAAAATCTCCTTTGATTGGGCCCAAACTGGCGGAAATGAAGATCAAGAAGAACGTGCTGATCGCCGGCATCGTCCGGGAAGGGAAGCTGATCATTCCCGGTGGCCAGGACGCCTTCCAGGTGGGGGATACGGTGATCGTGGTCACCACCCATCTGGGCTTCCACGATATGGAAAACATCCTGGAATAAAGGAGACGGAGCTGTATGAATTATCCTGTGATCGGGCAGGTGCTCAGCTGGATCCTCTGTACCGAGGGGGCCCTGATGCTGCTGCCCTGCATCATTTCCCTCATTTATCGGGAAGACCAGGGAATGATCTATTTCGCCCTGGCCATCCTGGCCATTGCCCTGGGGTACTTTACCGGCCGGCGGAAGGTGAAAAACAAGGCCATCTACCAGCGGGAAGGGTTCGTGGCCGTGGGCCTGTCCTGGGTCCTCCTGAGCCTCTACGGAGCCATTCCCTTTGTGCTCACCGGAGAGATCCCCTGCTATGTGGATGCAGTGTTTGAAATCGTTTCCGGGTTCACCACCACCGGATCCTCCATCCTCAGCGATGTGGAGGCCCTGTCCCATACCTCCCTGTTCTGGCGGAGCTTTTCCCACTGGATCGGGGGCATGGGGGTGCTGGTGTTCATCCTGATGCTGATCCCCACAAATAGGGGCGGCACCCAGATGAACCTGATGAAGGCGGAAAGCCCGGGCCCGGACGTGTCCAAATTCGTGCCCCGGGTGCGGAACACCGCCATTGTGCTCTACAAGATCTACCTGGGTATGACCCTCATTATGATCGCCCTGCTGGCCCTTACCGGCATGAACTGGTTCCATAACCTGTGCATCACCTTCGGCACCGCCGGCACCGGGGGCTTCGGCATCATCAATGACAGCTGCGCCAGCTACACCCCCATCCAGCAGTGGATCATCACCCTGTTCATGATCGCCTTCGGGGTGAACTTCGGCTTCTATTATCTGTTCCTGATCACCCGCTTCAAGGAAGCCTTTGCCATGGAAGAAGTCCGGGCTTACCTTGGCATCATCCTGGCCTCCGGCCTGGCCATTGCCTGGCAGATCCGGGACCGGTTCGAGACCCTGGAGGAAGCCCTCCGGGCCGCCTTCTTCCAGGTGGGGAGCATCATGACCACCACCGGCTACAGCAGCGTGGATTTCGACCTGTGGCCCAGCTTCTCCAAATGCATCCTGGTCCTTTTGATGATTGTGGGGGCCTGCGCCGGCAGCACCGGCGGCGGGGTGAAGGTAAGCCGGGTGGTGCTCACCTGCAAATCCATCTTCCTGGAACTGGGCCAGGTGCTCCATCCCCATGGGGTCCAGCGGATGCGTATGGACGGGAAGACCGTGGACAGCAAAATGCTCAATTCCATCTACATCTTCCTTACCACCTATTTCCTGATCTTCTTTCTGTCCGTACTGGCCGTCAGCCTGGACGGGTTCAATTTTGAGACCAACTTCACCGCCGTGGCCGCCACCTTGAACAACATCGGTCCCGGCCTGGCCGGAGTAGGCCCCACCCGGAACTTCTATGCATACAGCCACTTGTCCAAACTGATCCTGATCTTTGACATGCTGGCCGGCAGACTGGAACTGCTGCCCATGCTGATCCTGTTCTATCCCAGAACCTGGACGAAAAATTAAGGGTCTGCTGCAGGGCAGCAGACCTGTAACGAGGTATCAACCATGTTCGATCTTCACTCTCACATCCTGTACAACATCCCCGGGGACGACGGTTCCCGGGACCTTTCCATGTCCCTGGCCATGCTGCGCCAGGCGGCGGAGGCGGGGACCGGGGAGCTTTTTGCCACCCCCCATTTCCACCGCCATGGCATCTGCCCGGACTGGGATACCATCACGGAACGGCTGTCCCAGCTCCAGCAGGCTGCGGACGAGGCCCGGATCCCCATCCGCCTCCATCCAGGGGCCGAGGTGAGCCTGGATGCAGACACCCTCAACTACCTTCCCGGACCCGGGGTAAGCAAAGCCTACTGCCTGGCCGGCACCGCCTACCTTCTGGTGGAACTGCTGCCCACCGCCGCTCCCCTGGAAACCTGGAACCTGCTGTACCAGCTCCAGCTTCGGGGCTATCTGCCCATCCTGGCCCATCCGGAACGGTACCGGCACATTATGTCCCATCCCGATGCGGTCCGCCAGTGGGTGGAGAAGGGGATCCTGCTCCAGAGCAACTGGGGCAGCTTCACCGGGGATTTCGGAGAATCCGCCCTCCGCAGCGTCCATTGGCTCTTGGACCGGGGGATGATCCACTTCCTGGGCAGCGATGCCCATCGGACCGACTGGCGGAATCCCGACACCCGGAAGGCCCGGGAAGCCGTCCTTGCCCTGGCCGGGGGGACGGATTTCCTGGCCTCCTGCGATGGCCACAGCCGGCTCCTGACCCAGGGGAAGGTGTTCTACCCCGACCCGCCTCACGAGCCCCCACGGAAAAAACGGGGGTTCTGGGCAAAAATTTTTGGCTGAATCCTATTCAGGGAGGATTTTTACCCACTGTTTTTTGTACAATAAAAGCAGATGGAAAACTTCCCCTCCCTGGTGAAAAAAGCAACAAAATACACCTAAAAATCATCAATTCTCGATTAAAATTCACCTGGTTTTCAAATTTGTTGAATTTGAGTTGCAGACGGTCCATTCTTTTGCTATACTACTATATATCTAATTATACGGAAGTATATGGTATATTGGACAGTTGCAGTCAAGTCCATATTTGTGTGTAAATTTCCTTTAGGTATTCAAAACACTATGCTGCCGCCATATTTTGCTGCCGGATAGCGGCTCTTCTCAGTTCAGAC
>NZ_DBMBXK010000019.1:0-20476 GCF_057597765.1 Acidaminococcus sp. | reverse complement strand
ATTGTAAAGGCTAACGGAAAAATATGTAATGGCTATTTGTTTGGGCTGAAAATGGTGATTTCAGCTGGGCTCTAAATGGTCAAATCAGATGGGCTCTAATACAGTAGAAAGCGTGACTTTTCTGGAGGAAGGAGCGTCTTTATGAGAAGTCAAAAAACATACACCAAGGATTTCAAAATCCAGGTATGTAAACTTGTTTTGGATAAAAATAAGTCCGTACCGCAGTTGGCCAAAGCTGTTAACATTGCTTCACAAACTATTTACCGCTGGCTCAAGGAATACCAGGATTATGGCGAAGATGCCTTTGTAGGCTCTGGGTACCTAAGGAGTTTTGAAGCTAAGATTAAACAACTTCAGAAAGCTAATGAAAAGCTGAGAATGGAGAACGACATTCTAAAAAAAGCAGCAGCATACTTTGCTTCCGTCCCCAAGAGAGAGTCGAATTCGCCAAAAGCGATCTAAAGGAGTATCCGGTTAGTGAAGTATGCGAAATCCTAAATATCACCCGCGCTGCATATTACTACCAACGTCGCCAACCTTCCCGTGACAAAATAGCCTTGGAACAAAGGGTTATTAACTGTTTTAATGAGCACCATGAGGAATATGGGAAGAAACGTATTAAACACGCGCTGGCCCAAGATCCTCAGCCGGTCATGGTCAGTCTTTCTTTTATTGCCAGGGTGCTTCGGGAAAATGATCTTCATGCCAAAGCAGGCCGTAAGAAGACTAAAAAGGACAAACCAGAACCAACAGATCCCGAAATCAAGGCAAGGAATCTGATTCAGGATAAATATGTTGTGCAAATGCCTAATTACCTGTGGTGCTTTGACAACACGGAACTTCCATACAGAGGCGAAAAGTTCTATGTATGTGGAGGCATTGACGTGGCTACCAGACGTGTTGTGGGATGCAGCTAGGGATTAAATCAAAGGAGTCCATTGGCTATAGCAGCCTTGATGGATGCCTGTGGCAGAAATCCCTTCCGTCCCATTGGTGCTGTGTATCATTCTGACAATGGAGGCTGCTTCAAATCCAAGGCAATGAGCGAAACACTCGATAAAATGCACTTCCGTCGCAGTCTCTCCAGGCCAGGGCATCCAATGGACAATCAGCCCATAGAAAGTTTCTGGCATACACTAAAAACGGAAATGCCTGATACAAGCCAAATGAGTTATGAGAAAGCGGTAGTGACCGTTTTTGAATATATTATTGATTACAATGCTAATCGTATTCATTCGGGTATCGATTATGTAACCCCGAATGAAAAATACAAACAATTAGCAGGGTAGAAAAATGTCACGGTTCTATGTGCCTAAATACCTTGATACTTTTCAGAATCTGAACCTGGAAGCTGACAAAAATGGAGAGATTGGGGCAACGCCTCAATCTCTCCATTTATATATCCGTACTCTTTTCTTCTTCTCCACCTCCGTGGCCTTTTCCTGCACCTCCTGATCTTCTTCCGAATCCCACAGCAGTTCGAACCGGGGATCATTTTTCAGGTTCACATACAGGGGGTCCAGATCGGTGGTGAGAAAATGGGTGAAGGGATACCGGGTGACAAAATCCCGATAATCCAGTTTTCCGGAAATCAGGGAACAATATTCTTCCATCACGTCTTTCTGGTGGTTCAGTTTGGTCTTGAAGACTTCGGCCCGGGTATCCATGTAGCAGGGAATTCCCTGGAATTCTGCATAGGGACCATCGTTGTATCCTGTCCACAGGCAAATGGGACTTCCATTGGCGTCCTGTTGAATCACATCCACGCTTTTGGCAAGAACGAAATCTTCTCGGGGCAGTTGGAGTTTTGCTATGGAAAAAGGAACCAGCAGCAGTAAAGCAAGAGCTGCAAACAGTGTCCGGAGGTTTGGACGCAGTGTAAGGGGATTCAACCGCTCTTTCCAAAGTATCCGGAAATTCCATACTGCCATCAGCAACAGGATTCCAAAAGCACCCAAAAAAAGAGGGCAGCGGTCGGAGGTTACCTTTGTTTGCTGAAACAGTGCCCAAGTGCCGAACAAAGCCGCCGTTCCCAACAGAAGAACCATCCGGCGGGTTTGGGGCCAGGAAGAAACACTGACAGTGGCATGGAAATCTTTGTGATCGGCCAGAATGTCAGCCAAGGGAAAAAGTCCGGCCACTAAGAAAAGAAAGGAACTCCGGTTGGCCTGAAGTGCCATGAACCCAGTGCCCAGAGCCAGCAGCTGCTGCCGCAGAGGAAGAGAATGGCGGGCATAGATGGCGGTGCAGAAAAACAGAAGAACAAGTATTATGACCAGATAGGGGAATCCTGGATCCATACTCAGGGGATGCATCTCGGATACCAATTGGTTAATGTCCTTATATCCATAGGAATTGAAGGCATAGGTCATGGATTCTGTTCCATACGGGCTGCAGAAGCCGCCTGCCACAATGGCGGCAAACAGCAACAGGAAATCTTTGGCTTTCCAGGTCAGTTCCCATTTGCTAAAGGGAAGATGGGGACCCACCAAGGCTTCGAAGGTATAGGGCAGCAGGAAAACCGTAAACATGGGCCACATGGCTCCATGGAGGTTGACCAGGAGAACGGACAGCAAAAAGAACAAAGGAATCAGGACCCGGGGCACACGGGGCTGGTTGACAGATCTTTCCAGCAGATAAATTTCCAGAAGAAAAATCAGGCCGGACATGGTCTGGGGACGCTGGAACAGATAGCCTGCGGACAGCAGGAGAAGCCAAAGCAGCAGGAAAAAACGGACAGAGCCCGAAATTTGTCTGATTTTCAACTTTACCAGCCGGACATAGACAAAAAAGAAAAGGGCTGCCATAATCCAGTTGTAAGCAATCATGGCTTTCAGACCGCCCAGCTTGTACAGTTTCCACAACCCCAGATCAAAGAGCCATTGATGCATGACAAAATGGAAGTTCTGATGGATGGTAAAGGGCTCCACATGGGGGATGCCAAATTGTTCCACATACCGGCCGCTGTTCAGCAGAAACCAGCCATCATTGTCAAACCGGTTGGTGAAAATCACTACAACCAATAGCATCAGAAAAGCATAGACCAGAGATCCCATCTTATTTTTCATGGTTCTGTCCTCTCTGTGTTTCCGTTTCCTGGTACTCCTGTTCCGTATTCACCTGCCACAGAGCAGTTTTATTGGTTTCGCCCTGGCGAATCAGATCCACGGCAGTGAGGGCGGAGAGCATGGAATGGTCCATGTTGTTGTACCGGTGCTGGCCGTTCCGGCCCATGCAGTAGAGATTGGGGATGGTGTCCAGTTCCTGCCGGAGCCGGGGAAAATCCCGGTAGCTGCCATAATAGGCCGGGTAGGCTTTTTTCATCCGCACCACATGGCCTTCCTGTACGGCACCGGGCCGGATCACCTGGATGGTTTCCAGTTCCTTGGCGGCAAAGGAAATAAAATCACTGTCGGTCATGGACCACAGGGCGTCCCCTTCCTGACAGAAATATTCTAGGCCGATCCACAGGGTGTGGAGGGGATCCCGGACTAGGTAGGGGGACCAATTGTTGAAGATCTGGAGCCGGCCCAATTTTACGTACGGTTCCTGGACATAGATCCAGCAGTCCGGGACAATATGGTTGAGGGTGGGATGGTCCGTTTCATTTTTCAGTTCCAGCCGGTCCACCAGGAGCCCGGCCGTCATAAAGTCCCGATAGGGGAGGGTGGCAGCGGTTTCTCGGGCTTCCGGGGAGAGCCAGTCCTGGGGCAGCCCCGCAGCCAGGTCTTTTACCGGCATGGTGGAGAGGACAATATCCCCGGGCACCTGGTGCAGCTTCCCCTGCTGATCCCGATACTGGACGGCGGACAGGGTCTTTCCCGGGCCGCTGGTGAATCCGGTGACCGTGGCTCCCATGCGGATTTCTCCGCCCAGCCGGATCACTTCGTCCCGGAGGGTTTCGTAGAACTGGCCGGGGCCCAGTTTGGGATAGGCGAACCGTTCAATGAGGGAGGTCTGGACGGATTTGGGCTGGATGTGGAAAGTCCGCTGGAACAGGTCCTTCAGTACGGCACCGATGGAGATGCCTTTGATCCGCTGGCTGCCCCAGTCGGCGGAAAGGTTTTTGGGAGAGCGGCCCCAGACTTTTTCTGTATAGCCGGCAAAGAAGGTCTGGTAGAGTTTTTCTCCGAACCGGTTCACCATAAAGTCTTCCAGGGTGTGTTCCGGTCGTTTGTGGATGCAGGAAGCCAGATAGGAACAGCCGATTTCCGCCATGGTGCCCAGGCCCAGGTTCCGGATGGTGGTCCGGTTCAGGGACACCGGGTAATCAAAGAATCTGTGCCGGTAGAGGATCCGGGATACCCGCTGCCGGTCCAGAAATACCCGGTCGGCCTGTTCCGGGTCGGCCCCCTGGGGAACCAGGGTGCAGGAGCGGTGGAGCAGCCGGTCGTCCAGGGCCGGGGCGGAGGCATGGGGCATCAGCTGGTCCCAAAGGGCCTGGACCCGAGTGCTTTTGGTAAAGAACCGGTGGCCCCCGATGTCCATCCGGTTGCCGGAAAAGTCGACGGTGCGGGAAAGACCGCCTACCTGGGTATCAGCCTCCAGAAGGAGAGGATGGATGGAAGTGGTGCGCAGAAGTTCATAGGCAGCCGTAAGCCCCGCCGGCCCGGCCCCAATGATTACAGCCTGTTTTGTCATGTGCGGTCCCTCTTTTGTCAGTGATTTAAATAACAGTCAAAACTGTTTTTATTATATACGATTGTGGAAGAAGAAGGAAGAGGGCCCTTTTTCATACGATTCCTCAGCCAAACAGTGGTACAACCGGTGTAAATGTGGTAAAATAGAGAAAAATATTCACAATTCGGTCACGTGACCATTTGTGACGGATAGGAACAGGAGGAGGACGGTTTGGGGATGTTGCCGTCTTTTTCCGGGGAACGAAGGGGGAGCATTGTGAAGAAGCTGGAGAAACTCACTGAAATCATCGAGAAAATGTCGCCCAGGAAACTGATGCTGCTGTGTGGATCCGCGGCACTGGCCGTATTCCTGCTGCTGTACGTGATTTTATCTGCCCTGTTCCCGGACCAGAAGCCCGGAAATGTGGCGGCCGGGAATGTGACCGTGGTGGAAGCGGCCCGGGATATCGCACCCCAGACCGTGCTCACGGAGGAAATGCTGAAAACCGTGGAAGTGCCGGCCAATCTGGTACCGGCCGGGGCTCTGACGGACAAGAAACAGGCCCTGGGGAAGAAAACCGGCATCGACCTGTTTGCAGGGGATATCCTGACGGAACGGAAACTGACCTCCCACGGGGGCGGCTTCGTGGGGATGATCCCTGACGGGATGCGGGCGGTTTCCTTTGGGGTCAATGATGTGACCGGGGTTTCCGGTTTTGCCAAACCCGGGGACAAAGTGGATATCCTGCTGGTGACGGATAAGGAAGGGAACGGGATCGTTTCCAAGACCCTGCTGAAGGATGTGCTGATCCTGGCAGTGAACAAAAGCTCCGACCGGCCCCAGGGTACCACCCAGACCAGCGGCAGCGATAAAAAGACCCTGACAAGCGGCAGCCAGCCGGCGGGGAATTCCGGCAGCACCGGTTCCATGGGCACTCCTTCGGTGGTGACCGTGGCCCTGACACCCTATGATGCAGCCAAACTGATCGGGTCCTCCCGGATCGGCCAGCTCCAGATGATGCTCCGGCCGGCGGATGGTTCCACAGATGACAAATCCATCGGCTATTACGTGATCCCTCTGCCTGGCAATACGGCATCCTCCAGTACCCCAGCACCGGCACCGGCAGTTCAGCGTGACTATACGCCCCGGCCGGCTCCCCAGGCACCGGCGGCTCCTTCCGGAGACGGTGGAGGCGACGCCGGCGGACTGTCGGGTATCGAAGTCATTCGGGGAACCAGTGCAACCAGGGGGAAATGATCATGATCAATTACAGCAAACGGATGGGCCTCCTTGTGACGGCGGCCATTTTGGGAATGACGGGACAGGCGCTGGCCGCCACCACCCTGAGCGTGGCGGTGAACGGGTCCCGGTATATGGAAGCATCGGGAATCACCCGGCTGGCGGTGGGGAATCCGGAAATCGCCGATGTGCGGCTCCTTTCCGGCAATGATTTCCTGCTGGTGGGGAAAAAGCCCGGTTCCACCACGCTGCTGGTCTGGTCCGACAACGGCCGGGAAGAATACAATGTGTTCGTCTCCGGCAGTGATGCAGGCACGGCCCAGGCCATCCAGGAAGCCATCGGCTATCCGGAAGTCCAGGTGCAGATGATGAACGGCAAGGTGCTGCTCCGGGGCCGGGTCCAGAACCAGTATGAACACGATTCCGCCATCAAGGTGGCCCAGATGTATCTGGGCAGCGGCGGGGGCACCACCTCCACCGCCCAGGCGGGAGGCAAGGAAGGCACCGCGGCCCAGGGAGGGACCACTGATTCCAACATCATCGACATGCTGGACATGACGGAACCCACCCAGGTGCGGCTGGTGGCCCAGATCATCGAAATTAACACCTCAGCGGAAAAGGACCTGGGAATCCAGTACTGGTCTCCGACTCTGGGGGATAATACGACGGGGAACAGCAATTCCACGGACATTACCCGGGGGACCCCCGGTCTGTTCTATGCCGGGGAAAACTTCTACAAACAGCGGGGGAGTTTCGGCTGGTTCGGCAGCCATCTGTCCAACCTGAACGCCTCCCTCCAGGCCCTGGTAACCAGCGGTAAGGCCCGGATCCTGTCCCGGCCTTCCATTACCACCATGAGCGGCCAGAAGGCCAAAATCCTGATCGGGGGCCGGATCCCCATCCCCACCTCCGCCGGGGACGGGCAGATTGCCATTGACTGGCGGGATTACGGGGTGAAACTGGATATCGAGCCGGTGGTGGATGCGGACAACAAGATCACCTCCAAGGTCCATGCGGAAGTATCCACCCTGGATTACGGCCACAGCGTGAAGGAAAACGATTTTTCCATCCCGGCCATTGCTTCCCGGGAAGCGGAAGCCATGATCAATGTCCGCTCCGGTATGACCATGGCCATCGGAGGGCTGCTGAATTCCGAGGACAGCAAGTCCGTTTCCAAGATTCCGCTGCTGGGGGATATCCCCATTATCGGCCAGTTCTTCCGGCATACCTCCACCACCCGGGACAACCGGGAACTGCTGATCCTGATCACGCCGCTTCTGGTAGGGGACGATTCTCCTGTTTCCATGAGCCAGCGGATGAAGGAAAATTACGAGGCTTCGGAACGGTATGAACGGAATGCGGAAAAAGTGGATGTGAATACGCCGGTGAAACCGGGGAACGACAAGCAGGAACGGGATATCTGGGGCGGCCGTCCGGAAGAACATCCGGATACGGAGATCCTGGAAGAAAAGAAAGCACCGGAACCGCCTTCCCGGCTGCTGAAGACCACCGACGAAAAGGGCGAAACGGTGCTGGTGCCTCTTTCTGAAGATGATTACCAGCTGCGGAAAGAAAAACTGAAAGTGGTAGGGGTGGAAAAGCCCAACGGAGAGATCCAGCTGGATGAACCGGAAGCCCGGGAAGCGGAAAACAAGGGACGGAACATGGGGAAGGAACCCCTGCTGGTGGAAAAGAAAAAGCCGGAAACCCGGCGGCCCACCAGCTTCCGGGAACGGGTCCGGAAGCTCCGGCAGGCGTACCGGAACCAGTGGCAGAACCCGGCCCGCCCCTGACAATCAATGAACCATGAACCAGAAACAGCAGGAGGCATGAAGCTATGGAAGGCAGGAAAGGGACCCTATTTACCGTTTTCAGCACGGCCTATGCCGTGGGCAAGACGCTGCTGGCCATCAACATTGCAGCGGAACTGGCCCGGCAGGGGCTGAAGGTGTGCCTGGCAGACCTGGATCTCCAGTTCGGGGATGTGTGCTACTACCTGAAGCTGAATCCGGAACGGACCATTGCGGACGCCCAGAAATCCATGGAACAGCATCCCAAAGATACGGTGGCCGTGGAATACCTGACCCGGTACCAGGAAGGGAATACGGGATTCGATGTGCTGGCCAATCCCAAACTGCTGGAAGAAGCCTACAATATGGACAACAACATCATCAAATCCCTGGTGCTCCAGCTCCAGCTGGAATATGATTATGTGATCCTGGACACCACCTCCACCTTCAGCGCTTTGAACCTTCTGCTGATGGATATGTCCACCCTGATCAACTTTGTGGGAATCGTGGATTTCATCCCCACCATCAAGAACATGAAGCGGGGGTCCGACACCCTGAAGGAACTGGGCTACGACGACAGCAAGATCCGCTACGTGCTGAACCGGAGCAATGCCAAGACCCGGATCGATGTGGAGGATGTGGAATCCATTCTGGGGAAGCATTTCGATTTTGTGCTGCCCAACGATTTCCAGACGGCCCAGGATTCCATCCGCACCGGGGTGCCCTGCATCCTGAGCAGCCGGCATACGCCCCTGGCCCAGGGGATGGCTTCCATGGTGGATGGCTACGTGCATCCGGAAACCGACAGCCGGGACAGCGGAGACGGCCATTCCGGCGGCAGCTGGCTGAGCCGTATCTTTTCCTGAGGAGGCATGAACCGTGGGTTACAGAACCGTACTGATCGAAGACAACCAGGTGATGCAGGAACGGCTTTCCAGTGTCATCCGGAATACGCCCGGGTTTGAGCTCAGTGCCCGGTACCGGAATGCAGGGGATGCCCTGGGGCAGATGCAGGCCTTCAAGCCGGAACTGATTCTCCTGGACATCGACCTGGACCGGAACAGCACCCTGCTGCCGGATTTGAAAAAAGCCTATCCCCACACGGTGATCATCGGCATGAGCCGCCGGTGGGATGCGGAAGCCCAGTCCCGGCTGCTCCGGTCCGGAGCCGGGGGCTTTATGGTGAAGCCCTTTTCCGGAGAGGAACTGCTGGATACCCTGAAGAATCTCCAGAACACCTCGGCTTCCCGGCATTCCCAGGTGGTGGCCTTTTTCAGCCCCAAGGGGAAAAGCGGGAAGACCACCCTGATTGCCAATCTGGGGGCCGCCCTGGCCCGGCAGACCGGGGAACCGGTGGCCATCATCGACGGGGATCTCCAGTTCGGGGATATGGGGGTGTTCTTCAACCTGACCCCCCAGAGCACCATTGTGGAGGCAGTGCGGGATATTTCCTTCCTGTCCCCGGTGACTTTGAAATCCTATTTTGTGCCGGTGAACGAGAATCTCTCCGTGCTGTGCGGGGCCGCCAAGCCCGACCTGGCGGAAACGGTGACCATGGAAGGGATGACCAGCCTGATCGAAATGGCCCGGGGCATCTTCCGGTATGTGCTGGTGGATCTCTCCTCCGGGTTTTCCGATGTGGCCTGCACCGCCTGTGAAATGGCGGACAAGACCCTGGTGATGGCCATGGTGAACGGGGGCTACGAAGTGGAACACATGAAACGGGCCCTGGAGATCTTCCGGGCCTGGGAGGACTGTGACCGGCGGGTGAAGCCGGTGTTCACCCGGGTATCTCCCTGCACGGAGGAAGAACGGGACCGGTATTCCCAGGCCCTGGGCTTCCCGGTATTCCAGGTGCTGCCCAATGAATACCTGGCGGTATCCGCCGCGGCGGACAATGGCCGGCTGCTGCTGAACCAGGCTCCGGAGAATCCCTTCTCCCAGGCCGTGGGACAGATGGCGGACCAGGTTAAACACTGGTGAAAATTTAGCAAACTTGACCGTTGTACAGCGGTCCATCCATGGTATAATACAGATAGAAAGGAGCGAAAAGCATGATTGGTCTGGTTTCTCTGCTTTTTGCCTTTCTGTTTTTCCTGGGGCTGTATGCGGGACTTTCCGTATACCTCCAGCGGCGGCGGGAAGTATCCCAGCGGATCCAGCAGTATGCAGGATACCAGCCGGCAGCCGTCCGGAAGACCCCGTTCTGGGAAATCCTCCGGAACCGGTTCCATGAGCTGTTTGCGGAACGGAACCGGAGACCGGGGCGTCCCTGGAACCGGAAGAAGCTGGATCTGATGATGATCCAGGCCGGGCTGCCTTTGTTGGGGAAGGAATATGTGGCCATTGCCGGGGGACTGGCAGTGCTGGTGTTCCTGGTTACGGCGGTGGCCGGCCGGAGCCTGGTGACCGGGCTCCTGGGAGGGATCCTGACGGTATTTGGAGCCGTGATCTTTCTCCAGCGGCGGATCAGCCGCCGGAAGGAAGCCTTTGAACGGCAGCTGGCGGATTGTCTCACCCTGGTATCCAACTCTCTCCGGGCCGGGTTCTCCTTTTTGCAGACCATGGAGATCATCTCCCGGGAAATGCAGCCTCCCATGTCCACGGAATTCGCCAATGTGATGCGGAATACCTCTCTGGGCCGGACCATGGAGGATGCCCTCCAGGAAATGGACCAGCGGGTGGGCAACGAGGATTTTTCCCTGGTGATCACCGCGGTGCTGATCCAGCAGCAGGTGGGGGGCAATCTGGCCACCATCCTGGATACCATCCGGGAAACCATCAGTGAACGGATCCGGCTCCGCCGGGAAGTGGGAACACTGACGGCTCAGGGGAAATTTTCCGGATTGGTGCTGACCTGTATTCCTGTGGCTCTGGGACTGTTTTTTGCGGTTACTTCTCCGGAATACCTGAAACCTCTGCTGACCACCAGCATTGGCAAAATGGCCATTGGGGCAGCTGTGGTGATGGAAATCATTGGCTACCTGATTATCAGCCGGATCGTGGACATCAAGATTTGATATGTCCCCTGAATTTTGGTAAAAAGGGATTTCCCTTTTTATAAATACTGCAATTGTACAAACTTACTCAAGGAGGTGAAAACTATGATTACCATGGCAAAGATGATGTACGATATGTACATTAAACCCCGTCTGGGTGAAAAAGGTCAGGACATGGTGGAATATGCCCTGATGCTGGCCATCATCGTTGGGATTGGCTGGCTGATTTATCAGCAGACTAACCTGGCTGGTCAAATCAACAATGTATTCAACAATGCCGGCGGCCTGATGGAAAAAGCAGCGAACACGTCTACGAAGTCCGCTACTAGTCCCGGTACTTAATGGCTGATGGATGCTGACTAGTGCATTCATGCTGAAAGAACTCCTGCTCGCGCAGGAGTTCTTTCGAAAGGGCGTCAGCTCCGGCTGGTGCCTTTTCGAAAGAACAGTAGAAACAACGAAAGGGGGAATCACCATGAAACGGCAAAGGGGACAGGATATCATCGAATTTGCCATTCTGGTCCCTCTTTTTTTTCTCATCCTGCTTGCCATGTGTGCTTTCGGGATGTTCTTCAGTGATTACATCACCTTCAACAATGTGGCCCGGTCCGTGGCCCGGGAGGCGGTGGTCCGGGAGCCCGGGGACAGCTGGGACAATGTGCGGAACCGGAACTTCGACGAATACAAAACTGTGGGGAACCTGTACAATCTGACCAGTGTGGACAACATCACCATCCAGCAGACTACGGTGGATGGGTCTCCTTCGGTGACGGTGACGGTGCAGGCACCCATCAAAACCCAGGGGGCTTTCTTTTCCAACCTGGCCTGGGCAGGGCTGCTCCAGGGCAGCGACCTGAAGACCATGAAGGCTACCTACACCATGTACGACGAAAATCAGCAAAAATAAGAAATGAACCGCCGGATCCGGGGACCTGGCGGAAACAAGGGGGATACGGCGTTGAAACTGCTGGAACGGCTGGGACGGAAAACTGAACAAGGCAAGCCCGAGGTCCGGGAGAATCCCATATTTGCCGGACGGGCGGCAGATGCCCGGGAAGAAGAATACCAGAACCTGAAGGTTACCGTCCACCGGGCCATTGTGGATGAAATGAGTGCGGAACAGCAGCGGGTGCTGGATTCTGTCACCCACAGCCGCCAGGAAATCGAAAATGTGATTTCCGGCTATGTCCAGCGGGTGCTGGAGCACAATCCCTTTGTGGTGCCCCGGGGGGAACGGGCCCGGCTGGTATCGGACATCTGCGACGAAATCCTGGGGCTGGGGCCCATCGAACCCTTCCTGAAGGACGACAGCATCACCGAAGTGATGGTGAACGGGCCCAAGAAGATCTATGTGGAACGGATGGGGAAACTCCACCTTACGGGAGCCCAGTTCCACGACAACAATCATCTGATGGCCATCATCGACAAGATCGTCACCCCCATCGGCCGGCATGTGGATGAAGCCTCGCCTCTGGTGGATGCCCGTCTCCAGGACGGCAGCCGGGTGAACGTGGTGATCCCGCCTCTTTCCCTGATCGGTCCCTGTGTGACCATCCGGAAATTCTCCCGGACGCCACTTTCTGTGGAGAATCTCATATCCTTTAGCACTTTGTCGGAAGAAATGGCCATTTTCCTCCGGGCCTGTGTGAATGCCAAACTGAATGTAATGATCAGCGGCGGTACCGGTTCCGGTAAAACCACCACCCTGAACGTGCTCAGTTCCTTCATCCCTCATGATGAACGGATCGTGACCATTGAAGACGCGGCGGAACTGCGGCTGGAACAGCCCCATGTGGTGACCCTGGAAGCCCGGCCTGCCAACATTGAAGGCAAAGGGGCCGTGACCATCCGGGACCTGGTGAAGAATTCCCTGCGAATGCGCCCGGACCGGATCATCGTAGGGGAAGTCCGCGGGGGCGAAGCCCTGGACATGCTCCAGGCCATGAATACGGGCCACGAAGGGTCTTTGACCACCGCCCACGCCAACAGCCCCCGGGATGTACTGTCCCGTCTGGAAACCATGGTGCTCATGAGCGGCCTGGACCTGCCGGTACGGGCCATCCGGGACCAGATTTCTTCGGCTCTGGACCTGATCATCCATCAGGAGCGGATCCAGGACGGATCCCGGAAAATCACCTATATTACGGAAGTCCAGAAGATGGAAGGGGATGTGATCGTCCTCCAGGACCTGTTCCGGTATGTCCAGACCGGGTTCGACGAAAGCGGCAAGGCTCTGGGGGAATTCCGTCCCACCGGGCTCCAGCCCCAGTTCCTGAGCAAGTTCAAATCTCACAATGTGGAATATCCGGCCTTTATGCAGAAGGCCCGGCCGGGGATCGACTGGGAAGAAGGTGACTGACCATGCTGGCACTGTCTCTTTCCATTGCCCTGGCGCTGTTCTTCTATCTATCCCTGTCGGTGCTGGCCCTGAAGAAGATCCAGGGCGAAGAAGTGAAGCGCCGGCTGGAAACCTTCCGGGAAGAAGAGAAGCCCCAGGAAGCAGAGGACAATCCCAACGACCTGAAGAAGATCCCCCTGTACCAGCGGACCATTGGCCGGCTGCTGGCCCAGGCCATGGACTTTTTCTCCAAATTCGCTCCTTCAGCCCTGCCCCAGATGATGGAACAGCGGATCATCCTGGCCGGGAAACAGGGGATCTGGAAGTCCCGGACCCTGGTGGGCATCTGGTTCGTTTCCATGATTTTCTGGGGGTTCCAGGGGTTCCGGTACACCACCGGCCATCCCATGAGCACCTTCGGGGGACTCGTATTGATCTGGGGATGTCTGCTGTTCGGGGCCATGCTGCCTTTCGGGGTGCTGAACCATATCATCCGGAACCGGCAGACGAAGATCATCCGGCAGCTGCCGGATGTGCTGGATCTGCTGTCCATTTCCGTCCAGGCCGGTCTGTCGCTGGACGGGGCCATGCGGAAAGTGGTGGAACGGATGGAAGGCCCTTTGATCGATGAATTCCGCCGGATGCTCCGGGATGTGCGGATGGGCATGACCCGCCGCCGGTCCATGCAGCTGATGGCCAGGCGGTGTGATGTGCAGGATGTGTACCTGTTCGTCATGTCCGTGGTCCAGTCGGAACGGCTGGGAGCTTCCATGTCCGATACCCTGGTGATCCAGGCGGACAACATGCGGGACCTGCGGAGACAAAGGGCCAGGACCCAGGCCATGAAGGCACCGGTGAAGATGATCTTCCCCCTGGTGTTCTGTATTTTCCCCGCCATATTCGTAGTGGTCCTCTTGCCGTCGCTGATTTCTCTGATGCAGGGGATGAAATGAAAAACTGCCGGCCTGGTGTGGCCGGCAGTTTCTGTCACTGGTCAATTGTCACTGGTCACTGGCCGAAGGAAGAAACCCGCGGCAGGCGGGTTCCCCAATGAATTTTTGTATAACAGGGAGAATCCAAATTGTCCAACCATGAAATCTGGTCCTTTGGGGACCGTTCCCAAATACAAATTGATGTGGAAATCGCCGACACCTGGTGGGGGCGGTTCCGGGGGCTGATGCTGCGGAAGCCCCTGCCTCCGGCCGCCGGCCTGTGGCTGAACCCCACCAACAGCATCCATATGTGCTTTATGAGATTTGCCATCGATGCAGTGTATTTCAACAAAAATATGGAAATCGTGAAAATCGTCCGGAACCTTCATCCGTGGCTGGGCCTTTCCGCCTGTTTGAAAGCCAGTTCCGTACTGGAACTGAAAGCAGGAGAGGCAGAGCGGCTGGGGCTGAAAGTAGGATTGCAGGCCGCAGGCCGCGAGCCGTGAGTCCCGGGCAAAAAAAATCCCACCCTCGAGGGGTGGGATTTTTTTATTTGATCTTCGTCTTGTTCAGCTTCGCCGAAATCTTGTTCCCTATGGTCTGGACCAACTGGACCAGGGCAATCAGGACGATGACCGTGGCCACCATGGTATCCGCCTGGAACCGCTGGTACCCGTAGCGGATGGCCAGGTCACCCAGACCGCCGCCCCCCAGGGCACCGGCCATGGCGCTGGAACCGATCAGGCTGATCACCGCCAGGGTGATGCCCAGCACAATGGAATGCATGGCTTCCGGCAGCAGCACCTTCCAGATGATCTGGAGAGGGGAAGCCCCCATGCTTTGGGCCGCTTCGATGACCCCGGGATCCACTTCCAGCAGAGAGGATTCAATGATCCGGGAAATGAACGGAGTGCAGGAAATGGTCAGAGGCACAATGGCAGCAGTGGTGCCGATGGAAGACCCCACGATGATCCGGGTGAGAGGAATGATGGCCACCATCAGGATGATGAAGGGCACGGACCGGAGAGCGTTCACAATGGAGCCCAGGGTCTTGTGGAGAGCCGCATTTTCTTTGATGTGGCCTTTGCCGGTAATGGTCAGGATGACCCCCAGGGGAATCCCGAACAGAGAAGCAATGGCGGCGGACAGGGCTACCATGTAGAGGGTTTCGCCCAGGGCTTTGATCAGCAGATGGATCATATTAGGAGACATAACCGATCACCTCGTCTTTCACTTTTCTTTCGTGGAGGTAATCCAGGGCTTTTTTCAAATGGTCCTCGTCCCCTTCCACTTCAATGAGCAGGGTCCCGAAGGGGGTATCCTGCAGGGTTTCAATGTTGGCCGTCAGGATGTTCACATTGGTGTCGTATTCCTTGATCAGCACGGATACAATGGGTTCGCCGGCGCTGTCCCCGATGAAGCTCAGGCTCACCAGGGCCTTGTCCCCGGCTTTGTAGTCCTTGTGGATGTCCAGTTTCTTGACGAAATCAGGCAGGTCGTTGTGCTGGATGCTGGCCACGAATTCTTTGGTGGTGGCTTTCTGGGGATTGGTGAAAATGTCCACCATGGACCCCTGTTCGATGATTTCCCCGTTTTCGATCACGGCCACCTGGTCGCAGATTTCCTTTACCACGTTCATCTGGTGGGTGATCATGACAATGGTGATGTGGAGCCGTTTGTTGATGTCCCGAAGCAGGTTCAGGATGCTTTCGGTGGTCTGGGGATCCAGGGCGGAGGTGGCTTCATCGCAAAGGAGCACCTTGGGGTCGCTGGCCAGGGCACGGGCGATGCCCACCCGCTGTTTCTGGCCCCCGGACAGCTGGCTGGGGTAGTGGTCCGCCCGGTCCTTCAGGCCCACCAGGTCCAGCAGGGGTTCCACCTTCTTTTGGATGGCGGCTTTGTCCATGCCCTGGATTTCCAGAGGGAAGGCGATGTTGCCGAATACGGTACGGCTGGACAGCAGGTTGAAATGCTGGAAGATCATGCCGATGTTCTGCCGGGCCTTCCGCAGCTGTTCCTCGCCCAGGGCGGTCATTTCCTGGCCGTCCACCATGACTTTGCCGCTGGTGGGCTTTTCCAGCATGTTGATGCACCGGACCAGGGTGCTTTTGCCAGCCCCGGACAGGCCGATGATGCCGAAGATCTCGCCTTCGTTGATGGTCAGATTGATATCCTTCAGGGCATGCAGGTCCCCTGAAGCCGTATGATAGACTTTGTCAATGTGCTGGAGTTCTATCAAGGGGGTTCACCTCCGTAAAAAATAAAAATTCCTCTTCATCAGCAATGAAGAGGAATCAGATTGGCTCACTCATCTTCATCTTTCAGGCCACGCCTGATGGACTTAGCACCGTTCAGCCGGCCAAAGCCGCTGATGGTTGCCGTAACTTCATAGGGCCAGTCCCTCCGTTACTCTGGATGAATTCTGTGCGTATTAAATGATACCGTATAAAGTACAGTTTGTCAATGGGAATTGGGGCATAAGTGCAGAGTAAAGAGTGAAGAGTAAAGAGCAGGGGCCCGTAGAGGTCGCACAACCGGCGGCTCGCCAGATGTACGAATCTCTGACCCCAACGATGTAGGGGGTTGCCGAAGGCAAACCCGTCCCGGCTCCCGGGGTATCGACGTATACCCGCAAAGAGTACCAGCATAGCCGGAGGCCAAGTCCGCCCTGCAGGGGCGGGGGACCGGGCTTGCCCGGTGGTGGGGGCATGAGGTCCTGAAAGGACCGAATACCTTGACGGTGGTATGGAAACTATCTACCTGAGAGACAGCAATGGATACTGCGTTCATCATATTTCTACTTCTGCCAGACACTCCCTTGTTTTCGGCCGGTCCTGCAAAATATCGGCTGTCGCCGATGCCCCCACCACCGTGCTCCGCACGGTCCCCCGCCCCTCACAGGGCGGACTTTGGGACCGTCCTTATCACCAGTTCAGTGCGGTTCCCAACTGTCCCATGGGACTGCTGCCCGTTGGAACACCCCTTTATTAAGTTAATGAATTCTGATACAATGAAATTCACGGAAGACCTTCTCTCCTATCTGTAGTGGCGTGGTAACTAATACTATAAAGGATGAAGGTCTTCCTTTTTGCAAGTTTATAAGGGATTATTCATTTCACCGAGAACTATTTTACACTAAGACCTACCAACCACCTGTCCCTATTCCGTTGACACCATCTTCCTCCCGTGTTACAATCCTCCCGAAGGAGGGGATTGCCATGGATACCCGGGCTATCCGGTGTTTTCTGCAGGTTTATGAGAAAGGCAGCATCCACCAGGCGGCCAAAGTGCTGTTTTTGACGCCCCAGGGGGTGAGCCGGATCATCGGGGTGCTGGAAGGGGAGCTCCAGGCCCGGCTGTTTGTCCGTACTCCCAAAGGGGTGGTGCCTACCCGGGAGGGGGATTATTTCTATGAACACAGCCGTTCCTTCTCCGCCCAGCTGCTCCGGCTCCAGCTGGGAATCCAGGAACTGAAGCGCCAGCAGCAGGGGCTCCGGGTGGGATTTGCCTGCGGGGTGCTCCATGTGATTTCCATCGAGAAACTCCAGGGCGCAGCGGCCCGGCACCCGGAATTCCGGCTGGAATGGGCGGAGGATTTCAACGAAAACATCCTTGAGCTGCTCCAGGAAGGGACCCTGTCCTGCGGATTCTGTGTAGGGTCCCGGGCTCCGGAAGGTTTATTCCGCCGGGAACTGTTCCAGGCGCCGGTGGAAGCTGTAGTGTACCCAGGGCATCCCCTTTATGACCGGGACAGCCTGTCCCTGGAAGACCTGAAGGGGGAGCCTCTTTTGTGTCTGAACGAGCATTTTTCCATTTACCACAATGTGGTGGAACGGTGCGGGGATTTTGGCTTTACCCCACATTTTGCAGTGAAGACCATGGAAAGCAGCCTGATTTACCAGTTCTGCCAGGAAGGCCGGGGCATCGGCATCGACGCGGCCATCCATCCGGTGGAGGCTCCTCTCCGGCAGATTCCCCTCCGGGAGACCTCCCCCTGGCAGGTGTCCTTTGTGTGCCCCCAAAACCGGGCGGAAGAACCCCTGTTTCAGGAACTGCTGGCGGTGTGCCCCCAGGGGAAATAGTCCTATCAATGATTTATTTATATCTACTGCTGTTTCTTTGCTGGACGGCAGCTTCTTTTTTATGGTAGGGTGAAAGGCGGAAAAAACTGGAAAATATTTTAGGAGGCACTATACCATGCTGCGCAAATTTCCCCATCTGTCCACCCCCATCACCATCGGCCGCACCACCTTCCGGAACCGGATCTTTTCCGCTCCCATGGGCGGTACCGATATTACCAACGACGGGTGCATCGGCCCCAAATCCACGGCTTTTTACGAACTCCGGGCCAAAGGCGGGGCCGGGGCGGTGACCGTCTCGGAACTGATGGTCCATCCGGCCACCGACGGTTCCCACGCCTATCATCTGGATGAAAGCATCCTGAATTCCCTGGCCTGCGCCACCTATACCGCCGACGCCATCCGCCGGCACGGAGCCATCCCTTCCATCGAACTGTCCCATTCCGGCCAGTTTGCCGGCACCTACATGACGGACAAGACCAAACAGCACAATCTCCACCAGTGGGGCCCCAGCGACGGGGTCCGGGCCGACGGGGTGCCGGTACGGGCTCTGACCAAAGATCTGATCGACGACATTGTGGCAGCCTACGGCCATGCCGCCAGCCTGGCCAAACGGGCGGGTTTTGAAATGGTGATGATCCACGGGGGCCACGGGTGGCTGATCAACCAGTTCCTGTCCCCGCTGTTCAACCACCGGACGGACGAATACGGGGGATCCCTGGAAAACAGGACCCGGTTTGCAGTGGAAGTGCTGAAATCGGTGCGGGCTGCGGTAGGGCCCTTTTTCCCCATCGAATTCCGGATGAGCGGGGCGGAATTTGCGGAAGGAGGCTACGGACTGGACGAAGGGGTGAAGATTGCCCAGGCCATCGAACCTTATGCGGACCTGATCCATGTTTCCGCCGGCACCTACCAGAAGACCTTCGGGATCACCCATCCCTCTATGTTCGAGGACCACGGCCGGAACGTGTACCTGGCGGCGGAAATCAAAAAGCATGTGTCCAAACCGGTGGCCACCATCGGCGGCCTGACGGATCCGGCCATGATGGAGGAAATCGTCGCTTCCGGGAAGGCGGATGTGGTGTACATGGCCCGGCAGCTGCTGGCGGACCCGGAAACGCCACGGAAGATCGAGGAAGGCCGGGATGAAGAAATCGTCCACTGTCTCCGGTGCTTCACCTGTATGGCGGAACGGGCGGCCACCAGCACCCGCCGGTGCACGGTGAATCCCCTGATTGGCCGGGAGCTGGACGGGACAGAAGTCCAGCCGGCATCGGTGAAGAAGAAAGTGGTTGTGGTGGGCGGAGGCCCTGGGGGCCTGTACGCTGCCTATACTGCTGCCCGCCGGGGCCACCGGGTGATCCTGATGGAAAAAGAAGGAGAAGTGGGGGGCATCCTGAAAAGTGAGCAGGCCATTCCCTTCAAACGGGAGATGTACGAACTGGCCCATACCTACGAGCTGCTGGCCCGGAAGGCAGGGGCGGAGATCCGGCTGAACACGGAAGCCACCCCGGAAACCGTGGAGGCGGAAAAGCCCGATGCCCTGATCATCGCCGCCGGTTCCCGGCCCCTGGTGCCGCCCATCAAGGGCCTGGACGGGGACAATGTGGTGATCGTGAACAACTACTACAGGGAAAAGGACAAGGTGGGAGACCATGTGGTGGTGTTCGGCGGCGGCCTGGCCGGGTGTGAATGTGCCATCCACCTGGGACGGGAAGGGAAAAAGGTGGAAATCGTGGAAATGCGGCCCACCCTGGCTCCGGACGCCAATGTGCGCCATCGTCCCCTGCTGCTGGCGGAGATTGCCAAAACCGCCAGGGTCCATACGGGCTACAAAGGGGTAGAAGTGACCAAAGAAGGGATCCTGTGTACGGATCCCTCCGGGGCCCAGGTGCTGGTGCCCGGGGATACGGTGATCTGCGCTCTGGGCCAGCGCTCCCGGACGGATGTGGTGGATGCTTTGCGGGACTGTGCCCCCTTCGTAAGAGTCATCGGAGACGCCGCCAAAGTATCCACCATCACCAATGCAGTGTACTGGGGACACTGGGCGGGGATGGATATTTAAAGGCGGTCAGCTGTCAACGGTCAGCGGCCTATGGAAAAGACCTGGTTTTTGCCAGGTCTTTTTTTAATGGAGAAAACCGGAGGCCGGGACGGGCTGGCCTTCGGCCTGCCCCTACAGCGTCAGGGTCGGGGGTTCGGTGGGTTCCACGGGGCCGAGGTCCATCGGAGACTCGACCTGCTTCCGCAACTGAAAACCCTGAAAGAGTACCGGAATGCGGTGAAAGAAACGGTGAAAAAGCCGATATTCGTCCCTCACGTAGGTACCCATCAGTGCAGAATTGCCAATTACGGTCCCAGCAGCAGTCTCATGGGACAGTTGGCCGCAGCACTGAACTGGTAATAAGGACGGTCCCAAAGTCCGCCCTGTGAGGGGCGGGGGACCGTGCGGAGCACGGTGGTGGGGGCATCGGCGACA
>NZ_DBMBXK010000018.1:0-28662 GCF_057597765.1 Acidaminococcus sp. | reverse complement strand
CATCCAGGTGACTCGATCTCATCACTAAAAGTGACTTGACCCGCACATCTGTCAACAATATTCAGTTCTCAAAGTTCGTCTCACTGTCTCAGCGACAGCTTCTATATAATACCAGACTTTCGTTTCTTTGTCAACAACTTTTTTCTTTCAATATTTCAGTTGAAACATTTCGCTGCTGATCAAGTTTCAGTCTGTTGCTTTCTCTTCGAGAAAGCTTATTTAGTATAGCAAAAAGGCAGAGAAAATGCAAGCATTTTCTCTGCCTTTTTCAAATTTATTTTCCTGCTCAGAAGAATTCCTTCAGAGAGAAGGTCTGATCCCGGTTGGGGCCTACGGACACAATGCCGATTTCCACGCCCACCACTTCGCTGAGCCGGTTCAGATAGGCCTGGGCTTCCGCCGGCAGGTCGCTGTAGGACCGTACCCCGGAAATGTCCTTTTTCCAGCCTTTGAAGGTTTCGTAAACCGGTTTGGCTTTGGCCAGGATGGTCAGATCCGCCGGGATGTGCTGGATGGGTTCTCCGTCGATGGTCCAGCCGGTGCACATCTTGATTTCGTCCATGCCGTCCAGGATATCCAGCCGGGTAATGGCCAGGGCATCCATGGAGTTCAGCCGGGCAGCATATTTCACCATGAAGGCATCCAGCCAGCCGCAGCGGCGGGGCCGCCCGGTGACAGTGCCGAATTCATGGCCGGTGTTCCGGAGATAGGTTCCCGGGCCGTCAGTATCGAACAGTTCGCACACAAAGGGGCCTTCCCCTACCCGGGTGGTATAGGCTTTCACCACGCCCACCACATGGTCGATGAACCGGGGCCCTACGCCGCTGCCGGTGGCTGCATTGCCGGCGGTGGGGTTGGAGCTGGTCACATAGGGATAGGTGCCGTAGT
Organism: Acidaminococcus sp.; assembly: GCF_057597765.1. Classification (NCBI taxonomy): domain Bacteria; kingdom Bacillati; phylum Bacillota; class Negativicutes; order Acidaminococcales; family Acidaminococcaceae; genus Acidaminococcus; species Acidaminococcus sp. The sequence goes on along the minus strand of NZ_DBMBXK010000018.1, from coordinate 27,774 downwards.
CGATGTCCAGGAAGGTGGCCTGAGCCCCTTCGAACAGGACTTTCTTGTGAGCATCGAAAATGTTCCCCAGAGCTACGCTGGTGTCAGTCACATGGGGCCGCAGTTCTTCCGCATAGTCCAGGTAGGCTTTCAGCATGGGTTCATAGGCCAGAGGTTCTGCCCCGTAGACTTTGGTGAACAGGGCATTCTTGGCATCCAGGTTCCGTTTCAGCTTGGCAGCCAGCACGTCTTTGTTCATCAGATCGCAGACCCGGATCCCGGTACGGGCATATTTGTCCATATAGCAGGGTCCGATGCCCCCTTTGGTGGTGCCGATCTTGGCATCCCCCAGGGCAGCTTCCTGGAGTTCGTCCTGCTTTTCATGGTACGGGAACACCACATGGGCCCGGTCGCTGATCAGCAGGTTGCTGGTATCCACGCCCTTGGCCTTCATTTCGGCGATTTCCTGGAGCACCACACGGGGGTTGATCACCACACCGTTGCCCAGGATGCAGGTTTTGTCCTTGTATAAAATCCCGCTGGGCAGCAGACGGAGCTTGTAGGAAACGTCATTGACCACCACCGTATGACCAGCGTTGGAACCGCCGGAATAGCGGACCACCGCATCAGCCTGCTGGGCCAGGTAGTCAACGATCTTGCCTTTACCTTCGTCCCCCCACTGGGAACCGATTACAACAACAGATGACATAGAGTTCTCCTTCTTTCGGGTTACATTCCAAACCGGGCGTAGATTTCATCCACATGCTTCAGCATATGTTTCGGTTCGAAGCAGGCTTCCACTTCTTCTTTGGTCAGGTACTTGTCGATGTCCGGATCCGCTTCCACGTTGGTCTTGAAGTCGGCCCCTTCCATCCACCGGGCCATGGCGTTCCGCTGCACCCACTTGTAGGCATCTTCCCGGAGCACCCCTTTGCTTACCAGGGCAATCAGCAGGTTCTGGCTGTAGATCAGGCCGCCAGTCAGGTTCAGGTCCCGCATCATGGCTTCCGGATATACCAGCATCTTGCCCATGATGTCCTTCATTTTCCGCAGCATGTGGTCCAGCAGGATGGTGGAATCCGGCAGGATGATCCGTTCCACGGAAGAATGGGAAATATCCCGTTCATGCCACAGGGCCACGTTTTCGATGGCAGCTTCCGCGTTGCCCCGGAGCACCCGGGCCAGGCCGCAGATCTTTTCACAGGTGATGGGGTTCCGTTTGTGAGGCATGGCGGAAGAGCCCTTCTGGCCGGGAGCAAAATATTCTTCCGCTTCCCGGACTTCCGTACGCTGGAGATGACGGACTTCCGTGGCCATCTTTTCCAGGGTGGCGCCGCACACGGCGATGGTGCTCAGATAGAAGGCATGGCGGTCTCTCTGGACAACCTGGTTGGCAATGGGCACAGGGGTCAGCCCCAGTTTTTCGCACACGTATTTTTCCACAAACGGGTCAATGTTGGAATAGGTCCCGATGGCACCGCTGAGTTTCCCTACGGAGATGTATTTCTTGGCCATTTCCAGCCGTTCGATGTTCCGTTCGGTTTCAGACATCCACAGCAGGAACTTCAGGCCGAAGGTCATAGGTTCCGCATGGATCCCGTGGGTACGGCCCACGCACAGGGTGTGACGGTATTTCTGAGCCTGGCTCTTGAGGATTTCATGGAGTTCCTTTTCTTCCCGGATCAGGATTTCCGCGGAATGTTTCATCATGAGCCCCATGGCCGTATCCTTCACGTCGTTGGAGGTCAGGCCTTTATGGATATATTTGGAAGCATCGCCGACGTGTTCAGCCACAGAAGTAAGCAGAGAAATGATGTCATGGTTGGTGGTCTTTTCGATTTCATGGACCCGGTCCAGATCGAAGTCCGCCTTGGTTTGGATGTCATGGAGCGCATCATCCGGTACAATGCCCAGTTTGTTCATGGCTTCGCAGGCCGTGACTTCAACTTTGACAATGTTGCGGTCTTCGTTTTCTTCCGTCCAGATGGAACCCATTTCTTTACTGGTATAACGTGGAATCACAATACTTCCTCCTTAGGTATAACAAAAAAATGGCATAACGAGGGAACACACCGTTCCCGCTGTCTTTTTATTGTATCATTTTACCGAACGCTTCGCAACGACAAGAATTTTTTGTTTGCAATAAAAGAACCCGCTGTTCCAAGCGGGTTCTTTCCTTCGGCAATTGACAATTGACCATTGACAGGCGGCTGCTGTATGGCAGCCGCATTTATTCCGGTCTCCGGCTCAGATCCTCGAACCGGGTGATATCCTTCCGGAAATACAGCGGCACCGTGCCCACCGGACCATTCCGGTGCTTGGCCACGATCAGTTCCGCCACGTTCTTCTGTTCCGTATCCGGGTTGTAGTAATCGTCCCGGTAGATGAAGCAAACAATATCCGCATCCTGTTCCAGGGCCCCGGATTCCCGCAAGTCACTGAGCATGGGCCGTTTGCTGGTACGCTGTTCCACGCTCCGGCTCAGCTGGGACAGGGCGATCACCGGCACATTCAGCTCCCGGGCCAGCCCCTTCAGGGACCGGGAAATATCACTCATTTCCTGCTGCCGGTTGTCGCTGGCCCGTTTGGAGGACCCCTGCATCAGCTGGAGATAGTCCACGATGATCAGATCCAGGCCGTTCTCGTTTTTCCACCGCCGGGCCTTGGACCGCATTTCCAGGGCCGTCATCCCCGGCGTATCATCCAGCATGATCTTGGCGGCACTGAGCTTGTCCGCCGCGTTTACCAGGTTGGGCCATTCGCTTTCCTGGAGCTGGCCGATCCGCAGCCGGGAGGCGTCGATCCGGGCCTGGGAGCACAGCAGCCGCTGGACCAGCTGCTCCTTGCTCATTTCCAGGGAGAAGAAGGCTACGGATTTTCCCCCGTCCAGAGCCACATGTTCCGCAATGTTCAGCACCAGGGAGGATTTCCCCATGGAAGGACGGGCTGCCACGATGATCAGATCCGAAGGCTGGAGCCCGCTGGTCATTTTGTCGAAATCGGAAAACCCGGTGGGCAGGCCGGTAAAGGCATCCTTGGTGTCGTACAATTCCTCGATCCGGGCCATGGCGCTTTTCACGATGTCCTTGATCTTCACCACGCCCCCGGAATGTTTCCGGTTGGCCACCGCCAGGATCTTCTGTTCCGCCTGGTCGATGGTCTGGGCAATATCCTGTTCTTCCTCGTAGCCGCTGGCCGCCACTTCCGTAGCCGAATTGATCAGCTGCCGGCGGAGGGATTTTTCCTCCACGATCTTGGCATGGTACACCACATTGGCCGCTGTAGGCACCGCATTGCTGAGAGCGGTGATGGCCGCCGTGCCTCCGATGGCATCCAGCTTCCCCAACCGGCGCAGTTCTTCGGTGACCGTAACCAGGTCCACCGCCTCGTTCCGGCTGTGGAGATCCATAATGGCCGAAAAGATCACCCGGTTGTCCGGCCGGTAAAAGTCATCCTCATTGAGGATTTCCCCGGCTTTGTCGATGGCATCCCGGCTGATCAGCATGGCCCCCAGCACACTTTGTTCCGCCTCGATATTCTGGGGTGGAATACGTTCTTCCAAAGAGCAGACCTCCTTCCTGAAAAGAAACCCACCACCGTATCACAGAGGTGCCGATCCCCTTCTCAAGACAGCCATTGTCCTGTCTGTCCGCCCTTTTCAAGGGCGGGGGACCAGCCTGGGGCTGGTGGTGGGTTCCTTTTTTATTCTTCCGTTTCTACAACGACCTTGAACTTGGCGGATACATCCGGCAGCAGTTTTGCCGTTGCGGTGTATACCCCCGGGCTCTTGATGGTTTCCGGAATCTCGATCTTCCGGCGGTCCACCCCTTCCATCCCGGTCTGGGTCAGCAGGGCATCCGCCACATCCTTGGAGGCAATGGATCCGAACAGCTTCCCGTTGGCTCCCACCTTCACCTTCATGTGCAGGGTCACCTTTTCCAGCTGGGCAGCCAGGATCACCGCTTCGTCATGAGCCTGGGCAGCCCGGTGTTTGGCCACCTGCATGTCCTGTTTGGCCTGGTTCAGGTTCCGGGAGGTGGCTTCTTCCGCGATCCCCCGGGGAATCAGATAGTTCCGGCCGTAACCTTCCGCCGTTTCGATGATATCGCCTTTCTTACCCAATTTCTTGATGTCCTGCAGCAGAATTACCTTCATCTGTATCGCTCTCCTTCATTTGTTCTTTGGCCAGCTCAAGGACCTTCGGCATCAGTTCTTCCGCCGTCACGCCCTTCACCTGTACCCCGGCAACGGTCTGATGGCCGCCGCCGCCAAGTTCTTCCATCATCACCTGCACATTGACGGATCCGTCACTGCGGGCACTGATGCTGACTCCGTTTTCATTCTGGCTGAAAACCACACTGGCCCGGATGTCATCCATGGTCAGCAGTTCATCCGCCGCCTGGGCCACGATCACCGGCGTATCCTTGTCCTGACAGGAACACTGGTGCACCGCCACAGCCAGCCCGGGCAGGGGCTGTTTCATCTCGGTGATGATCCGGGCCCGGGTGAGCACCGTATGTTCATCATCCTTGAACAGCAGGGAAACCATATGGGGGTCGGCTCCGTTCCGGCGCAGGAAAGCCGCCGCTTCGAAAGTCCGTTCCCCGGTCTGCACCGCAAAATTCTTGGTGTCCACCAAAATCCCTGCATACAGGGCCGTGGCTTCCACTTCAGAAAACTGCAGCTTGTTTTCAAAATACTGGAGGATCTCCGTGACCATTTCACAGGTGGAGGAAGTGGACGGTTCCATATACTGGAGCATCACATCGGTGATGGCATCCTCCGCCCGCCGGTGATGGTCGATGATGATCCGCCGGCGGATGGCCTGGAGCACCTTGGGTGCCGCGCTCAGCATGGCCCGGTGGTGGTCCACCAGTACCAGGATGCTGCCGGGAGTGATCCGCTTCAAGGCCTCTTCCTCGTTGACAAACAGAGACAGGTACCGGTCGCTCTGGTCTTTGGACACGGTTTCCAGCTTCTTCAGGGAAGGCCCCTGGCCGCTGGTGACGATGCAGCAGCTCTTGTTCAGGGTCAGAGCCATTTTGGCCACCCCGATGGCTGCCCCCAGGGCATCGTAGTCCTCGTTGGCATGGCCCATGATGAACACCTGGTCCGCACTGACCATCAGTTCGTGGATGGCCTGGGCCACGATCCGGGCCCGGACCCGGGTGTTTTTCGCCTGGACGGAGCCCCGGGCCCCGTAGAAGCTCATATCGTCACCCAGCTGGACCACTGCCTGGTCCCCGCCCCGGCCCAACGCCAGGTCCAGGGCCGCCTGGGCCTTCTGGCTCAGTTCCGCCAGGTTCCGGCCGTCCGCCGCCACCCCGATACTGATGGTGGGGCTGATCCGGTTGCCGCTTTTGATCTCCCGGACCCGGTCCAGCACCTGGAACTTCTTGCTGATGGTGTCCGTCAGCCCTTTCCGGCTCATACCCACCACAAACATGTCTTCCGTGTATTTCTGGAAGTACCCGTGGACTTCCTCCACCCAGCCCCCGATGGCCTTGGTCACGTCCACGATCAGGCTGGCCCGCTCGTTTTCGTTGAGTCCTTTCATGGCATCGTCGTAGTTGTCGAACTGGACATAGGCCACCACCGGCCGTTCTTCCTCATACCGTTTTTTCTGCCGTTCCCGGTCCGTGATATCCGTCAGGTACAGGGCCAGCCCCGTATCCTCCTCCGGATTGTCGGTGATCTGGATCCGCCGGACCAGCATCTTGTAGATCCGGTCCCCGATCTTGATCTGCTTGTCCGCGTCCCGGAGCCGCAGGGTGGCAAAATTGTTGTCCGGCGGCGGCAGCACCTTTTCAAAAGGCGTGGCCAGAGGCACCTCCACCGCGATGAATTCGTTGAACAGCCGGTTCCGCCACTGGAGATGGCCCTCTTTGTCGAAAACCCCGATGCCGATGGGGATCCGCTGGGACGCATAATTGTTGGCCCGTTCAATATTCCGGACCACCGTGGTCATGGAATGGTTGAACCAGGCTTCCCGGAGCCGGTTGCTCCGGAAGGTCAGATAATAGACCAGCAGCACCGAAATGAACCCGATGGCCGTACAGATGGCCAGGTTCACCGCAATCCCGTAAATCACCAGGACGGACCCCAGCAGGGCCACCCCGATGCGCACGGACTGCCACAGGTTCCGGCGTGATTTCTCCTCCATACTATCCCCCTCTATTCAGGCTTTTTGGCCCCTGGCTTCCGGATCTTCCGGAGATCGAAGACCATTTCATAGGCCCCCAGCACCACCACCAGCTGGGAGGCGATGGGCAGGGTGAAGGTCAGCAGCAGACTCAGCGGCAGCAGGATCCGGGGATAATGGCGGTATTCCACATACCAGCGGATCAGGCTCAGCCCCTGGACCAGGAGCAGCATGTTCATCATCATATACAGGGTGTACCCGCCCCGGTACACCAGGGAATCCTGATAGTTCTGGCCGAAGAAGATCAGCATCATCCCGATGCCATAGGGCAGGAGCAGCCATTTGGGCAGCTTCCACAGGGAAAAAGGCGGAAACCAGGGGTAGTAATCCCCCATCCGTCCCAGGATCTTCCGGGCCGCCCAGTAGTTGGCAATGGCGGTAATGGGCGCGCTGAGCAGCACCCCGGCCGGCAGGATCAGTTCGAACATCTTTTTCAGCTGGGCCAGCTGGGTGTCCGTGAGCCCGTTCATCCCCAGGGTCTGGAAAATCTCGCTGCTCATGTTCACCGATTCGTCAATGGACTGGAAGAACACTTCGATTACATTCACATGCATGAAGAAATAGGCTGCCAGGGCACTGAGCACCGTGGAAAGGAGGGCCCCCAGGCTCCCCATGAGCAGGGTCTGGGTGGGCGTCATCTGTTTTTCCATGGCATAGCCCATGAACAGGCCGATGAGCCCCAAAATCAGGCACTGGGTCAGAGCCTGGAGAGGAGACAGCAGCACCGCCACCACACACCCGGTGACCAGCAGGCACAGGATGCTCCATTTCAGCCCGTTCCGCCGGCCGCAAAGGATGATGGGCAGAGGCCACAGGATGCTCACGATGATGTCCAGCACCGGGATGTAGTTCCCCACCAGGGTAAAAAGCACGGCCACCGCCGCCAAAATGCCGGATTCCACCAGCGAAGAAGTTTTATGGTAATGCAAAGCGATATTCCTCCATGATGATAGTTTCCTTCGGCCATTGACTATTGGCCATTGACAACCAAGAGAGCGTTTCCCTACTATTTTACAATATTTGACAAAAAAAAGACAGACCCCCGAAAGGGTCTGTCTCTGTCATCCAGCTTATTCAGCCGTAAACGGCAGCAGTGCAACGTTTCTGGCACGTTTGATGGCAATGGTCAGCTGACGCTGATGTTTTGCACAGGTGCCGGAAATCCGGCGAGGCAGGATCTTGCCCCGTTCGGTGATGAACTTCCGCAGCTTGGCTGCATCTTTATAATCGATTTCCTGGACTTTGTCGACGCAGAAGGAGCAAACTTTTCTTCTGGGTCTCCGGTTACCTCTTTCACGCTTCATCATAGCTATTCTCTATCCTCCCTTTTAAAATGGGATCTCTTCGTCAAAACCTACTTCAGAGCCAAAGCCACCCATGGGACCGGCGGAGCCGCCCTGAGAGGACTGATTCTGGGATGGAGGATTCTGCTGGCCTGCGGCAGGACTGCCGGAGCCTTTCCGTTCGATGAATTCAACCCGGTCCGCAATGACTTCCGTCATGTAATGCTTGTTCCCGTCTTTTCCATCGTAGCTGCGGATCTGCAGACGCCCTTCCACCAGAGCTCTCTGACCCTTGGTCAAACTGTTCCCACATAATTCAGCGGTTTTATTCCACGTTACAATGTTGATAAAATCCGCTTCCCGCTGGCCGTTCTTCGAAGCGAAGGGACGGTCAACTGCCAGAGTAAAGGTGCAGACCGTTTTTTCCGTAGGTGTAACCCGGACTTCCGGATCCCGTACGAGACGGCCCAACAAGATAATGCGATTCATACACCCAGCCTCCTTATTCGCCTTTGCGAATGATCATGTGACGCAGGATATCGTCGGTAATCTTCATCACACGGTCCAGTTCCTTTACGGCTGCAGGTTCAGCGGCAAACGTGGTCAGAACATACAGACCATCATTGAAGTCCTGAATAGCATATGCCAAACGTTTTTTGCCCCACTTATCGGTTTTTTCGATCGTAGCGCCGTTAGCCACCAGCAGGTCATCGAACTTCTTTACAACAGCGTTGAAAGCGTCCTCTTCTACCGGTTTAACGATGTACATGACTTCGTAGTTATTCACGAAATCACCTCCTCCTTTGGATTTGCTCCTCTACCATGAGGGCAGAAGAAGTATATATAATATATACAGCCTTAAAAGTATAGCATGGGAAGAGAATAAATGCAAGAAGGAAAAGGAATCTTTTCTGTAGTATAATAATATGATATCAATTCACAAAGGAGCACCACCATGTTCGTCTATGCCGACAACGCAGCCACCACCCGGGTCCTGCCCAAGGTCCTGGAGGCCATGCTGCCTTATTTTACAGAACAGTACGGCAACCCCTCCAGTACCTATCCCCTGGGGCAGGAAGCCTCCCGGGCCCTGATCGGCTCCCGGGAAACCATCGCCCGGCTGCTGGGCTGCCGGCCCCGGGAGATTACCTTCACCTCCGGGGGCAGCGAAAGCGACAACCAGGCCCTGCGAACCGCCGCTGCCTGGGGAAAGAAGCACGGCCGCACCCATCTTATCGCCAGTGCCATTGAGCACCACGCCATCCTCCACACCCTGGAGGCCCTCCAGAAGGAAGGCTTTGCCGTGACCCTGCTGCCGGTGAACCGGAAAGGCCAGGTGGAACCGGACACCCTGGCCCGGGCCCTGACCTCGGAAACCGCCCTGGTATCCGTGATGACCGCCAACAACGAAACCGGCGCCCTCCAGCCCATCAGGGAGCTGGCCGCCCTGGCCCATGAACAGGGAGCCCTGTTCCACACCGACGGGGTCCAGGCCCTGGGCCATGTGCCGGTGACCCTGGAAGCCGGGAACATCGACTTCCTGTCCGGTTCCGCCCATAAATTCCATGGACCTAAAGGAGTCGGTTTCCTTTTTACAAAGCAAGGGATCGAATTGGAAAACCTGATTTTCGGAGGAGAACAGGAACGGGGGAAGCGGGCCGGTACGGAAAACGTCCCCGGCATCGTGGGCATGGCCGCTGCCCTGGAAGAAGCGGTGCATAATCTGGATGCCAACGCCCGGAAGATGGCAGAAGCCCGGGACGCCCTGGAAGCAAAGCTCCTGGCCCTGGGCGGCACCCGGGTCCACAGCGGCCAGGTGCCCCGGCTCCCCGGCCACCTGAACATGGCCTTTGACGGAGTCCCCGCAGAAGCCCTGCTGCCAGTGCTGGGCATGGCCGGCATCTGCGTTTCCGCCGGGTCCGCCTGTGCCTCCGGTTCTCCGGAACCCAGCCATGTGCTCCTGGCCTTGGGCAGTACTCCGGAAGAAGCCAGATCTTCCCTCCGATTCTCCCTGGGAGACGACATTACCCGGGAACAGGTGGACTATACGGCCCAGACCCTTATCCGGGAAGTCCAGCGGCTCCGGCAGCTGGAACACCGGCTGTAACAGAAAGGATGCATCATGAAAGCACTGATTGCCATGAGCGGCGGAGTGGACAGCTCCGTAGCCGCAAAACTCATGCAGGATGCAGGGTATGACTGCATCGGCTGCACCATGAAACTGTACAACAACCCGGACGCCGGCTGCAGTTCCAAAACCTGCTGCAGCCTCAGCGACGTGGAAGACGCCCGGAGCGTGGCCGCCCGGCTCCATATGCCCTATTACGTGTTCAACTACACGGAAGAATTCAAAAAAGACGTAATGGAAAAATTCGCCCGGAGCTACACCCTGGGCCACACCCCCAACCCCTGCATCGACTGCAACCGGTTCCTGAAGTTTGGCGCCCTGTACCAGCGGGCCCTGGAACTGGGCTGCGACTGCGTGGTCACCGGCCATTACGCCCGGATCCGGAAGACCCCGGAAGGGAAGTACCAGCTGCTCCGGGCCACGGACCCGGCCAAGGACCAGAGCTATGTGCTCTACAGCCTGACCCAGAACCAGCTGGCCCACACCCGGTTCCCCCTGGGGGGATACCACAAGACCCATACCCGGGAAATCGCCGCGGAAAACGGATTCATCAATTCCCAGAAGCCGGACAGCCAGGACATCTGTTTCGTACCCAACGGCCAGTATACCGATGCGGTCCAGCGGATCCTGGACTACAAGCCCCAGCCCGGGCCCTTCCTGGATCTGGAAGGAAAGGTGATCGGCCAGCACAAAGGGATCATCTATTACACCCTGGGCCAGCACAAGAAGCTGGGGCTGAACCAGCCCGATTATCCCCTGTATGTGGTGAAGATCGACCCGGCAAAGAACGCCGTGATCGTAGGTCCCAGTGAAGCCCTGTTCAGCCGGGAGGCAAAGGTCCGGGACGCCAACTGGATCAGCGGAGAAGTGCCGGAAGGCCCCGTCCGGTGCCAGGTGAAAGTCCGGTACCGCCAGGAAGCCCAGCCCGCCACCGTAACCCCCACCGGCAAGGATACTTTTACCGTCCGGTTCGACGAACCCCAAAGAGCCATCACCCCCGGCCAGGCCGCCGTATTGTACGACGGAGAAGTGGTCCTGGGGGGAGGGACTATAGTGGAATGAAGAAAGAAAAAACAGGTCCCGGCCGGGGCCTGTTTTTTTGAGGAAGATATGCCCGACCGGAGGCCGGGAAGGGTTCCCCTGCGGGGAACCCCTACGCCGTAGGGGCGCGCCACAGGCACGCCCGTCCCGGCCTCCCGGAGGGCTCATTTTCATTCCCCAAAATACCGGTCCAACTCCCATTTCCTTGGGTTGTTCTCTATATATTCCATGATCCGGACCCCATCCCCCGGCGTCCTTACCAAATGGTCGTAATATCCACGCTGCCAAATTTTACGCCCGCACACCCGGGTTGTACAACCTTTGAACTGGTTGATGAATCCGGCCAGGGAAATGGTTGCCCTATCCTGATTTCGGAATACCAATAAATGGATATGGTTGGGCATCACCACCCATTGCAGGATCTCCATCCCCGGATACCGGTTGGCAAACCAATCCAGATGAGCCGCCACCTGATTCCCAATTTCCGTAGGATGCAGAACTCCCTGTTCAATACATCCAAATAGAGGTTCCCTGTCCAGGGTGCACACCGTAAGGAAAGTCAGCCCGGACAGTTGGTAAACCACAGGAGAAAGCCGGATGTTTTTTCGGCTGGGATGAAGGGTGTGCGTAAATGACATAAAAGGTCTCCTTCTTTTGCAAACATATGTTTATTTTATGGTTTTATATATTATAACATGACAGAATATTTTTGCAAGTTTGCTGGTTTGATCCGACCGGAGGCCGGGAAGGGTTCCCCTGCGGGGAACCCCTACGCCGTTGGTGTCAAAGTCCCTCCTGCAAGTCAAAGCCCAGGCATCCGCGATCCATCCACCCCCAGCCACAACCCTCGACCCCAACGCTGTAGGGGCTTGCTACAGGCGAGCCCTTCCCTGGCCGCCCGGAGGGTCATTCCATCCTGCACCCCGCAACCTATGACATCCGCAATCCATTCGCCCCCAGCCACAACCCCGATCCCAACGCTGTAGGGGCTTGCTACAGGCGAGCCCTTCCCTGGCCGCCCGGAGGGCCTCCTTCCCCCATCGGCCACTGGCAGCCGCAAAAAACCACCCCGCGCATTGCGCGGGGTGGTTTTTTGCTTTATGGTTCTGCTCCAAAGGGGGTGTGTGCAATCCATCCGGGGAGACGGTTACGCTTTTCTCTGGGCAGCCATTGCCTGGAGTTCAGGCCGGAATTCTTCTACCAGTTTGGCTTCCGCCTTGGCCCCTTTGGACAGGGCGTTGTAGATGATTTCAGCCATTTCATAACGGGTCATGGTCCGTTCGCCGTGATACTTGCCGTCTTCGTATCCCTGGACGATGTCATTCCCTGCCAGCCGGCTTACGGCTTCGTAAGCCCAGTGGTTGGCCGGTACATCCGGGAAGTCCTTGGACAGGCTGGGGTTCAGCACGCCCAGCAGGGCATCCAGCCGATTCTGCAGGTTGGTCACCTGTTTGGCCAGAGCGGCATTGGTGGCTTCCGCCTTTTCCAGCCGCTTGCTGCTCTTGCCCAGCTTGAAGGACACGCCGCCGCCGATCATGTTTTCCCCATTGCCGAAGCTGGTGGAAACATTCAGCATCACCCGGTCCGTAGGCCGGTAGAACACGCCCAGGGCCCCGGCAGTTTCACTGCGGTAGTTGCCCACAGCCGCTGCCACGCTGACCTTGGAATCTTCATCGAAGTCCATGGGGTGCAGGTTGGCCATAGCCGCTGCGTTGGCCCCCACTTTATCGATCCGGTTGTCCAGGTTGTCCACCCGGGTTTCCACCCGGTCTACGCGATTTTCCACAGTGGAGACTCTCTGGTTGGTTGCATGCAGCTGGCCGCCGTTCACCGCATCGGTGCTGCCTTCAGCAATGGTCCCGTCCGCCACGTTGGTGATCTTCTGGTCGTTGGCATTGATGCCGTTTTCGTTAATGTAGGTCTTGTCCCCTACCTTGTAGGACTTGGCCGTCACATCGCCGGCTACGGTAGCGTTGCCGCCTACAGAGAGATCCTTTTCCATGGTGACGTCATCCTTGAAGGTGGACTTGCCAGCCACTTCCAGGGTGCCATCCAGCTGGGTATTGCCCATCACGTGCAGGTCCTTGTTCACATCCACATAATCCGCCGTTGCCTTGCCGGTTTCCAGGGTGTTCCCGGAAATGGTGGTCTTGGTGATGGATCCTTCTCCAATAGCCGCTGCATGCTCGGTATTTTCAAAGGTGGTCCCGGCGTCCGTGGTGGTCACGCTGGTCTTGGTAGCATCGTCGCCAGTCCCAGAACTTACGGTGGTATTCACATACCCCTTTTCTGCATCCTTCAGAATGTCGATGATGTTCCCGCTGACCAGCTTCTGTTCCGACTTGGTGGCCGTATCCGTCACCGTGTTGGATCCGCCGCTGTTGTTCTTCACCAGGCTGGTGAAGCCGTTGGCCTTCTGGCTGCGGCTGGAGAAGTCGCCGCTGGCAGTATCGGTGATCTTGGTGGTGTCTTCCGAAACGGTCTGCACATTGTTCAGGGACTTCACGGAGTTTCCGCTGCTGTCCACTTTCTTCAGGGACGTATTCACACTGCCGGCCAGCTGACTCAGGGTACTGGTGCTGGTCCCATCGGTAACAATGTTGATGTCCTTGTCAGCCGTCTTGGAAGAAGAGTTGCTGTTGGCTCCATCCACCACAGATTCGGCAATCTTGCTGGTGGTCATGGTCCGGCTCACGTTTTCACCCACTTTATCCTTGATGGACTTGGTGGCCGTATTTTCGATTTCCGCTGCGGAATTGCTGAGTTTTTCCGCTGCGGTATTGGTGATGTTCTTGGCACTGTTGCTCAAGGTTTCAGAAGCCGTGTTGGTGATGTTTTTGGCATCATTGGCGATCGTACCGTTCTTAGCCGTGTTGGTGATATCTTTTGCCGTCTGGGTGACGCCAGTGCTGTTGGTGCCATCCGTTACGGCGCTGCCGATGAACGGGTTGGCTGCATCGTCGAGGTTCTTGATAACGTCGATGAAACTGCCGCCGCTTACCAGGGCATCTTCCATCTTAGTAGCTGTCTTAGACGTAGCGCTGTACTGGGTATCGCTGGCTTTGATCAGCTGTTCCGATTTGTCTACAGTGCTGTTGGTGTTGTTGGCCTTGGTCCCGTCAGTGATGGAGGAGGCCAGGCTCTTGGCATCCTGGTTCACAACCGTGGTGTTGGTGCCGTCCGTTACGGAGGAGGCAACCTGGTCTGCCTTCTGCAGGCTGTTGGAGGTATTGGTCCCATCCGTAATGTTGGTGTTGGTCTGGCCGGCAACGGTGTCGATGGTGGTCTGCTTGTCCCCATCGGTGAGCTGGGATTTTTCTTCTGCTGCGCCCCGGAGATAGGAAGCTTTCTTGCCATCGGCCTGGCTCATTTCTTCCGTGGTCTGGTAGGACAGCTGGGTGGAAGTATTGGAGCCGTACTCGTTGGAAACCTTGCTGACGATGGAGCTGGAAGCATCGGTTTCCACATCCAGAGCCTTGTTGGTGATCTTGTTCCGGGCTTCGTTGGTGATGTTTTCTGCCGTCAGGCTGCTGTCGCCGGTCACCGTGGTGTTCTGGTTGCCGCCCACCTTGTTTTCCATGTCGCCGGTCACATCGTTCAACATCTTGCCGCCTACGGTATTGGTCATATTGCCGGTGGCAGTATTCACCAGATCTTTGGCAGAATTCGTAATGGTTCCGCCCTCTGCCGTATTGGTAATGCCGTCCGCCGTCATTTCGCTCTTTACGGCAGAACCGTCACCGATCTGGCTGGTAATGGCCGTATCCGTCTGTTCGACCTTGGTCAGCGTATCGCCGGCTGCGTTTTTGATTTCCTGGAGGATGTCTTTGACTCTCTGGCTGAAGGTGGAAGTATTGCCATCGGCATCCTTCACCACGTCACTGGATTCTTGTGAAGTCTGTTTGGACTCATTGCTGTTCTTGTCAGAATCCACAAACTTGGAAGTCACATCACTGCCTTCCACAGTCAGGGTACTCTTCTTCCAGTTGCCATCGGCGTCGGTGGATTTCGCCCAGGTGGAAGTCCCATTTTCATCATAATCGATGGCGCTTTCTTTTTCGCTGCCATCTTTGGTGCTGGTGGCTTTCTTATAGGAGGTGATTTCACCGGCTGCCACTTTCGTGCTGGCCGTTACGTTGTTGTCCCCTACAATGCCGTTCTTGGTCAGGTCGATTTCATCCACGTTCAGTTTGCCGTTGACCGTCAGGTCGCCGCCGATGATGGCATCACCGCTGGTGGTAATGGTTTCAGCACTCAGGTTCTTCACACCGGTGAGGTTGCCATTCTGCATGGTTGCCGTGCCATCGGAGATGCTCTTACCCTGGATAGCGCCGCCGGCGGTCAGGTCACCGGTAATGGTAGCGCTGCCTGCTGTGAGAGCGCCCTGGATGGAAGCGCTGGCTCCCGTAATGGCGCCGCCTGCGTGGATGTCACCCAATGCGGAGATGTTGCCCGTGGAAGTTACGGTGCCGCCGGTAATGGAACCGCTGGTATTGATGTTGCCATTGGTGATGGTAGCAATCCCATCGGTCAGGGTCTTGCCGGTTACCGTTCCGTTGCTCATGGAAGCACCCTTACCGTCGGTTACCGTTTCACCGGTGATAGTTGCCTTGGAAGTGACATTCCCGTTTTCATCTACGGTGAAGTCCCCATTGGCCCCTTTGATCTTGCCGTCAGCACTCATAGCTGCCTTGGCTTCGCTGTAGGTATCGCCGCCGGTATAGACACCGTCTTTATCCACCACCGTGCTGTTGGTGCCAACCTTGATTCCCTTTTCGTTCAGGGTGATCTGGTTGTCCCTGCCCTTGTTCAGGATCATTTTGTTGGCATCGGTCTTGGAGGTGGTCACGTTGCCCTGGGCGTCAATGGTAGTGGTATTCTTTTGCAGAACATTGTCATCGCTCAGGCTCAGTCCGCTATTGACGGCTTCCACCAGTTTGGTATCTGCTGCCACACGGGCCGAAGTTTCTGCCGTAATCTTATCATCCAGTGCTGCATCAGCGGCTGCCCGTTCCTGGGCTTCCTTGGCATCTGCCTGGTTCAGGGCCGTGAATCCATCAGCCATATTCTTGTTGATGGTATTGAACCCATCCACCATATTCTGGTTGACCTGCTGAATCACCTTGTCTTGGGTTTTATCTGCCCAAATGCGAGCATTTTTTTCCGCATCCAGAGCGGCATCCAGGTTAGCCACGTTTTCGCCAATGGTGTTGGCCGCTTTCACAACGGCCCCATCCTGTACGGCGGCATCGGCCTTGCTTACATAATTGTCAGAAGTCTGTTTCTCCAGATATTCCTTCACATTGGTGATCCGGGTATCCAGAGCCGCATCGGCGGTTTCACGGGCGGTCGTTTCCGTATTCAGGTCAGTCTGCAGCTGTTTCGTCGTTTCGTGGATCGCATTGGCTTCGTTCGTAATCCGTTCGTTCAGTTCATTATCCTTGGCTTCTCGGGCCGCCGCTTCATTTTGGTAAGCCGTAGCCAGGGTGGCAATCCCTTGGGACGCATTTTCATTGACTTGCTGGATCACCTTATCTTGTGCTGCATCGGCGCCAAGACGGGCAGCCGTTTCTTTGGCCAGGGCAGCATCCAGTTTGGTCACATTGTCGCCGATGGTGTTGGCGGCTTTCACAACAGCCCCATCCTGTACGGCGGCATCGTTCTTGCTAACATAGGTATCCGCAGCTTCCTTCTGCAGATATTCCTTCACAGCGGTGATCCGGTCATCATTGGCCTTGACTTGTTTACCCAGGCTGACCAGGTTATTTCCTACCGTATTGTTTTGTTTGATATAGGTACCGTCTTTGGTAGTTTCGTCAGTCACACCATCTGCAGCCACCTTACCTGTTACAGTCACATCACCCGTAGAGGTGATATCACCAGTAGAAAGGCTTCCAGAAGTCAATTTTCCACGGATTTCGATGTCTTTGACTGTCTGATTTTCTTTAGTGCCTACAATCAAATCGCCAGTGCTGGAAATATGAAGGGCCGTGCTGGTCTTCTGGTCCGTTAATTTTTTATCCAGTTCAGCCGTTTTGCGATATGTGTATTTTCTGGCTGCCTCAATCTGCGCATCCGTGCCATCCTTGGTATAGACTTCTACTGCCGTATCGGAAGTCGACGATTCGACCTTCGTAGTATCCGCCGCAAAAGTTGTCCCTCCCATAGAGACAATGCTGAAAAATACGGCCAGAGCCGCAGCGGTCTGTGCCACTTTCTTCCGTCCCACGGCACGGCGTCCGTCTTTGGACTGGCCTTTGGCCAGTTCGGAAACCACCATGTACATGCCCCGTGTTTTGTTCCAGATCACTTTATAAATCCTGTTCATAAAGCCACACCCCTTTTCTTGAACTCTCCTGTTTTTTCATTTTCATGCATCTTTTGGTGGGTTTCCCATGCGCGCTTTGGTCTCCCCGTTACCTTTAGTTTACCAAAATCCCTGAAATTTCCAATTATCCCTTGGTATACTCTTTTGAATTTCCGGAGTATACTTTTGTATAAGAACGTTCGTCCGTATATGCAACACGATTTACTTCACTCTTCAGTTTTCTTGAATCATTCTCATTTGAGTTACTTGGAACTTTATACAGGAATCCGGTGTATTGCCTGGAGAAGGAAGCTCCGCGTCCGGAACTTCTTTCTCTTTGTTCTGCTAAAGCATATCATGGATTTCAAAACTTTTTTTTCGAAAATCACGAAAGGGTCATTTTTTGTCCTGAAAATATTTTTCAGATTTTTCTTTTTATTTGTTCTTGATTCAAAGACATTTTAATCTCCTTTTCATGAAAAAAAACCGCCCTTTCAGGGCGGAGATTTTCCAAGACTGTCCGGACTGGGTATAATAGAGGTGAGTAAATTGGTACAGACCCATGGAAAGGAAGTGAACAGCATGCTGCATATTGCCATTTGTGATGATCAGCAGGACCAGATCCAGAAGATCCGGGAAACTGCAGAGAAATACTTCCAGAACCGCAAAGAAAATATGAGCTGCCAGACCTTTGAAAACGCTTTTGCCTTTGTGGAAGCGGTGGACAAGGGGGCCCTGTTCGATATTGTGCTGCTGGATGTGTGCATGCCCGGGATTTTGGGCACCGATGTGGCCCGGGAGCTCCGGGACCACCACAGCCGGGCGGAAATCATTTTTCTCACCACCAGCGACGAATTTGCCGTGGAAGCTTTTGAGGTGAAAGCCACGGATTATCTCCTGAAGCCCTTTACCCAGGCCCAGTTCGCCAAGGCCATGGACCGTGCCATTGCCTACATCCGCCAGCGGAACAGCGCCAAGGTGATCTTCCGGCTGGTGGGCGGAGGCGTCCGGGTGGAAGAAATCGCCCAGATCCTGTTCCTGGAAAGTCACGGCCATGTGCTGGAGGTATACCTGGCTGACGACAGTACCCTGGAAACCCGGAAATCCGGCCAGGACATGAAGGCGGACCTGGACAAAATCGCCCCTGGTCAGTTCGTATCCCCCAACAAAGGCTATCTGGTGAACCTGGGCGCCATCCACCTGATCAAAACCGATTACGTAGAGATCCAGGGCCATCAGATTCCCCTGGGAAAGCGGAAGTACCGGGAGTTCCAGGAGCAGTATTTCCAGTATATGTTTGGGACGAAGTAAAAAAAACTAATCCCCCACTCCCTTCGCTCCCATATCCACCTGGAGATAGGTGAGGAACCAGCCTTCTTTTTGCTGGCAGAGGACGCTGGCTCCGTATTTGTCCCGGAACCGGGCCAGGGATTTCATGCCGATGCCGTGGCCTTTTACTTTGGTCACCGGCAGGCCCTCTTCGTCCAGGGCCACCGGGGCATCGAACAGGTTCTTCACCAAAATGTTCAGCATGTCCCCCTGATGCCGGGCCAGTACGGTGATGTTCCGCCGGTCTTCCGGCTGCTTCCTGCTGGCGATCAGGGCGTTCTCCACCAGGTTGGACAGCACAATGGACAGATCCCCGCTGCAGTTCAGATCCTGGGGCAGGTCCACGGACACGGTGATGGGAATCCCTTCTTTCCGGGCCCGGGACAGATACACCGTAAGGGCCGCATTGATCAGGGGATTCTGGCAGTACTGGGGCAGCTTGGTGCTGTTGAATTCTTCTCCCAGTTCTTCAATATAGGTGAGCACCCCCAACCGGTCCTTTTGCCGGACCAGATCCAGCAGCTGGTCGATATGGTCCCGTTTTTCCCGGTAGATGGCTTCCAGCCGCTGCCGGGATTCTTTTGACATCTTTACATAGTTGGCCGCGGACACCACCTGCTGCTGGAGCTGGTGCTTTTCCTCGTAGGCGCTGATCTCATCATACACTTCCTGCTGGCCCCGGCGGATGGCAGACATCATCAGGAGTACTACAATCATCAGCAGGATCCGGGCACCCATCAGATCGAAATACCGTTCCTGGGAATCATACACACTCACATACAGAGTATCCACCGCCAGCAGCATGGGGATGATGGTGGTGCTCCGCCAGAACCGGCGGGTAGCCGCTTCCTGGAAATGGCTGAAGGTGCGGGTAAAGAACCGGAGGAGGACGGGGAAGGCGATCAGGCATTCTCCCCCATAGAACAGGATCTGCCAGAAATACATGGAAGCAAATTCACTTGCCGGCCAGAAACACAGGAAAAAGTGACGGAGGAAGGTATAAAAGCAGCTGGAAAACAGGATCCGGAAGGAAAGGATGAACAGATGGCCCACCCAGTACTTCCGGGTGACCCAGAAGCACAGCAGGAACTGGGGAATCCATATAAGGTACCCTATGGCCCAGTAGGCGGCAGAGACAGAAGGGAACAGTCCGGACCGGACCAGCCCCACTGTCAGGGCCGTTTCCGCCACCGCCAGGACCACCCAGGCCCGGCAGAAGGGCTTTTTCTTTTCTTCTTCCAGAAATCCCCAGAAAGGCAGGATCTCCAGCAGATAGAAGGGCTGGAGCACCAGGATGTAGACCAGGGACACAGCCGTGGTTTCCAGGATGGGAGTCACTTGTCCGCCACCTCTTTCCGCAGCTTCAGCAGGTGTTTTTCCGCTTCTTCAAATTCCCCGTTTTCCGCCAGTTCCGCCAGCATCCGCAGCTGATGCCGGCTGTCGTGCCGGATGATGGCCAGTTCCTGCTGCTCTTTCCGCAGGGAAACGGCGTAACTGTTGATGTCATTGAGCCGTCCCTGGAGCTGGAGATTCTGTTCCTTCAGCTGGAACATTTTCTGCACCTGCTCCAGCTCGCCCCGGATGGTCAGGACCAGGAACAAAGCCACCAGCATCAGCATCCCCAGGGTGATCAGGGTATAGATCTGGAGTCCCGGCTGGAACAGATCCCGGGGGTTCAGGATGAAATACCCCTGGTTGGCATGGTAGTAGCACAGCAGCAGAGGCACAGGCCCCAGGTAAGGCCAGAAGGCGGACCGGGGAGACGTGAGCTGTTCCGGGGTAAACAGCCGCCCGATGATTTTCAGGGCCAGGGGCATCCCCAGAAGGAACAGGACCAGATAGATGATGAAATAAGGCAGTACCCGGCCAATGTGCCAGGAATCGGGCAGGAACAGCTTGAAGGCTTCCAGGGACAGGATATGAACAAAGATCATATAGATGGCCTGGAGCCCCAGCACAAACAGATGCCGGAACCAGAACGGCCGGATGGTGAACACCAGGAGCAGCAAATGGGGCAGATAGCAGAACAGGTACAGGAACTGGAACATGCCGCTTTCCAGCTTCAGCGCTCCCCAGCTGAAAAGAGCCGCCAGGAGCAGGAATTCCAGGAAAAAGATCCACAGATGTCCCAGGAGCAGCACCTTCCGCCGGCGGAGACCGGCCACGGACCGGAAGGGATAGTACCGGAGATAAGCCGGAGGCAGCAGGGAAAAACAGAACAGGAATACAGTGGCAAAAGCATAACCCATGGCAGAAATCACCTCCGGAATTCATTAATTGTAATTATGACGAAAAGAGAAAAAGATGTCAAACACAAAAAAAAGCCCGCCACCAAAGTGACGGGCCGGTCTGGTCTATTGGAGCTACTGATAGGATTCGAACCTACGACCCTCTCATTACGAATGAGATGCTCTACCAGCTGAGCTACAGTAGCATTGAACAGGGAAATTATATCATATCCCCGGGGATTGTTCAAGAGGCTGTTGCACATGCAACAGCCATTGACCAGTGACCGCTTTTACAACTGGATCAGTCGGAAATCACACTGGTTCATATCCAGCATCCGGGCTGCCAGACGCTTGCCTCTTTCCAGGTCAGCGGTGAAACATACTTCTGCCCGGCCCAGGCCCACTTCCCGGTCCAGATGGCGGGCTTTCAGGTCTTCCATGGCTGCCTGGACCGTCCGTTCCGCCGGATCCAGGATGGTGACCCCGGGTCCAAAGGCTTCCCGGATTTCCTTTTCCACAAAGGGATAATGGGTGCAGGACAGCATCACCGTATCCACCTTATGTTCCTTCAGCTTGTCCGTATATTCCTTGATGGCCGCCGCCAGTTCCGGGCTGCCGAATTTCTCCCCTTCGATAAGGGGAACGAATTTGGGGCACCCCTGGCCGAACACCTGGATTTCCGGATCCATTTCCTGGATTTCCTTTTTATGGGCCCCGGAAGCCACAGTGAAATCGGTGGCCAGAAAGCCCACCCGTTTGTTCTTCGTGACCCCTTCCACCATATGGGCGCCTTTTTTCATGCCGATCACGGAAAAATCGTACCCGTTTTTGATTACCTCGGTGCCCAGCACCGTAATGGTGTTGCAGGCCACCACCAGCTGTTTGATGTTCCGCCGGTTCAGCCAGGCGGTCATTTCGCTGACGAACTGCTGGATTTCTTCCCGGGGCCGGTTCCCATAGGGAGTCCGGGCGGTATCCCCGATAAAGATGAACCGTTCATGGGGCATTTTCTGCTGGAGCCATTTCAGGACGGTCAATCCGCCCACCCCGGAATCAATGACGCCAATGGGATCTAATCTGTTCATGGAACCCTCCTTGCCTGTATTTGTGCCGTTAAACCACTTTAGGAAAGTATATTATACCACGAATAAGGGGGTGTTGCACATTGCGTGCAATACCCCCTTTTCTGTCAGCGGACTGCTGACGGGGTTGTTGCGCCGGCAACAGCCCCTTTTTTCACCCATTCAAATACTCCAGCGCAAACTGGACCTCTATCCCCGTCCCGTTAGGCAGCACGTCTTCGTCCACTTCGAAGGCGGGATGATGATGGACGCAGCAGATGCCTTTTTCTTTGTTCCGGGCTCCCAGGAACATAAACACGCCGGGTACTTTTTCCATGAACACGGAAAAATCTTCCGCACCCATCTGTTTTTCCATGGGCACCAGGGCTTTTTCTCCCATGATCCGGGCCACGGCTTTCCGGCCGCAATCGTTCAGGTCTTTGTGCTCGTTGATGAGAGGGGCAGGACCGAAGAAATAGGTGCAGTCCACCTGGCAGCCCAGCCCTTCTCCAAAGGCCCGGGCCACTTTTTCGATTTTCTGGGGCAGGGTCTTCCGGAATTCTTTGTTGAAGGTCCGGGTGGTACCCACCAGCTGGACAGAACGGGCCAGCTGGCCCTTCTCCCCCTCGCTGTTCATCATACCCACCGTAAGCACAAAGGTGTTTTCCGGGTCGTTCTGCCGGCTCACCAGCTGCTGGAGCCCCATGACTACGGAGGCAGACGCTGCCAGGGGATCCGCCCCCTGTTCCGGGGCGTCAGAAGGGGCCGGTTTCCCGGTAAGAGTAATGGTGAACCGGTCGCTGCAGGCCATCCGCTCCCCGTCTTCCAGATTGGCGGTACCGGCGTCCAGCAAGGCCCAGATGTGCATGCCGAAAATGGCATCCACCTGATCCAGACAGCCTTTCTCCACGTAATGGCGGGATTCGGTACCGATTTCTTCCCCCATCTGGAACAGCAGCTTCACCTGGCCCGGAAAAGCATCCCGATGGGCGCTGAGGATTTTGGCTGCTCCCAGGAGCATGGCCGTATGGCAGTCGTGGCCACAGGCGTGCATGACCCCGGGATGCTGGGAGGCATAGGGTTTGGTCAGGTCCGCTTCCTGGATGGGCAAGGCGTCGATATCCGCCCGGAGCATCAGGGTCTTCCCCGGGCCTTTGGCTCCCTGGATGGTGCCGATGCACCCGGTGATATCCGGGAAGGTCTGGACCGGGATCCCCATTTTTTCCAGTTCCGCGGCAATGTGGGCGGTGGTTTCCTTTTCTTCCCGGCCCAGTTCCGGATGGGCATGGAGCCAGTGCCGTTGTGCCAGGATATAGTCTTTTTCGCCGGCCGCCAAGGCTTTCACATCCATCAGCAGGCGCCTCCTTCCGGCAGCAGAGTCAGTTCGCTGCGGCAGTCAAAGGTTTCTGCCGTGCGCCGGACCAGGTTCTTCAGTTTGTCCACCATGTCCATGAGCAGTTCGTCGTCATAGGCCCGGAGGCAGCCGGTCAGCTGCACCTTGTCGCAGACGATGTTGAACTGTTTCCCGGCCTTGACGCTTTCAAAACCCAGGACCAGAGGCCGCAGGGGATTGTTCACCCGGCTCACCAGGGTCTGGGCCGCCTGGATCACCGCTGAAGCCGCCACAATGGCATCCTTCCCCAGATGGGGCGTGGATCCATGGGCCGAAACCCCATGGACCGTAATGGTAAAGTCGATTTCCTTTTCCGTATCTTTCAGTAAACCCATAAGCGTTTGTCCTTTCCACAAGAGGGTCTGCTGCAGAAAGCAGCAGACCCCTGTCAGCGGTCAGCTGTAAACGGTCAACGGCCGATGGCAAGAACCCACAGATGCGGGTTCTTCTGAACAAAGACGCCGCGGCCGCGGCTAACCCACCACCATTGCGCAAGCGCAACGGTCCCCCGCCCTTGCAAAGGGCGGATATACGCTCGGGCCTCTGGCCCTTGCCTGGAGCACAAGGGCGTAAGCCCGGTGTGCCATGTATCCGCCCTTTTCAAGGGCGGGGGACCAGCCGCAAGGCTGGTGGTGGGTTAGCAGCCAACGGCTGCGTTTCCTTTCCAGGAACCTGCCGCGGCAGGTTCCCTCCATTAGCCATTGACAATTGCCCATTGACCGCCTTTACAGATAAATCCCCCCGCCAGGACCCAGGGGCAGGTTGAACAGCACCCAGGCTGCCAGGAGCAGGCCCCAGGCAATGGCGAATGCAAAGGAATAAGGAATCATGTTGGCAATGATGGTTCCCATGCCGATGTCCTTTTCATACTTCCGGGCAAACCCCAAAATCAGCGGGAAATAGGAGAACAGCGGGGACAGAGGGTTGGTCAGGGAATCCCCGATCCGGTAGGCCACCTGGGTCAGGGCCGGGTCGTACCCCATGAGCATCATCATGGGCACCATCACCGGCGCCAGGATGGCCCATTTGGCCGAAGCGGAACCGATGAACATGTTGATGATGCAGGAAACCACGATCAGCCCGTAGATCAGGGGCAGGCCGGTGATATTGGCCGCCTTCAGTCCTTCCGCCCCTTTGATGGCCAGCACCACACCGATGTTGGACCAGGCAAAGTAGCTGGTGAACTGGGCACAGAAGAAGCACAGCACAATGTAGGAGGAAATATCCTTGAAAGCCTGGGAAATATCCGCCCACATGTCCTTGTCGTTTTTGTACTTGCCGGAAGCAAACCCGTAGACCACCCCGGGCACAAACAGTACCAGGGTCACCATCAGGATGATGCCGGTCATAAATGGAGATTTGGGGTTCATGATGGAATGGGTCTTGGGATCACCCAGGAGAGGATCCGCCCCCACGCACATGAGCCCGATCACAACAAGGGTAATGAGCCCGGCCAACAGGGCCTTGTTCACGGCCTTCTTTTTCCGGTCCGTCATTTCCGCAATGGATTCATCCAGTTCATACTGGGTCAGATCCGTGCCGGCAAACCGGGGGGCCATGATCTTTTCCGTGACGAAGGTCCCCACCAGGGCCAGCAGGAAGCAGGAAACAAACAGGAAATAATAGTTGATGGCAGGGGACTGCTGGTAGGACGGGTCGATCATCTTGGCCGCCGCTTCCGTAAACCCGTAGGCCAGGGAATCACTCATCCCCAGCATTACATTGGCGCAGAACCCGGCCGCCACACTGGCGAACCCGCAGAACACCCCCAACAGCGGATGCCGGCCCATGCTCAGGAAGATCACCCCGGCCACCGGAGGCAGCACCACAAAGGCCGCATCCCCGGCCACGTTGCCGTTGATGCCGATGAAGATGATCACAAAGGTGACCACAGCCGGTGCCGCATCCCCCAGCATTTTCTGCATGAAAGCCGCCAGGAAGCCGCTTTTCTCAGCCACCCCGGAGCCGATGACACACACCAGCACCATGGCCAGCGGAGCGAAGTTGGCAAAGTTGGAAACCGCCTTGCTCCAAATCATCCGGAAGCCGTCCACCGACAGCAGGTTCACGATCTTGATGACCTTCCCAGTGCCGGGATGGGTGGCCGATACCCCTGCCGCCCCCAATACGGCAGACAGCACAATGACCACAATGGCCAGCAGTACAAACAGAGACACCGGATCCGGCAGTTTGTTGCCGGCCCGTTCGATGACGTTCAGGAAACGGTCCATAAGGCTTTTCTTCGTCTTTTCCTGGGTCCCATTCATAGTAACAACATCCTTTCCTAGAAATTCGCTTTTTCCAGTACAATAAAGAGAGCATGACACAATACTTATGGGAAAAAGTATAGTTTCATTATAAGCAAATTTCTATGGAAAATCCATGTTTTCGCTATGAAAATACTGTATACATATTTTATGTTGTTTCGAACTTTGATTATAATTTTACTTTTAATATTCGGTTATGGCCGTTCCAGTCCCGGTTCCGCCATTCCTTTCAGGGCCAGCAGCTTCCGCCACAGCGGATAGATGACATTTTCCGGGGTTTCCGGATAGGCGGTTTGAGGCAGGTCCAGGATGGGCACCCAGTGGGCGGAGGTGACTTCCTGGGACAGGTGGAAGGGCTGTTTCCGGACAAAGCCCAGATACCCGTGCATGAGCATCTGGCCCTTGCTGAACCAGTAGGTCCCTTCCGGAATCATTTTTTCCAGGGTCAGCCCCAGTTCCTCCTTCACTTCCCGGTGGGCGGTCTCTTCCGCCGTTTCTCCCGGCATAATGAAGCCGGAGGTGATGCTTTCATATTTCTGGGACAGGTGGGGCTGTTTGCACAGGACCACTTCGTCGTATTCATTGCAGAGCAGGATGATGATGCAGCTGTAGAAAAAATCGAACCAGTACCGCTGGCAGACCGGACAGAAAGGGACCAGTCCTTCATCCCCGGCCGGTTTGGGCTGGAGACGGGAGCCGCAGGTGGGACAGTATTCAAAATGCATGGGATTTCCTCCTTTGTTCATACAAGGTTAGCATACCCAACCCGGGAAACCCTGTCAAGTTTTTTCGCCGCCCCCATCCAAACCTGCTATAATGGAAGGCAATGAAAGGGAGGTTTTATCCATGTTGGACAACAAAGTCAGAGACCTGATCAACGAACAGGTCACCAAGGAATTTTATTCTGCCTATCTGTATCTGGATTTTGCCAACTATTATCAGGAAAAGGGGCTGGACGGCTTCGCCCACTGGTTCGACATCCAGGCCCAGGAAGAACGGGACCATGCCATGCTCATGCGGACCTACCTGCAGAACAACGACGCCCCGGTGGTCTTCGGCACCATCGACAAACCGGACATGACCTACAAGAAACTGGACGACGCCCTGAAAGCCGCCCTGAAACACGAACAGTTCATCACCGGCTGCATCAACAAGATCTACGCAGCCGCCGACAAAGCCAAGGATTACCGGACCATGCAGTTCTTCGACTGGTTCGTGAAGGAACAGGGAGAAGAAGAAAAGAACGTCAGCGACCTGATCAAGAAATTCGAACTTTTCGGCAGCGACCCCAAAGGGCTCTACGCCCTGAACCAGGAACTCCTGGCCAGAGTCTACGCCGCACCGACCCTGGTGCCTTGAGAAAAAGGGGGTGCTGCACAGAACGTGCAGCACCCCCTTTTCCATTTGACCCTGCTACCCGTTCCGCTCTATAATGGTTCCATCTCTGCACCAAGAAAGGATGGTTCTCCATGTCCCCTGAAACGTTTCTTGCGATCCTCACCCGGGCCGGCCGGCTGAAAACCGCCACCCGCCACTGCTGGACGGCTCCCGGCCGGCAGGAAAGCGTGGCGGACCATTCCTGGCGGATGGCTCTCATGGCCCTCCTGCTGTCCCATGAGCCGGAATTCCGGGAGCTGGATCTGGACCGGGTGATCCGGATGTGCCTGATCCACGACCTGGGGGAAGCCTTTACCGGGGACATCCCCACCTTTGCCAAAGGGGACCGGGACCGGGCGGCAGAACAGGACTGCTGGGACAGATGGCTGGCCGCCTTTCCGGAAGGAAACCGGCAGGAATGGCAGGCCCTCTTGGAGGAAATGGAAGCCCAGGAAACCCAGGAAGCCAAACTGTACAAGGCCCTGGACAAACTGGAAGCGGTGATCAGCCACAACGAATCAGACCGGGACACCTGGCTGCCCCTGGAATATGACCTCCAGTTCACCTACCCGGAAAAAGCCGTCCAGTTCTCCTCCTGGCTGAAGGAACTGAAACAGGCAGTGGACACTTGGACCAGGGAAAAAATAAGAGAAAATATATGAAAAGGGAGTGTTGCACATTCTGTACAACACTCCCGTTTCAATGAAACAACCTCAGCAGCACATTCAGCACCACACTGACCACAATGCAGGTGACCACCGGGAAATAGAAACTCCCGTGCCTGCCGGTAATGTGAATATCCCCGGGCAGATGGCCCAGGGGGAACAGATTGGACCCGAATTCCATGACAAGGCCGGCAACCACCAGCAGCAGCCCCAGGCCGATCAGCATTCTTCCCATATTTTCATCCCCTGTTGTTTTTGTTTCTATTGTACCATGTTCTCCCCGGTTTCTCCGTTGAAATCAATAACACCAACGATGCAGGGGCTCACCGCAGGCAAGCCCGTCCCGGCCGCCCAAAGGGCCGCAAATTCAAAAGCAGATGCCTCCGTATCTGGTATCTATCCGCCGCTGACACAAAAAAATTCCGCATCCATCAGATGCGGAATTTTCCTAACCGGCAGCTCCCTATCCTCCCGGACCGTTTCCAGTCGAGTACTTTCGGCGTATAAGGGCTTA
>NZ_DBMBXK010000017.1:0-33528 GCF_057597765.1 Acidaminococcus sp. | reverse complement strand
GGATTCCCCATGGTCATTTCCTGGTACCTGCTGGTACGCATGGAAGAGAAACTGGAGAACCTGACCCAGAGCATCGAACGGCTGCGCATGGCAGTGAAAATGGAATAGAGAAGGGGCTGTTGCATATGCAACAGCCCCTTCTCTATTGTCAGTGGTCAATGGTCAATTGCCAATGGAAAGGACCCGCCTCCGAAAAAGGCGGGTCCTTTTTTAATGGAAGAAAACCGGCGGCCGGGATGGGCTCCCCTGCGGGGAGCCCCTACCACGTTAGGATCAGAGAGACACAAAAAATCCCAGAAACGAAATTGTCGAAGATTCCGTTTCTGGGACCGTTGTATCCAACTTCCGACCACAACGCCGTAGGGGCGAGCCAAAGGCCCGCCCTTCCCGGCCGCCGCTTTTCACCCTGCTGCCTCTTCAATCCGTTTCAGCATGGCTACAGCATTTTCTTCACTGGCTTCTGTAGGATACAGGGCGCTTCGGCTCAAATCCCGTTTGTACTGGAGCAGAGCATCCAGGTTCAGATCAAAGGATGCGTCTTCCGGAAAGTCCGTATCCACAGCCATGGGAAGATAGACGGTTACCGCTTTTTTCTGGCCGATCCGGTAAGCCCGGTCCGTGGCCTGGTCTTCTTTGGCCGGGTTCCAGCAGCGGCTGAGATGGATTACATGATTGGCCCCGGTGATGTTCAGCCCCACACCGGCAGCCTCCGGAGACAGCAGCAGCACCTGGAACCCTGGTGCCCGATTGAACTGATCCACCATTTTCTGCCGGGCCACAGCCTGTGTGATCCCATTAATGGGAGGCTGCACCTGGATTTTGTAGATCTGTTCCAGAAAAGTCCGGAGCAGCAGCTGAATTTTCCGGCTTTCCACAAAGATCAGGGCTTTTTCCCATTTCTCTCTCACTTCATCCAGGATTTTCCTTGTCCGCATCAGTCTGGCAGAGGAGCCAAAGAAATGCTCCGGATCACCCAAAGTATATTTCTTTACATTCCCGCCGGCTCCAAGACTGGGACAGAGAGAAATATCCCGGAGCCGGGCAATGGCCTGGAGCATGGTGATGGATTTTTCTCCCTGCCCTTCCTGTGCTTCCCGGACTACTTCCCCATACAGTTTCCGCTGTTCTTCCGGCATGGGATCCTTGAACCGGAGGATTTCTTTGGCAGGCAGCCCCAGATTTACATCTTCTTTCAGCCGCCGGATAAAACAGGGATCCAGATTCTTCCGCAGCTGGTCACCCAGTTCTTTCAACAGTTCCCCCTTGTTTTCCACATTCTGCAGCTGATGCTGATAGTGACTGTTGAAATCTTTCAGAGATTCCAATTTGCCTGGTTCCACAAAATCCATGATGGTCCACAGATCCGTCCAGGAATTTTCCACAGGAGTCCCTGTCAGTGCCAGTCCAAAATCGCAGTTCATGGCCCGTGCCGCAACAGAAGTCCGGGTGGCCGGATTCTTGATTTTCTGGGCTTCATCCAGAATCATGACACTCCAGGCCACCCGTCCAAAAGAAAGCTGCAGTTCCCGAAGGGTTTCATAGGTGGTCAGAATCAGATGGTTCCGACTGTAATCGATCCGATTTTCTCGGTCCTGAAAATCCAACATGGAAACTTCTTTTAGATTGGGGTCCGGGGGCCGGAAATAGCAGCGGCTCCCGTCCGGGTTCCTGGCCCAGTGTTTCTTCAGTTCGCTCCCATACATGGGCACAATTCCATCAAACAACCCTTCTGCCACAAATTTCCTGTACTCTTCCATCCAGTTTTGAAGCAGAGAAACCGGGGCCACAATCAGTACCGATGCCATGGCACTGTTTCCATAGGCTTTTTTCAGGGCTGCCAGGAATCCAAACGCCTGGAGCGTTTTCCCCAGCCCCATATCATCCGCCAGCAGGACTCCATGACAACCATGTTCCCAGCAGGCCGCCAACTGCTCCATTCCCACCTGTTGGTGAGGCATGGGACGGATGCCTGCTTTCAGGCCCTGACCCAGGTAATCCCCCAGCCGGTTGGACCCCAGCCGTTTCTCCCGTGCCGCTTTCCGGGAATGATATTCCTGGGAAAGGAAATTCTCCTGGATCTGGAGAGACGCTTCTTTTTTCTTTTCACCAGCGGCTTCCGGTTCCTGGTTCTGTTTCTCTTGCTTTTCCCCTGCCTTTGCCTTCAGCTGGTCCACATAGTCCAGAAAACCCGGTGTCAATTCAACTTCCTGGTCTCCAACAACAATCCGAGTTTCTCCCCGGTCCAGAGCATCGCTGACCTTCAGGAACAGTTCCGGATAATCTTTTTCATCCAGCGCAAGGCTGGCATAATGGTCCCCGGGTTTTTCCCGGTTATCGGCAGCTTTCATTCCGGCTCCTTCCGGAGGCAGCCAGTTCCGCCCGGAACTCAGGGAAAAAGGCAAATCTGGAGCCAGAAATTCTCCAATGGAGACCACCCGGTCCCCATAGACTCCCAGATCAAAATCGAAAGCATCTGAACCAAAGATTTCCCGAGGGTATTCCGCCACCTGCCGGGCCGCCTCCGGAGACAGCCGCTGACACCGGCGCATCTGCCGGATGCCTTCTTCCTGTTCCGGAGTAAAAACATACTGGGTCTTGTCCGGTCCATAGATTTTTCCGGTATTGTACGGATTGCTCCGGAATCCCTGCTCCAGAGAATCGGCTTCCATCCGGGTATAGGAATCCCCATCTTTCCGAAGCAGCACTGGCAGTACGGAAAAGGATCCGTCCGGATTTTTTTCCAATCGCACAGAAAGTTTATCCGCTGTAACGATTTTCTGCCGTTCCATGAACCGGTCCAGGGTGGCGTGGATTTTTTTCGCTCTCTCTTTGATTCTAGCCAGTTGGAGGGTATTGTACTGGCTCAGTTCCCCTCTGTTCTTAATCTGCTGGCTTTCCCGGTTGCTTTCTTCCACCAGGTTCACCAATTCATACTGGTCCTTGCTGAACCGGTAACAGGTTTCCCGGCTCAGTTCCACATAAGACCCCAACACCCTGATTCCATAAAAAGGAGTCCCGTCTGGTCGCTGGTATTCCAGCTCGTAGCGAAAGGACGGAGAACCCAGACTGCCGTGGCTGCGGAGAGTGATACCATAAGGAAAACACTCCGGCAGTTCCAGGATCCCTGAAATTTCCGGATCTAGTTCCACAGCCTGCCCATGGGGCAGCAGGAATCCATCTGTTTTCTCCTCCACTTTCCCTTCAGAAGCCAGGATTTCCAGCTGACCCTGAATCAGCGGCCAGTCTCCTGTAGATTCTGTTTGAACACAAGGGTAAAAATATCCGTTCTCTTGTGCTGTCCAAAAGCGGTAGTTGGTCATTATTCTACCTCCATCGGCTTTCTTTGGGCCGCACTC
Organism: Acidaminococcus sp.; assembly: GCF_057597765.1. Classification (NCBI taxonomy): domain Bacteria; kingdom Bacillati; phylum Bacillota; class Negativicutes; order Acidaminococcales; family Acidaminococcaceae; genus Acidaminococcus; species Acidaminococcus sp. The sequence goes on along the minus strand of NZ_DBMBXK010000017.1, from coordinate 30,172 downwards.
CACAGTGTCTCCGCACCCAGTCATTGACCTTCCGCTGCCAGGAACCGGTTTCTGAACTGGAATGGACGAATTCTTCCTCAATATTGGAAGCCTGTGTAACGTCCGTATAAGAAAATCCTTTATACGTATATTTTGCCTGATAAAAAGGCAGAGGCTCTTTTCCTCTTTTCCAAACTCTCAGTTTGCCATTGTGGCTGGCCTCAATAAAAACGTAATCCCCGATGCTGAACATCAGCAGACTTCTCAGGGAATCTCCGGAACCGTTCAACCGTCCAAAGCCCATACCCTGTTTGGCCAGATCCATCTGCCTGGCAATCTGTTCTGCTTCAGGCCCCAGAAATACCCTGGTATAGTACATGGCATCCAGATATTTTTCCCAAAAACTTTTACGGTATTTCCACATGTTTTCCGATGTGGCAACCTGCCGTACTGTCTTGGAAATAATGGTAAAGAACAGGTTCAAATCGTTCTTTTTCAGCCAGGCCAGGAAAATCTCCTGGGCCTTTTCATCCACATCCACCCAGTTCAGACTGGACCCCGGGTCCCGGGGATCTCCCAGCGCCTGTAACAGCAGGATCCGTACTTCTTTTTCCCGATTTCCGTCACCGGACCGGTCCGTCAGGTAAATCATCTTTTCGGCAGCAAAAGGGACCATATTCTCACAGGCCTTGTCCTCACAGATTTCTTTCAATATGCCGAACAGGTCATCCCAGTCGTCCTCTTCCTCCAGCTGGAAAAAATCCTTGACAGCCCACTGGGCAAATGCCCCATACCACAGGTTCACCGGCCAGCAGAATTCTTCCAATGCTTTATGGAAACTCCGCCGGTTCTGGATTTCCCGGGTCAACAGCTTATGACCATTGGGTTTCAGCAGTTGCTTCCGGTTCCGGAGATACAGCACCGATTTCAACAGTTCTGGGTCTTTCTGAAGGAAAAGAGAAATGCATTTCTGCAGCCGTTCTCCCTTGTATGGCTGTCCGTATACAGTAAAATAAGCAAATACCAGATTCCGGAAGGTATTCCGCTGGACGGAATGACGAACCCCATTTCCTATGGCCTGCAGGATGTCCTGGAGCAGTATTTCATAAAAGCGGGGCTTTTCCTTCCTGTCCCGGGTGAGCAGCACCGGCAGAAAAGGGATTTCCCGTCTCAAGTCCAGCACCACTTTCCGGTTCTTTTCCTGATTTTTCACCTTGGCATACAGCTCTTCCATGGTCACCGGATCCAGGGCTGGCCGGCTGCAGGAGCTGGATACGGTCTTTTTTATCCATTTTTCCAGTTCCACGGGCCTGCCTGGATGCAGACATACATCAGGCAGGCGGATTTTGAAAGATTTCAGCCGTTCCAGGCTGTGCAGCAACGACTTATCCATGGCTGCCTCCGGAAGGCTTTTCCCCAGGATCCTGGGGCGGCATCATAACAAACCGGATATCGATCCGCCGATTGGCGGCCCGTCCCGCCTCTGAATTGGGATCCAGACCATTTTCCCGGACAGGCCGGGTTTCCGCATAGCCAGAACAGGAGAAGATAGGTTCTCCCCGGGGATTCACCAGCCAGTTGAATTCCGGCACATCGTTCCGCATCAAATTCCAGGTGTTGATGGCCCGCTGGGTGGAAAGCTCCCAGTTGGATTGGAAAAATTCGTTGTGGATGGGCACATTGTCCGTATGGCCTTCGATAAAGACCGTTTCCAGGGCTTCCCGATATTCCGGCCGGGTCATGGTTTTCAGCAGGGACTGGCTCAGCTTGCTGACCGCTGCCTGCCCCTGTTCTTTGATATTGGCTTCCCCAGATTCAAACAGCACACTTTCCGGGATCCGCAGCACTCCCTGCTTGGTGTCAATCCGCACCTGGAGGCCTTGGGCCTGGAGGTCCTTCCCCACATCCTTCAGCAGCTGATTCCGCAATTCCGTATTCCCGGTATATTTGTTGGTCACCGTCTGGAAATTCAGCATGAAATAGCACAGAGCCAGGATAAAGATACTCAGGAGCCCTGCCATCAGGTCACTGACAGAAGTGGTAAAAGCATCACCGCTCTGTTGGGCTTTTTCTTCTTTCTTTTTCTTCCACATTCAGGTTTCTCCTTAGTGCCGTCTGTTCTTGTCCATGGCATCGGACAGATCCTGGATGGAATCACTCAGACTCTGGTTGATGGTGGACAAAGAATTCATGGCCTCTTTGATGCTCTTGTCGTACTGGCCAAGAGTTTCAGACAGCCATTTGCTGGTGGAAGTATTGTACTGTTCCAGAGTTCGGGCCAACGTATCCGTAGCTTCCCGCATTTCCCGGCTTACCCCCTGGAAAGTCTGCTGATAGTTTTCCCAGGCGCTGCGCATGGTACTCATGGAATCCCGGATCAGTTCCAGATCTTTCTGACTGCTCTGGCTGGCCAGGACCAGTTTTTGGACATTCTGGTCCACATGGCTGTTGAACTGATTGCTGGCGCTGACCACCAGGTTCAGCTGGCTGCCCAAGGTATCCGCCACTTTCTGCATGGGCGTGCTGGCCTGGGCAAATTTGTCCGCAGTTTTCCCTGCCGAAGCCATGATTTCCCGGTTGTGGCCCAGCATTTCCTTCAGCCCGGCCATGTAAGAATCCATGGTACGGTTCCGTTCCTGCATATCGGTCTGGAGCTGTTTCAGCACTTCCAAAACGGATTCTTTCATATTGGCTGTCACCTGGATCATTTCTTCCCTCTGGGTCCGGGTGCTCTGGCTCATGGTGTCTGTAATCTCCTGGATGGTTCCCTTGGTGGCTTCCGTAGTCTGGAGCAAGGCCTGGTTGGCTGTCCGGCCAGCTTCCACCATCTGATCCAGAGCTGCTTTCAGGTTGGTGTTCATCTCTTCCACCAACTGCTTCATAGCCGCCTGGCTGGCATCGCTGGTAGTGGCCTGTTTCTGGATATTGGCGTCCATGGCTTCGTTCAGCTTGGTCACCATCATCTCTACAGACCCCTGAAGCCGGGCGGTATTTTCCGCATTCAGCCGTTCAGAGACTTCCATCATATTGCCCATTTTCCCCTGGAAATCCTGAAGGGTCACGGCCAGGCCCTGGATCTGGTCCCCGGCCCCCTGTTCAATGGATTTGGACAGGGTATCCCCGGCGCTGCTGCCCAGTTTGTCAATGGACTGGTTCAAATCCTGGAAAACCGGTTCCAGGCTTTGGGTAAAAGATTCCGTCAAGTTGTTTTTCAGTGCCACATCAATGCTCTGGCTGAGCTTTACAAACATGTCTTCCAGACGGCCCACCAGTTCCCCATTCAGTTCCCGCATGGCATCCGTCTGTTCTTCCGCCTGTTCCGCCTGATGAGACAGGAATTCTTCCAGACTCTTGGAAGGGAAAAGGGTATTGAGCTGATCGATCAGAGTGGCCATTTTTTTGGTGTAAGGACGGTAAATCCAGTTATCAACGAGGTTGTACACCAGTGCCAGGATAAGGCCGAACACAGAAGTCAGGAACGCCGTTTTCGTCCCGCTGAGCAGGACTTCAATCCCGCTTTTCATAGTTTCCACATTGCCCAGGTCGATGCCGCTGATTCCTGCGGTGATCCCGGCAAAAGTTCCCAAAAGCCCCAAGCCGGTAAAGATTCCCGGCATGGCCCGAAACAGATCCAAAGGCAGGTTCTCCAGCAAAGTCCGGTCGTTATAAAAAGCCTCCGGGTCCTGGGTCATCAGCACCCCTTCTGCTTTACTTTTAAATAGCGTCCGTTCAAATTTCTTCCAAATCGAATCATACGGGACCTGCCCCATTTCTGCCTGAAGATTGCCGTAATTTTCCCTGATGGATTCCCGAGAATAATTCTGTAAAACAGAAATAATCTGTTCCACAGAAGAACCAGCTTTACTGATTCTGAAAAACCACCGAAAACAGAAACCTGCACCTATAATAAATAATAAATAGAAAAAATCTGAAATCCAAGACAGCCAATTCCCCATGAAAATTTCCTCACCTTCATTTTATTGTTTATCACTGCATATGTTCTTATTATACACTGAAATATACATTTCGTCTCTCATTCCATTATTTTTGTAATTGTTCTTGTTTATGGTCATAAAGCAGCAGGGCAGGACCCTCCTAAAAGAAAATCCTGTCCTGTCCATGGCTTTTATTTATTTTTAAAATGATAGCAGCCGTCGTCTTCCTGGATTTTCTTCGGTTCTTCCCTGTTTTTCTCCCCAGGCACAAACCCCACTCCGAGCATAACCGCCGCCAGGCCATAGGAAACGGCCTTTACTTCCACAAAGGTCAGGGCCAGTACCAGCAAAGGGACGGCCAAGGCCAGCCGGTTGCTGCCTCCGATGTCCCGGATCCGCCGGGCCATGGCAGCGTACATTCCCGTCCCCACCACCAGGATCACCAGGACAGAAAACCAGCTGTTGAAAAGGCCAGCCGCAAAAACGATGAGCAGGGAAACCAGGTACTGGATCAGGTAGGCCTTTCTCCCGGTGCGGCCTTTGAAGGACAGGGGATTCCCCTCTGCCGCCAGACAGCTGATCAGAACCACGATTCCCACAATAGCGTGCACCCCATATTCCAGGAACAGCCCCAGTTTAACGGTCCCCCAAAAGAAATCATGCAGCATACATTGAACCCCTCCATTCTTATATTGGATTTCTTCTACATCCATCATACCAGAATGGGTGGGTAAAATATGGGACTGAATCGTTTATCGTTCATCGTTTTGGATGGCAAATGCCGGGCATTTGCCGTTGAACGTAAAAACCGGCGGCCGGGATGGGCTCCCCTGTGGGGAGCCCCTACCACGTTGGGATCAGAGAGACACAAAAAATCCCAGAAACGAAATTGTCGAAGATTCCGTTTCTGGGACCGTTGTATCCAACCTCCGACCCCAAGGTTGTAGGGGCGAGCCGAAGGCCCGCCCTTCCCGGCCGCCGGTTTTTATACGTTCCCAGGAACCCGCCCGAGCGGGTTCCTTCCATCGGCGTGAGACGGAAAAGGGGGTGTGAAAAAATTCACACTCCCGGTCACTGGTCTCTTGACACTGGATCCCCGCCGTCCAAGGCTCTTCACTCTGCACTCTTCCCTCTGCACTGAATCCCTACGGCCTGTACACCGCCTTCACCCCGGTAATCAGGTCTTTGTTCTCTTTCTTTTCCGGTTCTTTGGTGAGACTTTCTTTCATGTCCAGGGTCTGTTCTTTGCCGCCTTTCTGGAAAGTGCCGGTCCACAGGGCATCGCTGTCCTGGTACAGGGTGGCTTCCACCACCAGTTTGTAGGTGCCGTCAGGGACGGATTTGCCGTTGTCATCTTTTCCGTCCCAACCGGCGGTGACCTGACCGGCTGCGGGGGTGGCTTTGGTCAAGGCATCCACTTTGGCCTTGTCCAACTGGGCCAGGCCGGATTTCTTCACCCACTGGGGCAGGGCCTGCTTCTTGTACCCTTTTTGGGTGGTATACCGGGTGGCGAACAGAGTCCGGACCAGTTTTCCATCCTTGTCTTCGATCCAGGCAGCCATCTGGCTGGTGCCCTTGCCTTCTTTTTTATTGAAGGTATATTCCAATGTCAGAGGCCCTTTGGCTTCGGTCTGGGCCGGGGCTGCCGGGGCAGCGGGCTTTTTCTCATTACCGCAGCCGGTCACAAGGCCCACAGCCACAAGGCCGGACAAAAACAATCCCATCAGGTTACGTTTCATGGTGTTTTCCCTCCTTTTGAAGAAAGCCGCCGGTCTTCCGGAAGCCTTGGTTCACTCCTACGGATATTTACCAATCGGACGGCAAGTCCGGGTACCCTCCAGGCGGCCGGGAAGGGCTCCCCTGCGGGCAGCCCCTACGCCGTTGGTATCAGAGTTCCTCACAAAATCAAAGATACGAAAATGCCGAAAATCCCGTTTTCCCAACCCCTGCATCCACCATCTGACAGCAACGGTGTAGGGGCGTGCCGCAGGCCCGCCCTTCCCGGCCTCCGGTTTTCGTATATTCCCAGGAACCCGCCCGAGCGGGTTCCTTCCATCAGCCAGTGACCAGAGCCTGTAAACTGGCTCGAAGGGCACTGCTTACTTCAGCAGATTGTCATCCTCGAAGTAGTTGATTTTCATGGCGGCGCGGACTTCGGACAGGGTCTGGGCGGCTTTGGCCTCGGCCCGGGCGGTGCCTGCCTTCAGGATGTCCACCACTTCCGGCTTCCGGGCTTCCCAGTATTCCCGGCGTTCCCGGATGGGCTTCAGTACGGACTGGAGCACTTCGTTCAGGAACCGTTTGATCTTCATGTCTCCCAGGCCGCCCCGCTGGTAATGGGCTTTCAGCTCATCCAGGTTGGCATAATCGGGCAGGAAGGCGGCAAAATGTTCCGGTTTGCTGAAGGCGTCCAGATAGGTGAACACCGGGTTCCCTTCCACATGGCCGGGATCGCTGACCTGGATGTGGGTGGGGTCGGTGTACATGCTCATGACCTTCTTCTTGATGGTGTCCGCATCGTCGGACAGGTAGATGCAGTTCCCCAGGGATTTGGACATCTTGGCCTTCCCGTCCAGCCCGGGCAGCCGCAGGCAGGCCTTGTTGGAGGGCAGCACAATATCCGGTTCCGTCAGGGTTTCCCCGTAGACGCTGTTGAACTTGTGGACGATTTCCCGGCACTGTTCCAGCATGGGTTTCTGGTCTTCCCCAACGGGCACGTGAGTGGCATGGAAGGCAGTGATGTCCGCCGCCTGGCTTACCGGGTAGCAGAAAAAGCCCAGAGGCACGCTGGCTTCAAAGTTCTTCTGCTGGATTTCCGCCTTCACAGTCGGGTTCCGCTGTACCCGGGCCACGGTCACCAGGTCCATATAATAAGTAGTCAGTTCAAACAGTTCCGGGATCATGCTCTGGATGAAGATGGTGGCCTTCTCCGGATCGATGCCCACTCCCAGGTAGTCCAGAGCCACCTGGAGCACGTTCTGCCGGACTTTTTCCGGGTTTTCCGCATTGTCGGTCAGGGCCTGGGCATCGGCGATCATAAAGTAGATTTCGTCGAATTTGCCGCTGTTCTGGAGCAGCACCCGTTCCTGAAGAGAGCCTACAAAATGGCCCACATGGAGATGACCGGTGGGACGGTCCCCGGTCAGGATGATTTTCGTCATAATGATTCCTCGCCTTCTGCTGTGATCAAAAGCTGCGCTTTTTTTTGAATACTATGTATAACTATACTATGAATGGCGCTTTTCTTCAAGGCCCCGGCTTCAGTCCACCCCGAAAAAACACTTGTGTTTTGATTGTGAATTCATTATACTTATGTACGGTGATTTGTCATTATTTTCTAAAACCTAGAAAGGAAGTCAACTATGAACTCTACAATCCGTAAACTTCGTAAAATCCCATTGATCAACCAGATTGCCGTAGGCCTTGTGATCGGCATCCTGATTGCTGTGTTCCTCCCTGGCGCCGTGCCGGTGGTGGGCATCTTCGGCGACCTGTTCGTCCGTGCCCTGAAAGGGGTGGCTCCCCTGCTGGTCTTCATCCTGGTGATGAACGCCATGGTCCAGCGGAAAGAAGGGGGCGAAACCCAGATGAAACCCATCATCACCCTGTATGTGATCGGCACTTTCGCCGCTTCCATCGTCGGGGTGACCCTGTCCTTCCTATTCCCCCAGACCCTGATGCTCCAGCTGGGGAATTCCAAGGTGAATCCCCCCAGCGGCATTGCGGAAGTGGTCCACAACCTGGTGCTGAACATCGTGGACAATCCTCTGAACGCCATCCTGAGCGCCAACTACATCGGCATCCTGGCCTGGGCAGTGATCATCGGCCTGGCCCTCCACAAGGCTGCCAGCCCGGAAACCAAGCATGTGCTGGAAGACCTGTCCGCCGGCATCACCAAAGTGGTCACCTGGGTGATCCATTTCGCTCCGTTGGGGATCATGGGCCTGGTGACCCAGTCCATCAGCGCCAGCGGCCTGTCCGCTCTGATTTCCTACTTCAGCCTGCTGGGGGTGCTGCTGGGGTCCTATTTCCTGGTGGCCCTGGTGATGAACCCCATCATCGTGTACCTGAACGTCCGCAAGAACCCCTACCCCCTGGTCTGGGCCACCCTGAAGGAAAGCGGCATCTACGCCTTCTTCACCCGTTCTTCCGCCGCCAACATCCCGGTGAACCTGACCCTGTGCAAACGGCTGGGGCTGAACCCGGATACCTACACCATTTCCATTCCCCTGGGAGCCACCATCAACATGGCCGGGGCTTCCATCACCATTTCCGTGCTGAGCCTGGCAGCCGCCCATACCCTGGGAGTGGCCGTGGATCTGCCCACCGCCCTGCTCCTGTGCATCGTGTCCACCGTGGGGGCCTGCGGAGCATCCGGTGTGGCCGGTGGTTCCCTGCTGCTGATCCCCGTGGCCTGTGCCTCCTTTGGGATCAGCAATGACATCGCCATGCAGGTGGTGGGGGTTGGCTTCATCATCAGCATCATCGAAGACGCCTGCGAAACCGCTCTCAACAGCAGCAGCGACGTACTGTTCACCGCCACCGCCGAATACGCCAGAAGGGCCCGGATGGGGACTCTCAAGGCGGAGGATATGGTGCCGAAAGAGATTGAAGAGGAAGAATAAAAAATTGGGGTGTGAAAGAATTCACACCCCAATTTTTTATTTTGCTCTCACCATGGCCGGCTTCAATTCCCCTTCCTCTTCGTACTGGGAATCGAACCGTTCATTCAGGTAATTGGTGTACAGATAAGCCAGGACAGCACCGGAGATGTTGTGCCAGGCGCTGAAGATGGCTCCCGGTACCCCGGCCATGGGCATGGAGGCGAAATGGGCCTTGGCCAGGCCGGTGGCCAGACCGGAATTCTGCATCCCCACTTCGATGGACAGAGCCACCATCTGTTTCCAGCTCATGCCGGTAAGTTTCCCAATGGCAAAGCCCAGCAGGTACCCCAGCACATTGTGGAGCATCACCACCAGCAGGATCAGTCCGGCACTGCTTAAGATGGCGTTCCGGCTGGCCCCGATGATCCCGGCGATCAGGAAGCTGATCACCATGCTGGAAACGGCGGGCAGGTAATCCACTGCTTCTTTGGCGAACTTGGGGAAGAAGTTCTTCACAGCCAGGCCCACCCCGATGGGTACGAACACGATCTGAAGGATGGAAACGAACATGCCCACCGGATCAAAGGAGATCTGCTTGCCCACCAGAAGCCAGGTGAGCAGCGGAGTCATAAGAGGGCTGAGCACCGTGGAGCAGCTGGTCATGGTCACAGAGAAAGGCACATCCCCATGGCTCATGAAGGTGATCACGTTGGAGGAAGTGCCTCCCGGGCAGGTGCCCACCAGCACCACCCCAACGGTCAGAGCCGGATCCAGATGGAAGGCTTTGGACAGCAGGAACGCCAGGAAGGGCATAACGAAATACTGGGCGCAGACCCCGAAGAAAATGTTCTTGGGCTGTTTCAGCACCAGGGCAAAATCATGAAGGCTGGTGGTCATCCCCATGCCGAACATAATGATTCCCAGCATTACACTGAGAATGGACACCCCGTAGGCCTTCCCCAACACCCAGGCAAAAGCGTGGGGGGCAAAGATCCCGATGCCCAGGAACACCACGGCGATAACGCCGAAATACTTGCCGATCAATCCGCATACTTTCTTCAAATCCATTTTCCTCATCCTTTCTGTTTCCGGAAACAAAAAAGCTCCGTCCCTGTAAAAGGGACGGAGCATGCTCCGCGATACCACCCATATTCCCCCGGGCCTTCCGGCCTGGGAGCACTCTGCAACGTACCAACATACGCGTTTCCACTAACGGGGATCAGCCGTCCGGACTTAATTTTGCTTCAGTCCGTCTCTTCCGGGAGGATTTTCCTTTCGGCCAGGCCGCCGGTTCACACCATCCACCGGCTCTCTGGAGGCACGCATCCAGAAAGTACTCTTTCCCATCATCAGATTTATTTATGAAGTTGTTTTGCTCTTCCTTGAAAAGCATGCCCTTATCTTACGAGGATAAGGGCATTTTGTCAAGAAAATATCCACGATATAAGAAAAACTTTTTAAGAGCAGGGATTATTGTAACAAATATGGCAAAAACAGTTTGGCCAGGCCCAGGAAAATGAAGAACCCGCACACATCGGTAAAGGTGGTGATGAAGATACTGGAGGCCACGGCCGGGTCGTAGTTCAGGGCCTTCAAAACCACCGGCACCAGGAAACCCACCAGGGCCGCGATCATCAGGTTGCAGATCATGGCCACCAGGATAATGAGCCCCAGGGCCAGGTTGTGGTTCATCCACACGATCACCGCTCCGGCGATCACCCCGTTTACCAGGCCGTTGATGAAGCCCACGGCAATCCCCCGGAGGATCCGGAGCCCGTTGCCGTGGAGCTTGATGTCCCCCAGAGCGAGGCCCCGGACCACCACAGCCAAAGTCTGGTTCCCGGCATTGCCCCCCATGCCGGCTACAATGGGCATGGCGGCAGCCAGAGCCACCACCTGGCTGATGGTGTCTTCGAACAGAGAAACCACCGAGGATGCCAAAAACGCCGTCACCAGGTTGATCAAGAGCCAGGGAAGCCGGAGCTTCACGCTTTCCAGCACCGTGCTGTCCACGTCTTCTTCCTTGCTGACACCGCCCATTTTCAGCATATCTTCGGTGTTTTCTTCTTCGATGACATCGATGATATCGTCAACGGTGATGATCCCCAGCATCCCTTTCCGTTTGTTCACTACCGGGATGGCATGGAGGTCGTATTTGGATACCAGACGGGCCACGTCTTCCTGGTCCGCTTCCGGCTCCACGGAAATCACATTGTCCTCCATGATGTCGTTTAAGGTGTCATAGTTCTTGGCCACCAGCAGTTCCCGGAGGGACACGGTACCCACCAGCTGTTTTTTCTCATTGAGCACATAGAGGATGTTGAGTTCTTCCGTCTTGGGGGCGATTTCCTTGACCTTTTCCAGGGCCTGGCTCACCGTAAGAGAATTGCGCATGGAAATGTATTCGGTGGTCATGATCCCGCCTGCGGTGCTTTCCCCATAGCCCAACAGGTTTCGGATCACTTCCTGGTCGCTGGATTTCATCAGCTTGACCAGTTCCTTCCGCCGGTTGGCGGGCATGTCTCCCAGGATATCCACGATATCGTCCTTGGACATGTGCTGGAAGATCCGGATGATCTTGTTCAGATCGAACAGTTTCATGATCCGGACCTGGAGTTCATCATCGGCCTGTTCGATGATTTCAGCCATCTGCTGGTCCGGCAGGATGGTGGCCAGGAACACGATATCGCTGTCGCTGGCTTCTTCCAGGGCATAGGCCAGGTCGATGGGGTGGGAATCTTCCACCAGCTTCAGGACCGCGTCCTTGTCTTTCCGGTTCAGGGCGGAAATCAGTTCATTTTCTACCCGTTCTTCCAGTTCTTCCTGTTTTTCTTCTACAGAATGGTTTTCTTTCTGTTCATCCATGCTGCACACTCTCCCCTCATGAGTCCCCGTCCTCCCCGGGGCCTTTATGGTGGGAAAGGCTGACCTTCCCCGGTCAGCGTTCCCCCGCTTTTACTTCCGCGTCAATGCCACGTCGTCCGACGAAAGCCATCCCACGGCGCCGTCAAAGCGGATGCATAGATTGTAGACTTTGTTTTCCACCGCGTTCCGGGTCTGGTTGATGGGTACAAAAATGGTCCCTTTGGGATAGAACCCCAGGGTCAGGCTGTCCTTGCCCGGCTCTGCGTAAAAGGGGACCCCGTTGCGGGTGGTCATCATGATGATTTTAGACTGCTGGAACCGTTCTTCCGTGGTGGAAGCATGGGCGGTGCCGGACAGTACCGGCAGGGCACCCACACTGACCAGGGAACAGAAGGCCAGAGCCAGGGTGATTTTCTTGAACATGGGACACCTCATTTCTCAGGAGGATGCCGCAAGGGCTTACACCACCTGGAAGATATAGAATTTCAGATAATCGGTTTCCGGCACATTGTACAGGATCGGGTGATCCGGAGCCTGCTGCCGGGCTTCCACCTGGCGCAGGGAAACCGCTGCATCCCGGGCCGCTTCGTGGAGCATTTCCACAAACAGCTCGCTTTTCATGAAATGGCTGCAGCTGCAGGTGGCCAGATAGCCTCCCCGGGGCAGCAGCTTCATGGCCTTCAGGTTGATTTCCTTGTATCCCCGGAAGGCGCTTTTCACTGTGTGGCTGCTTTTGGTGAAGGCCGGGGGATCCAGGATGATGAAGTCGAAGGGATGCTGCTTCTTTTCCTCCAGCTCCGTGAGATAGTCGAACACATTGGCTTCCACAGTCTGGATTTTGTCTTCCAGGCCGTTGAGGGCAAAGTTTTCCCGGGCCCGTTTCAGGGCTTCTCCGGAAATATCCACCGCCGTAACGCTGGCTGCTCCCCCTTTGGCTGCATTGAGGGCAAAGGGACCGGTGTGGGTGAAGCAGTCCAGTACATGTTTGCCGGCACAGATCCGGGATACCGCCAGCCGGTTGTATTTCTGGTCCAGGAAGTAGCCGGTTTTCTGGCCGTTCACCACGTCCACCCGGTACCTGAGTCCGTTTTCCGTGATGATGGGCATCAGGTCCTTTTCCGTCAGGGTGCTGCCAGGAATATCCGCAATGCCCTGGCCTTCCGTCAGGCCTTCCAGTTCCCGGATTTTCACATCGTTCCGTTCGTAGATGCCCTTTACCTCTTCTCCCATGGCCCGGAGCAGCTTCAACAGCAGGGTGAAGATCATGGTTTTCCGCTGTTCCATGCCAAGGGAAAGCACCTGGGCCACCAGCACGTCATTGAACCGGTCCACGGTGAGCCCAGGGAATCCATCCGCTTCTCCGAAGATCAGCCGGCAGTCTTTGAAATCTTCCCCGGGCATGACGGTTTTCCGGTAATCCAGGGCGTACTGGATCCGCCGTTCGAAAAAAGCTTCGTCGAACCGGTCATTGGCGTTCCGGGAAAGGAGCCGGACCCGGATCTTGGAATGGTCGTTGTAGAAGCCGGTGCCGATGTATTTGCCCTTCTTCTCGCTGACCACGTCCACCAGGTCCCCGTTTTCCACAGGGCCGGCAATATCCAGCACTTCGTCTCCGAACACCCAGGGATGCCCGCCCCGGGCCATTTTTTCCCCTTTGCGGGTAATGGTCACTTTCGTATAGTCACGCATGCGCTTCTCCGTCCTCCCGGTAAATGTCGTATAGTTTATTGTACCATATGTAACGGGTGATGGGAACGGGTTTTGGTATGCAAAAAAGGTGCTGTTGCAGGAGCAACAGCACCTTAGTCAGCGGTCCACGGTCAGCTGTCAGCGGCCAAAGGAAGGCAAACCCATCCGCATTTGCCTTTGAACACAGCCCTCCGGGCGGCCGGGAAGGGCTCGCCTGCGGCAAGCCCCTACACCGTTGGAGTCAGGGGATTTTCTTCGGTCCGCAGGACCCGTTGTTCTCCCACACTCCGACTCTGACGGCGTAGGGGCGCGCCGAAGGCACGCCCTTCCCGGCCGCCGGTTTTCTCCATTCAACAAAAATTTGCCTGCAAATTTTTTCATCCGGCTGTTGACCGTTGACAAAAAAGGGCTGTTGCTCACGCAACAGCCCTTTCACCCGCATCATTTCGGATAATTGGAAGAAGAATTCTCTTTCAGCAGCACATCGTGTGCCCCGCCTTCCACCAGGCTGGTGGCGGATACCAGGGTCAGTTTGGCCTTTTTCTGCAGTTCGGGGATGGTGAGAGCCCCGCAGTTGCACATGGTGGACCGCATCTTGGAGATGGTCAGGTTCACGTTGTCTTTCAGGCCGCCGGCGTAAGGAACGTAGGAATCCACCCCTTCTTCGAAGGACAGCTTCTTGTCCCCGCCCAGGTCATACCGCTGCCAGTTCCGGGCACGGGCGGAACCTTCGCCCCAGTATTCCTTCATGTAGGTGCCGTTGATGTTCACCTTGTTGGTGGGGGATTCGTCGAACCGGGCGAAATACCGGCCCAGCATCAGGAAGTCGGCGCCCATGGCCAGAGCCAGGGTCATGTGGTAGTCGTACACGATACCGCCGTCGGAGCAGATGGGCACATAGATGCCGGTTTCCTTGTAGTATTCGTCCCGGGCCTTGGCCACTTCGATAACGGCAGTAGCCTGGCCCCGGCCGATCCCCTTCTGTTCCCGGGTGATGCAGATGGAGCCGCCGCCGATACCGATCTTCACAAAGTCAGCACCGCATTCTGCCAGGAACCGGAAGCCTTCCGCGTCAACCACGTTGCCGGCCCCTACCTTGACGGAATCACCGTATTTGTCCCGGATCCATTTCAGGGTCCGTTTCTGCCATTCGCTGTAGCCTTCGGAAGAGTCGATGCACAGTACATCTGCACCGGCATCCACCAGGGCCGGTACCCGCTGTTCGTAGTCACGGGTGTTGATGCCGGCGCCTACCACGTGGCGTTTCTGGCTATCCAGCAGTTCCAGGGGATACTGTTTGTGGGTGGAATAGTCTTTCCGGAACACCATGTACATCAGGTTGCCCTCTTTGTCGATAATGGGCAGGGTGTTCAGTTTGTGTTCCCAGATAATATCGTTGGCCTGTTTCAGGGTGATGTCGCTGCTGCCGACCACCATGTCAGCCACCGGAGTCATGAAGTTCTTGACCTGATCTTCCATGTTCATCCGGCTGATCCGGTAGTCACGGCTGGTAACGATCCCTTCCAGATGGCCGTTCTTGCTGCCGTCGCTGGTAACAGCCATGGTGCTGTGACCGGTTTTTTCCTTCAGAGCCAGTACATCGGCCAGGGTGCTGTCCGGACGCAGGTTGGAATCGCTGACCACGAACCCGGCCTTGAAGCTCTTGACCCGGGCCACCATGGCGGCTTCGCTTTCGATGGTCTGAGACCCGTAGATAAAGGAGATGCCCCCTTCCCGGGACAGGGCGATGGCCATGTTGTCGTCGGAAACGGACTGCATGATAGCGGAAACCAGGGGAATATTCAGGGTCAGAGCCGGTTCTTCACCCTTTTTAAATTTCACCAGCGGAGTCTTCAGACTCACATTTGCCGGAATGCATTCGCTGGAAGAATATCCAGGAACTAAAAGATACTCGCTGAAAGTATGGGCAGGTTCATCATAGATAAAAGCCATTGTATATCCCCCTTTGAAATATTTTTCTCATTTTAGCACCAGTCTGTCACAAATGCAACAGGTTTTTCTGGTCTTTTCCTTCAGAAGTCTATCTGTTACGGAAACAGACCGCAGGGGCTGGAATACTTCTGCGGTCTGTAACATCATCTTATTTCGTCTTCAGCCGGCGGAGGGCTCTCCAGGCAATGTCCTGGCGGAAATGGGCCCCGTCGAAGTGGATCTTGTCCACCGCGTCATAGGCTTTCTGCTGGGCGGCAGGGATGCTGTCAGCCACAGCAGTGACTCCCAGCACACGGCCTCCGTTGGTGAGGATCTTCCCGTCCTCTTCCCGGGTGCCGGCGTGGAACACCACCACGTCTTCCATGGCTCCTGCAGCCTTCAGGCCGGTAATGGGCAGACCCTTTTTGTAGGATCCGGGATAGCCGCCGCTGGCCATGACCACGCACACGGCGGACTTGTCGCTCCATTCCACCATTTCAGGCTTCAGGGTGCCTTTGGCGCAAGCCACCATGATCTCTGCCAGGTCGCTTTTCAGCAGGGGCAGCACCACCTGGGTTTCCGGATCCCCGAACCGGGCGTTGAATTCCACCACCTTCACGCTGTCCCCTTTAATCATGAGACCGGCGTACAGGCAGCCGGAATAAGGCCGTCCTTCCTTGGCCAGGGCGTCCACAATGGGCCGCAGCACTTCCTTCACGGTCTTTTCCTTCAGGGCGTCGGTCATTACCGGTGCCGGGCAGTAAGCCCCCATGCCCCCGGTGTTGGGCCCCTGGTCTCCGTCGTTCACCCGTTTATGGTCCTGGGCAGCCAGCATGGGCACAATAGTCTTCCCGTCGGTGAAGGCCAGGAGGGAGGCTTCCTCCCCTTCCATGAACTCTTCGATGACCACCCGGTTGCCGGCGCTGCCGAACTTGTGGGCACCCATCATTTCATCCAGGGCATCCAGGGCTTCGTCCTTGGTCATGGCCACCACGACCCCTTTGCCGGCAGCCAGGCCGTCTGCCTTGATCACAATGGGGGCGCCTTTTTCTTCCACAAAGGCTCTGGCATCTGCCAGGTTGTCGCATACTTTAAAGAAGGCGGTGGGCACTCCGTACTTCTCCATCAGTTCCTTGGAGAAGATCTTGGAGCCTTCGATTTCCGCCGCTTTGGCACTGGGCCCGAAAATGGTCAGACCCCGGGCGTTGAACACATCCACGATGCCGGCCACCAGAGGAGCTTCCGGCCCCACCACCGTCAGATCGATGGCGTGCTTTTCCGCCCAGTCCGCCAAACCGTTCAGATCCGTAATGTCCAGGTTCACACATTCCGCCAGGTCCTTCATGCCCGGATTCCCGGGGGCTGCGTAGAGTTTCGTCACCTTTTTGCTTTGGGCCAGCTTCCAGACCAGGGTATGTTCCCGGCCGCCGCCGCCAATTACCAGTACCTGCATGCTAAGGCCTCCCTTATTTTTCGCTGTCCAGCTGCTTCTTCAGATAGGCTGCAATGGCCGTATCGTATTCCGCCGTATGGGCAAAGGCTTCCTGGGCCAGCATTTTCCGGGTGTGGAGATCGATGTCCCCTTTTTCCTTCAGCAGGTGGATCAGGTCTTCATACCGGTCCGGATTGGTGATGATCACCACATCGTGGAAGTTCTTGGCAGAAGCCCGGACCATGGCCGGACCGCCGATGTCGATGTTTTCGATGGCTTCGGCTTCGGTTACATCCGGCTTGGCAATGGTCTGCTGGAAGGGATACAGGTTCACCACCACCAGGTCAATGGGCTGGATCCCGTTCTTCTTCATGTCTTCCATATGTTTGGGATTGCTGCGCACAGCCAGGATGCCCCCATGGATCTTGGGATTCAGGGTCTTTACCCGGCCGTCCATCATTTCCGGGGTCCCGGTTACGTCGCTTACGTAGGTCACCGGCACGCCAGCTTCCTTCAGCACCTTCATGGTGCCGCCGGTGGAGATGATTTCCACCCCATTGTTGTTCAGGAAATAGCCCAGCTTCACAATGCCGGTCTTGTCAGAAACGCTCAGTAATGCTCTGCGAATTTTCAGCATGGATTCTTCTCCTTATTTACGGATTTTCACTTTCCGGCCGTTTACGGTCAGCCGGTCTTCCGCCCACAGCTTCACCACTTCCGGCAGGATGGTATGTTCCTGGACCAGGATCCGGGCGGCCAGGGTGTCATGGGTATCTTCGTCCAGCACAGGTACGGCGGCCTGCATGATGATGGGGCCGGTATCCATCCCTGCATCCACAAAGTGGACGGTGCAGCCGGCGATCTTCACCCCGTAGTTCAGGGCCTGTCCCTGGGCATCCAGTCCCGTAAAGGACGGCAGCAGGGCCGGATGGATGTTGATGATCTTGTGGTACCAGGAATTCACGAAATCCCCGCTGAGGATCCGCATGAATCCGGCCAGCACCACCAGTTCCACCCCTGCTTCCCGGAGTGTCTTGTCAATGGCGGCTTCGAAGGAAGCCTTGTCCACAAAATCCTGACGGGCAATGGCGCAGTGAGGGATCCCCATCTTTTCCGCCCGCTGGAGGGCATAGGCTTCCGGACTGTCGCTGATCACCACGGCGATTTCGATGGGCAGGTTTTCTTTTTTGATTTTGTCGGCCACGGCCTGGAAATTGCTTCCCCGGCCGCTGACCAGTACCCCGATTTTCCGTTTAGTCACCGAAAACCCCGCCTTTCATCACGGTCTTTTTGGTGCCGGGCACCACATGGCCCAGTTCGTAGAAGGTTTCCCCGTTTTCTTTCAGATGAGCCCGGACGGCGTCGGCTTCGGAAGGATCCACCACCAGCACCATGCCAACCCCCATGTTGAAGGTCCGGTACATTTCCTTCACCGGAACATTGCCCCATTCCTGGAGCTTTTTGAACACAGCGGGCACTTCCCAGGCGTCTGCATGGACTTCCGCGTCACAGTTTTCCGGCAGGATCCGGGGAATGTTGTCATAGAAGCCGCCCCCGGTGATGTGGACCATACCGTGGAGATCGAATTTTTTGATCATGGGCAGGATGGTCCGGGGATACAGCCGGGTGGGAGTCAGCAGTTCCTCACCCAGGGTTTTGCCGAATTCCGGAATGTAGGTGTCCACCGTGAAGCCCTGAGCTTCGAAGCAGATTTTCCGTACCAGGGAGAACCCGTTGGAATGGACCCCGGTGGAAGGCAGACCCAGGAGGACGTCCCCGGCCTTCACCTTGTCCCCGGTGATCATCTTGCTCCGTTCCACCACGCCTACGCTGAAGCCGGCGATGTCGTATTCGTCCTTGGCATAGAACCCGGCCATTTCAGCGGTTTCCCCGCCGATCAGGGCACAGCCGCTTTCCTTGCAGGCATTGGCCACCCCTTTGACGATGTCGGCGATTTTCTGGGATTCCACCTTGGCGGTGGCGATGTAATCCAGGAAGAACAGAGGTTCCGCCCCCTGGACCAGGATATCATTGACGCACATGGCCACGGCGTCCTGGCCGATGGTGTCGTGACGGTCCATCATAAAGGCGATCTTCAGCTTGGTGCCCACACCGTCGGTACCGGAAACCAGCACCGGATCCTGGTATTTGTTCCCCAGGGCAAACAGGCCCCCGAAGCCCCCCAGGTCCCCGATGACTTCCGGACGGTAGGTGGCCCGGACGCTGTCCTTCATCAGTTCCACGGCTTTGTTGCCGGCGTCGATATCCACCCCTGCATCTGCGTATGTAATGACCTTTTTCTCGCTCACGCTGTTTCCTCCTTAGCAACCCAGTTCAAACTGTAATTTGGATCCTTTTTTCATTTCTTTATCTGCTCCATCCGGATAATGGGAATTGAAGCAGGCATAGCACATATCATCGGGTTTCAGCACGGACAGGCTGGCCCGGAGTCCTTCCATGGTAATGTAATGGAGGCTGTCCGCCTTGATGTACTGGCGGATCTCTTCTTCCGTCTTGCTGGCGGCGATCAGTTCTTTCCGTTCGGAAGTGTCGATGCCGTAGAAGCAGGAATCCATTACAGGGGGCGAACTGATGCACACGTGCACCGCCGTGGCTCCCGCATCCCGGAGCAGCTGGACGATCTTGCCGCTGGTGGTGCCCCGGACGATGGAGTCATCCACCATCACCACGGATTTCCCTTCCACCAGGCTCCGGTTGGCGTTCAGTTTCAGCCGCACCGCATTGAGGCGCTGTTTCTGGGTGGGCTGGATGAAGGTCCGGCCGATGTATTTGTTCTTGGTGAGCCCTTCCACAAAGGGGATCCCGGCTTCCAGGCCGTAGCCGATGGCTGCAGGGGTGCCGGAATCGGGCACGGAAATCACCACATCCGCCTTGATCCCCCTGGTTTCCCGGGCCAGGATCCGTCCCATGTTCAGACGGGCCTGGTATACGCTTTCCCCGTCGATGATGCTGTCGGGACGGGCGAAATACACGTATTCGAAAATACAGTGGGCACAGTGGGCCGGTTTGTGGGTGCTGTACATGATGCTTTTGGGTTCTGTTTCCTCGTTGTCGATGACGATCATTTCCCCGGGCTTCACGTCCCGCACATAGTGGGCCCCCACCAGATCCAGAGCGCAGGTTTCACTGGCCACCACCCAGCCGTGGTCCAGCCGGCCCAGGCACAGAGGCCGGAAGCCGTAGGGATCCCGGAAGGCGATCAGCTGGTCATCGTTCATGATGAGGATGGCAAAGGCACCCCGGATGGTGTCAGCCGCTTCCGCCACCCGTTCCGGCAGGGTCTTTTTCCGGCTCCGGGCGATCAGGCTCAGCACCACTTCGCTGTCGATGGTGGTCTGGAACACCACCCCGTCGTTGGCCAGTTCCTTCCGGAGCTGGGCGGCGTTGGTCAGGTTGCCGTTGTGGCTGAGGGCCAGGTTGCCCCCGTCATAGAACACCTTCAGCGGCTGCACATTGTAGGGCATGCTGGCCCCGGTGGTGGAATACCGTACATGGCCGGCGGCAATGCAGCCGTCCAGGCCCTTCAGGCCGTCCTTGAACACATCGTTCACCAGTCCCATGCCCTTTTTGATGTGCATGTGCCGGCCGTCGGTGACAGCGATGCCGGCGCTTTCCTGGCCTCTGTGCTGGAGAGCGAACAGCCCCCAGTAGGTATTCAGTGCCACGTCGTCTTTCTTGGAATAGATGCCGAAGACCCCGCATTCTTCATGGAGCTTGTCTTCCGCAAAAAACTTGTCCCCCATAGTTCCTCCCGTTTCCTTATGCTTTGGCAGCGGCGGCTCTGGCAGCAGCCAGTTTTTCCCCTTTGGCTTTCACTTCTTCCTTCATCTTGGCCCGGGCTTCCGCCAGTTTGGTCACCAGTTCCGGATACTTCACCGCCAGGATCTCCACGGCGAAGATGGCGGCATTCTTAGCCCCGTTGATGGCCATGGTGGCCACGGGAATGCCGGAAGGCATCTGCACGAAGCTCAGGAGAGAATCCATCCCGTTGAGAGGGGTGGCGTTGATGGGAATCCCGATCACCGGCACCGTGGTGAAGGCGGCGATGAATCCGCCCAGATGGGCCGCTGCACCGGCGGCGGCAATGATGACTTCCACACCCCGGTCACGGGCGCCGGCGGCGAATTCCTGTACCAATTCCGGAGTCCGGTGGGCGCTGGCCACCACTACTTCCACCTCTACCCCGAATTCCTTCAGAGTTTTTTCCGCAGGTTCCAGCACCGGCCAGTCCGAATTGCTTCCCATGATAATTGCTGCTTTCATTCGTGAGCACCTCCAATAAAAAAGGCCCTTGATACCGCCCGCACAGCCAGTGTTCAAGTTTCTCAGAGCCAAACCACCACAATAATTTATACTCCTATTCTATCAACGGACCGGGGCTCTGTCAATGTTTTATCGAACTTTTATAACATAAGTTACACTATCGTTCGAAATGTGGAGACAGCCAGGAGGTTAAGTGGTTAGGTGGAGACTCTGCTCCAACCCGTAGGGGCGGCAGGCCCGGCCGCCCGCAAGTGGTCAGGTGGTTAAGTGGCCAGGTGGGCGGCAGGATGGGAGACTCTGCCCAACCGTAGGGGCGGCAGGCCCGGCCGCCCGCAAAATGAGCCGCCAGCCACCGGATGAGCGGGCAGCCTGCCCAGGACCGCCGTACCCCCTTTTGTGCATCAGCCCCTCCAATATGCTATAATAGGACCAAAGAGGTGATTCCCATGAAACAATCCATTTGGAAACGGTTTTTCCTGACCATCCTTACGGCCTTTTCCGTCTGCGGTTCGGCGCTGGCGGCCGGGGCCATTCCGGTGCCCAAACCCGGGCGGATCGGCTCTCCTGTGCCCCGGCCCACGGTGCCGGTGGGCGGCTTCCAGAATCACAGCCCCATTCCCACTCCCGTTTACACTCCTGTAACCCCCTCCCGTCCCATCCAGGTCCAGAAGATCCCCCTCCGGCCCATTGTCCAGCCCATGACCGGGTCCCTGGCTCCCACCGGGGAACAGCTGGGGGTGTTCAAACCCAACCTGACCCTGTTTTCCTGGGCTTCTCCCCGGGATATCGGAACCCCCTTCGGCCGGACCTTCCTGAACAATCCCAATGATTCTCTGGCCTGGTGGAAGCCTGCCAGCGCCATCACCCAGGGAGACATCTTCCAGAGCCGTCTGGCAAAGATGGTGGAAGAGGTGAAGTAAAAAAAATCCTGCTGCAGCCTGCAGCAGGATTTTTTTGTCAGCGGTCAATGGTCACTGGACGAAGGAGAGCATCTGCCAAAGGCAGATGCTCCTGAAGGGAAACGCAGCCCTGAGGACTGCTAACCCACCACCATTGCGCAAGCGCAACGGTCCCCCGCCCTTGCAAAGGGCGGATAAAAAATATACGGGCTGACGCCCTTGCGCTGAAAAAGCAACAGGCGCCGGCCCGAGGGTATATCCCCTCTACCAAAGCCGGATAACAAGACATCGATTTGTTGTGCTTGCACTGAAAAAACAACAGGCGCCGGCCCGAGGGTATATCCGCCCTTTGCAAGGGCGGGGGACCAGCCGACAGGCTGGTGGTGGGTTAGCAGCCAAAGGCTGCGTTTCCCTTCAAAGAAACCCGCCAGCGGCGGGTTTCCTCCTCCGGCCGCCGACCGTTGACAGCGCGGCGCCCAGGCACCGCGCTTTTATTTCACCCACACAATGGTGGCCCCGAATCCCCCTTCATTCAGGGGGGCCATTTCGGTTTTCAGCACATTGGGATGCTGGTCCAGGTATTCCAGGAGGCCTTTCCGCAGCATGCCGGTGCCTTTCCCGTGGACCAGACGGAACCGGTCCATCCCGGCCAGCAGGGCATCGTCAATGGCCTTGTCCACATAGGGGATGGCTTCATCCACGGTCTTGCCCCGCACATCGATCTGCACCGTGGCGTCCTGGGCCTTCTTCACAAACAGGTTGTGGCCCTGGCTGGTGCTCTTCTTCAGGGTCCGGTGGGTGCTCCGGGGCTGGCTGGGCGCTTCCTTCAGCAGCAGGCAGTCCTTCAGCTTCAGATTCATCTTCATGATCCCGATCCGCACGGTGACTTCCTTGCCGTTCAGGGCCACAATGGTGCCGCTCTGGCCGATCTTCTTCACATACACCTTCTTGCCCACCGCCGCATTGCCGCTGGTGAGCCCCTGACCTTCCGGCATGGGCTTCCCGTCAATGGAGAAGTTCTTGTTCAGCACCTTCCGGGACAGTTCCGCCAGCTGTTCCACCTTCCGGCTTTCCACCATGTCCTGGTTGGCCCGCAGTTCCTTCAAAATGGAAGTGGATTCCCGCCGGGCGTTCCGGTACAGTTCGTCCGCCTGTTCCCGGGCCTTCCGTAAAATGGCGTTCCGGCTCTTTTCCAGGTCCTGCTTCTGACGGGTCAGTTCGTTCTTCAGGTATTCCGCTTCCCGCTGGAGGGAGGCGATTTCGTCCTTCCGGCTTTCATATTCCCGGCGCTCCCCTTCCAGGTTCTGGAGCACCCGTTCCATATTGCTGTGGCCTTCTCCGATGAAGGTCTTGGCTTCGTCCAGGATCTCCTGGGGCAGCCCCAGCCGTTTGCTGATGTAGAAGGCGTTGGAACTGCCGGGCACACCCATGAGCAGCTTGTAGGTGGGCCGGAGGGTTTCCGGATCGAATTCCACACTGGCGTTTTCCATACCCTCATGCTCATAGGCAAAGGTCTTCAGTTCGCTGTAGTGGGTGGTCATGATGGTAAGCACCTTTTTGTTGTACAGGTACTCGATCATGGCCATGGCCAGGGCCGCCCCTTCGGTGGGATCGGTCCCTACGCACACTTCGTCCACCAGCACCAGGTCCCCTTCCCGGACTTCATCCAAAATGGAGATCATGTTCTTCATATGGCCGGAGAAGGTGGACAGGCTCTGTTCAATGCTCTGTTCATCCCCGATATCCGCATAGACCCCGCCGAACACCGGCAGGATGGCTTCTTTGGCCGGGACGAACATCCCTGCCTGGGCCATGAGGGCGAACACCCCCACGGTCTTTAAGGCCACGGTTTTCCCGCCGGTATTAGGGCCGGTGATCAGCAGGGTGGTGAAATCGTCCCCCAGGTTGATGTCCAGAGGCACCACCTTTTCCTGGTCCAGGAGAGGATGGCGTCCCTGGGTAATCCGCAGCCGCTGCTGGAGGATCATCATGGGCCGGCAGCAGTGGAGCTTCTGGGCCAGGGCGGCCTTGGCACCGATGAGATCCACCTGGGCCGCCACTTCCAGGGAGCTGAGGATGTTTTCCGCCTCGCTGCCCACATGGCCGGTGAGAGTCCGGAGGATCCGTTCCACTTCTGCCTGTTCCTCCAGCCGGTATTTCTTGATGTCGTTGTTCAGGTTCACCACTGCCATAGGTTCCACGAACAAGGTGGCCCCGCTGGCGCTCTGGTCATGGACCACCCCGGGAAAGTTCAGCCGGTATTCCTGTTTGATGGGGATTACGTACCGGTCTTCCCGCATGGTCACCAGGGCATCCTGGAAGTATTTCTGGTTGTTGGGATCGTGGAGGATATTGGTGAGTTTGTCCTTCACCCGGTTCTTGGCCGCCAGGATCCCGGTGCGCAGGCCCTGGAGCTTTACGGAAGCGTTATCCTTGATGTTCCCCTTTTCATCCAGGGCGCTGGACAGCTGCTTGCTCAGCCGGGTGAAATCCCCCAGCTGGGGACCATAATCCCGGAGGGCCGGAGCGTTTTCCGTGTCTTCCAGCAGGAACTGCTTCAGATGCCGGAGCCCGTCGATGGTGTCTCCGATGGCCTTGAAGTCTTCCGGCTCCAGGATGCTCCCTACCCGGGTCCGTTTCACCAGGGGACTGATATCCGTCATGCCCCCCAGGGGCAGCCGTTTCCCTTCGTCCAGCAGCTGGACGGCTTCGGCAGTTTCCTCCTGGGCCAGTTTCACCTGTTCGAACCGGCTGGAGCTCACCAGGTCCAGGGCCAGTTTCCGGCCCAGAGAAGTCCCTGCCTGGTCCGCCAGGAGAGCCTTCACTTTATCGAATTCCAATGTATTGACAGCAAATTTCCCCATGCTTACAAAACTCCTCTGAAATAATGTCCCCGGGTGGTGTGGGGCCGGTTCTCTTCCACTTTGGTGTCCCCGTCCAGCACGCCCCGGTACAGGGCGGTCAGTTCACCCAGCTCTTCGGCGGTATAGCCCCGGCCATCAATCCGCAGCCGGGCGATCCCGGCCTTTTCCATATCCGGCACATTGGCCAGCATGGACAAGGGATGGCCGTTGAGCACGTGCATCCGGCCGAACTGGTCCTGCTTCAGAGGGAACTTTTCCTTCTTCCGGTCTTCCAGGAATCCCTGCTCTTTGCAGTGGAAGCTGCAGGATCCTTTGTGCAGGTTCCCCAGGAAGCTCCCTTCCACACAGTATTCGCTGACCATCATTTCCAGGGCCCCTTCCGCCAGACACTCAATGGGGAGCGGGCTCTTCTTCACCAGGGCCCCCACCTGCTGGAGGGTCAGTTCCGGAGACAGGGTTACCCCGGCAAAGCCCTGTTCCTGCCAGAACAGGATGCTCTGGCTGTTGTAGGCGTTCATGTCATAATCCAGCCACAGAGGCAGCCCCAGCTCCTGGGCCATTTCCACCAGCCCGTTGTTGGCGATCAGGAACCCGTCGGGCTGGAGAGCCGCCCACTGGGCCAGGGCGTTCCGGAAGTACTTCAGCTGGCCTTCGCTGACGATCCGGCTGGTGGCCGCCATCCACTGTTTCCCCCGGGCCCGGGTCCAGCCTCTGATGGTGCTGTAATCTTCCAGGGTAAGGAGAGGCAGGGTGTAGCTGTCCCCTCCCACCAGCAGCACATCGGCTCCGGCTTCCAGGGCCACTTTGGCCTTTTCCAGGGTGTCCACCTGGACGCTGAGCTGGCTGTGTTTCCGGGTGCCGTGGTTTTCCCGCTGCCGGAGCACTTCCCTGTGCCACACAGCCTTTTTCCGGGGAGGCAGGAAGGCGTCCAGCCGCTTCTGGGTCAGTTCTTCCACGGCTGCCCGGCGGGCTTCGTTGATTTCGCTCATGGGCACCATGACCCCTTCATCCAGGCGGCAGACCAGTTCTCCCAGGGAGAATTCCGTGGTCCCCAGCCGGTCCAGCTGCTTTTTCACCGCAGCTTCATCCAGGGCATGTTTCCGGGCTTTTTCCACAATGAACCCGGTTTTTGCAGAGCCGGTATTCCCTTCTTCGTCGGTCACTTTCACTTCCATGGGCTGGCCCAGGCGAGCGGTGACTTCTGCATACAGAGGGATCCGTTTCTTGTGGTCTTCTCCAAAATACTGGGCGGCATACTGCATCAGTTCATTGTCATAGGTCCGGAACACCCGGTCGTTGAGCCGGATTCCCCGGGGTACGGGAATGGTGACGCTGCTGCCTGCCCGGGCCACCGGCACCTCTTTCCCGTTTACGGTCATATGTTCCACGGAGGTGCCCACCCGGCCCCCTACGCTGACCCAGAATTCCAGTCCGTCTCCCAGGTGCAGGTCCCGGTCCAGCTTCAGGATGCCGGCGGTATGATCCTTGGCAAGGCTCTGGACCCGGCCCAGGAGCACTCCCCGGTTGTTGGGCCGCCGGTCGCTCATCATGGTCCGTCCAGGCCGGTTCACCATATAGGCAGTGGTGAAATCCCGGTTGAAGATCTGTTCGATGTTATCCCGGTCTTCCTGGGGCACTTCATAATGGCCGGCCAGGTAGCTGTCAATGGCCCGGCGGTAAATGTCCGTCACCACCGCCACATATTCCGGCCGCTTCATCCGGCCTTCGATCTTGAAAGAATGGATCCCCGTTTCGATCAGCTGGGGCAGCACATCCAGGGTGTTCAGGTCTTTGGGGGACAGCAGGTAATGGCCGGCATCCACCTTGGCCAGCAGGTCCTTCCCGTCCTTGTTCACCAAAGTGTAGGGCAGCCGGCAGGGCTGGGCACACCGGCCCCGGTTGCCGCTGCGGCCTCCGATCATACTGCTCATGAGGCACTGGCCGCTGTAGCACACGCACAGGGCTCCGTGCATGAATCCTTCAATCTTGCCCGGGGTGATATTACAGATGGTCTTCAGATCCTTCAGGGAGGTTTCCCGGGCCATCACCGCCTGTTCCATACCATTGTGGTATGTAAACAGAGCCCCGGCGGAATTGGTCACCGTCATCTGGGTACTGGCGTGAAGGGGCAGTTCCGGCGCCACCTGCCGGGCCACCCGGATCACCCCCAGGTCCTGGACGATGATCCCGTCCACCCCGATATTGCTCAAAAAGCACAGGTATTCCCCCAGATCAGGCATTTCCCCGTCATCCACCAGGGTGTTCACCGTTACATAGATCTTTACCCGGTGGAGATGGGCGAACCGGATGGCCCGGGTCATTTCCTCCGGTCCGAAGTTTTCCGCATAGGCCCGGGCGCCAAAATGGCTGCCCCCCAGGTACACCGCGTCGGCACCGGCAAACACAGCCGCTTCCAAAGCTTCCCAGGTGCCTGCCGGGGACAGCAGTTCGATATCTTTTCTTTCCATTAGAGACTCCTTTATGATCCAGCAGGGATGATCCCTGAATACGTACAATCCATGACTTTTTATTTTATCATATTCCTCCGGAGATGGCCAGAAGGAGGAGGCTCCCGGTTCCCTCATGAACAATTAAAAAAAACTCTGTGAAAAGTGCAGAAATCTGTTGTATTTTTTTACAGTCCGTATATACTTATAACAGTGTTTTGCGCGCAGGGACAGGATTCTTCCGGATTGCTCCGTTAGCGGGGAGCCTGGACGGTCCTGTCCGGTGAGAAAATAAGAAAAGAGGTGCCTCATGGCTCCAGATACCCGTGCTTCCCAATTCCATACCCCGGACCGGACCGCTCTCCAGGAGTACGTCTGCGCCCATTTGGATGAAGCCATTGCCAAAGGCTGGATCCGACTGTATTTCCAGCCCATTGTTCGGAGCCTGTCCTATACCCTCTGCGGTTTCGAAGCCCTGGCCCGTTGGCAGGACCCGGTCCACGGGCTGATTTCCCCGGGCATCTTCATCCCTGCCCTGGAAAAATCCGGCACCATCCAGAAGCTGGACCTGTGCATGGTGGACCAGATCTGCGCCCATTACCATCCCCGGGCTGATGAAGGCATGGCCATGGTGCCGGTTTCCTTCAACCTGTCCCGGCTGGACTTTTTTGCCTGCAATTTATTTGAAGAGATCAACGGCCGGGTGGACCGGGCCGGCATCCCTCACAGCCAGCTGGCTCTGGAAATCACCGAAAGCGTCTTTGTCCAGGACATGAGCTCCATTGCCCCGGTGCTGGACCAGTTCCGGTCCGCCGGTTACGAGATCTGGATGGACGACTTTGGCAGCGGCTTTTCTTCTTTGAACGTACTGAAAGACTATGGTTTCGACACCATCAAGCTGGACATGGCCTTTCTGGACAGTTTCACTGACCGGGCCCGGACCGTGGTGAAAAATGTGGTCCGGATGGCCAAAGAGCTGGACATCTTTACCCTGGCGGAAGGAGTAGAGACCCCTGACCATGCGGAATTCCTCCGTTCCATCGGCTGCGACCGGCTCCAGGGATTCCTGTTCAGCCGTCCCCTGGAAGTGGTGGATTCCCGCTGGGTGGCAGAAAAAGTGGGGCTGTTCCACGAAACAGACGCCATGCGCCGGTATTTCGATGAGGCAGACCGGGTGAATCTGATCACCGACAGTCCCCTGGCCCTGGTGGAATTTAAAAAAGATCAGGCTGACAGCCACCAGTTCCAATT
The DNA here is from genome assembly GCF_057597765.1 of Acidaminococcus sp. Taxonomy (NCBI): domain Bacteria; kingdom Bacillati; phylum Bacillota; class Negativicutes; order Acidaminococcales; family Acidaminococcaceae; genus Acidaminococcus; species Acidaminococcus sp. The sequence continues at coordinate 1,991 of NZ_DBMBXK010000017.1, read as the reverse complement.
CTTCTTTTCCAACAGCGCCTATCAGAAGGTGACCCGGTCCATGGGCTTCCCCAATCCGGAAGCCGTGGCTGCAGACATGAGCCGGCCGGACAGCTTTTTGTGGAAGACCCTGGCCCCCTGCATCCAACAGGTAGCGGAACCGGGCCAGAAAGGGTCCGTCACCTTCCAGAGTCAGAGACAGTTCTTCTGGCTCCAGATACACCTGATTGCCCAGGCCAATGACTATTACCTGTACAAATGCCGGCTCCAGAACATCACTACCACCATGGACCGGCTCCAGGCAAACAAACTCCAGGGACTCCAGGACCGGGTCTATGAACTGTACAACACAGTGACCCTGCTGGATATGGACAAAAAAGAGGCCCGTCCCCTGGCCTTCTGGTACAAAAACTCCCCCTTCCAGCCAGGGAGGACCTTCGACAGCCCCAAAGCCTGGGACTACTACATCAGCAATTTCATCCATCCAGACGACCAGGACCGGTTCCGGGAATTCAGCAACGTGAACACCCTGGAAAAGCGGTGCGACCCCAAAGATGGAATCCTGGCGGACTACTTCCGGTCCCGGATGCCCAATGGGATCTACCAGTGGAACATGCACGGGATGATCCTGCTGCCGGAAAGATTCGGCCGCAAAGCCCTCCACGTGGCCCGGATCTGCCGCTACGGAGATGCCGCCACCGCCCGCCAGCTGATACGGGTGTATGAGGAGTATTTTGGGAAGTGAAAAAAAAGGGCTGTTGCACGTGAAAAATATGCGTGCAACAGCTTCGTTACCTTACCCTGAACCGAAACACCCGCTCCCTTAAGGGGGCGGTCATTTTTTTTGCGTAGACCGCTTTGATCTGGTAGTCACCGGGCTGGCTGAAACCGGCGAACAGGATGGTCACCCCGGGAGAGCCTGCCTGGCCGGTGGGATTCAGCAGGGGCAGGGTAAAGGAATGGCCCAGGTTTACAAACCCTGGCTGGGCGCTCTGGTCCACCATCACCCACTGGTTGCCGCTGGTGGGGTTGGCATCCATGTACAGGGCCACCAGTTCACCGGGCTTCAGGTCCAGAGTCATGTCTTCCCCATTGCTGTCCAGTTTGTAGCTGGTAAGCAGCCGGGCCCCTTCCGCCACGTTGATGGCCTTCAGCAGTTTCGTATAAGGGATGGTGGTGTCCAAGGGCCCTTCCGGCTGGGAAGCCACCCGGATCCCCTCTTCGGCGAACACGTAATTTTTCCCCTGGATATACTGGGCATATTCCGTGGAATTGGTATACAGAAGGTCCTGGTCTTCCAGGACCTTCCCCCCGGTTACGTCCAGGTTCATGCCGGCATACACCGTCCGGTCCCCTTCCGCCTTCAGGATGATGCTGAACAGGGTGGGCCGGTTCATGGTCACTTCATAAGAAAGCACCGCCTTGCCCCCGGCTTCTTTCCCCAGGGCATTGGCCTTTTCCTTGATCAGGTGGTTCAGGTTGGCCTGGAGATTGGCCTCCTTCAGCCCGTCCACAAAGGGCACCTGGCCTGCCGCCTTCCCGTCCGAATAATCCTGCCGGAGCAGAGTGGTATGGCCAAAAGCAAAAGCGGACAGAGGCAGAGCCAGAGAAAGCCCCAGAGCCAGCGCCGCCGCAGATTTTTTCAGATGCATGGATATTCCTCCTTCGTATCACTTCCCTTCTATTCTACACGATAAAAGAAGGAAGAAACATGAAATTTGTGAAAAAAGGGGGCTATGTATCTGTCAACAAATCCTCAGCGAAGCCTTCATCGCCGTATAGTTGTTCAGAAATGGGGTCAAAAATTTTTTATCGCTGCTTTGAGGTCGACGACGCAGGGGGTTCGCCGCAGGCAAACCCGTCCCGGCCTCCCAGAGGGCAAAAACTTCTATACCCATACACCCGCGAGGACTCTCCGCCGGGAGGGCAGACCCGTTCGTCCCTGGCGGGAGGCTCACAGCCTATCGCCTTGCCCTGACGGTCAAAGGCAGCGGCTACGGACCAGGAAGCCG
>NZ_DBMBXK010000016.1:0-37804 GCF_057597765.1 Acidaminococcus sp. | reverse complement strand
CCGTCTGAACTGAGAAGAGCCGCTATCCGGCAGCAAAATATGGCGGCAGCATAGTGTTTTGAATACCTAAAGGAAATTTACACACAAATATGGACTTGACTTCATGGAGAAGATATGCAGCACAGCCATGAAGTGACAAAATTCACTTGGTCTATGGCACGGATTCCTTTTGTCGTTTTTCTGTCCCAGAACTATTGCCAAAGGAATCCTGCAACATTCCAGAATCTGGTAAAGCATAAAGAGGATTATTGGACCAATGATTTACTGTATGATGTACTGATCGACTTGATGGGAATTCAGAATCTGCATGGAAGAGAGGAAACAAAAGACATTGCTTCAGATCAGTATTTTCTTCCATTGGAGCAAGGAAAAACCTGCCATGGGACAAAGTCCCTGGCTGATGATCCTGGCGTAGGTTCCGACAATCAATAAAAAATGAAATAAGAAGGAGAAGCAGTTTAGTACTGCGGGAGAAATATGGAAATTACGGCAACAATAGAAACCCAAAAAATTGAATTTGGCAGTCCGGATGTACTGGCAGGAAAAGAATCAGTGCATATTGGGTACGGAACAGATGAGAATTTTGTGATGCCTATGGGCGTTTCCATGATTTCTGTTTTGGAAAACAATAAGGAACTGCCGATTGTTTTTCATATCCTGACGGAAAATATCAGCGAGAAGAGTATTAACCAACTGAAAACCATAGCATCTAGATATCCAAATTGTGGAGTACAAGTTCATTTTACAGATTTGAGCATTATTGATGGTCTGCCTATGTTTGCCCTTGGCAAAGCAACCTATATCCGGGTGTTTTTGGGGCAGATTTTGGATCCTGCAGTGGAGAAAATTCTCTATTTGGATGGAGATATCGTTTGCCTTCAGTCAATTCAGAATCTGATTCATAGAGATTTTTCTGGGAAAACGGTAATGGTGGTAGAAGATGTACCAGCAACAGCCAGAAAGCAGGAAAAAAAGTTTCAGCTGCAGCAGTATTTTAATGCTGGAATGATTTTTATGAACATGGTTCAATGGCGGCAGGAAAAAATCTCCGAGAAATTTCTTGATGTATGTTTTGAGTATAAAGAGAGATTGAATTATTTAGATCAGGATGCATTGAATATAGTGTTGGAAAAGAAGAAACTGATGGTAGGAAGGGAATATAATTTTATTCCACTTTCTGCCGAGGAAACTGAAGTCCCAGATAACGCGGTATTTCTTCATTATGCAGGGACGAAGCCGTGGTATTGCTGGTTGGATTTTCCCCTGAAAAGATATTTTATAAAATATTATAAGATGTCTCCCTGGAAAGATGAATCGCTGCAGCAACCCCGAAATTACCGGGAAATGCATTATATGTCCCGTGCCCGATGGAGACAGGGAAAATATTTTGATAGTGTGTACTGGTTTATCCAATATATTTCTACTAAAATCAAGAAAAAATAATTTGTTGAATGTTGGTAAAAGGGGAGTAGAAGATGGCATCTAAAAATCTCTTACAGATACGGATGGAGACAGCCAAAAAAATCCTCACCAAACTCCACGAACTGGCCGTAAAACCGGATCTGTCCGAGGTGGAACGGGATGCCCTGATCCAGCGGTTCGAATTTTCTTTTGAACTCTTTGGAAATGCGCCAAAGAATACCTTTATGTGGAAGAAGGGATTGATGCGGCGTCTCCTAAAAAGGTCATCCGCTGCTGTCGGGAACTGGGGCTGCTGGATGAGGGGCAGACCCAGGAAGCCCTGCAGATGGCAGATGACCGGAATCTGACCACCCATACCTATGATGAAACTTTTGCCCAAGCGGTGGTGGAACGGATCCGCCAGTATGATCCGCTGCTCCAGTCCTGGCTGGATAAAATAGGCGATGCCAGGTAGAAAAAGAAGCGTATAAATCGGAACCGTAGGGGCGGCAGGCCCGGCCGCCCGCAGATACATCGTTTGTTCATGTGTTCTGCGGGCCGCCGGCTGTACAGTTCCTGCGGTTTTTTTTCGTTGCAAACGCAAATGCAACGCAAAATTTACGTTGCATTTGCGTTGCAACTATTGCTATAATTAATGCAACGCAAATGAAACGAAAAGAAAAGGAGGCGGAATTTTGTGGAACGGGAAAGCAGTACATTGGAATATAAGGAAGATATTACAAACACCTTTTTGAAGACTGTCAGTGCTTTTGCCAATTATCAGGATGGAAAAATCATTTTTGGCGTCCGGGATGATGGTACGGTCAAGGGCATTCCCCAAGCCGTGCAAAAATGTCTGGATATAGAAAATAAAATCAATGACAGTATTTCACCGCAGCCTGATTATACGCTGAAAATCAATGAAGAAAACCAGACTATTATCTTGACGGTGAGAAAAGGAGATAATCCACCATATCTGTACAAAAATAAAGCGTATAGAAGGAGTGATTCCGCTTCTCTTGAAGTGGACCGCCTGGCTTTGAACCGGTTGATCCTGGAAGGGTCCCACCGGTATTTTGAAGATTTGCCGGCGAAGGATTCTTCTTTAACCTTTTCCGTTCTGTCCCGGGAAATGGAAAAACAACTGGGGGTTTCTCAGGTGGATACGGATGTATTGAAAACATTGGGATTTTATACGGCAGGAGGCAAGTTCTCCCATGTGGCGGAACTTTTTTCTGATCAGAATACCTTTCCGGGGGTGGATATGATGGTCTTTGGCCGGTCCATCAACGAAATCCGGGAACGGATCAAAATCCATGGATGTTCCGTATTGTCGCTGTTCCACCAGGCTGTGGAACGGATTGCCCGGGAATACCAGGTGGAGAAAATCGATGGAGTGGAACGGCGGATGGTGGAGAAGATTCCCGGCCAGGCCATCAGAGAAGCCATGGCCAACGCTCTGGTACATCGTACCTGGGATATTCCCACTGCTATACGGGTGGCCATGTATCCGGACAAGGTGGAAATTACCTCGCCGGGAGGACTGCCGGCAGGCATCAGCCAGGAAGAATATCTCCATCATCAGATTTCCATTCTGCGGAATCCCAAACTGGCCAATGTGTTCTATCGGCTGGGGTATATTGAAGCCTTTGGAACGGGCATCCAGCGGATCCTTTATGCCTACCGCCAAAGCCGGGTCAAACCGGATTTTCAGGTAACGGATCATATTATTCAGGTGATCCTGCCTCTGGTGGATGCCATGCCGCCCTTGGACCAGGAGGAGCAAAGAATCTGTGCCGTATTTCCGGAAAATGGCCTGCTGAGCCGGCAGGAAATCGAACAGGCCACCGGTTTTGAAAAGACCAAAGTCATCCGTCTGTTGAACCGGCTGGTGGGGAAAAAGGCCGTGCTGAAAGTGGGCAAAGGCCGGGGTACCCGGTACCAGCGGCAGTAATCCAAAAGGAGGGAAATTTTGTTCAGTCTATTCTACGCATCGCTGCAGCAGGATGGAAAGCTGTTTTTGTTCTTTCCCATTCTGTGTGCTGTTTTTCGTCTGATTTTCATTGCCGTGTACAATCCGTACCGGAGCCTGAAGGGCAAGGGGAAGGTAATCTGGCACTGTTTCCGGTACGGGTTCTGGTGGGGGATGGATTTCAATGCCTACGTGTTCCTGATTCCCCTGGTGGTGCTGTCCATTCCAGGGGCTTTTTTTACCGACTGGTACCGGAAAGGGGACCTGCTGCGGATGGCGGGAGGGCTTACCTACAGCCTGGTGCTGTACCTGGCCTTTGCCGGGAAGATGCTGTTCTACAAGCATTTCCATGATATCTTCAACCAGACCATGAAGCTGGGGGCCAAAGCGGAAAAGCACAACCTGGTGGATATTTTCTTCCATCAGGACCACGGGGTCTGGATCCTCTTGGGCATCCTGCCCTATCTGGGGGTGTGCGGCTTCTGCATCCACAAGCTGCTCCAACTGCCCAGCTTCCAGTATCTGATCTTTTTCAGCCCGGTGCTCCAGTACGCCTACAATACGGTGATCGTCCTGGGGGCTGTGGCGGCTTTTTACTGGTTCCGGTACGGGGGGACTTTCTGGCATGACGACAAGCCGGAATGGGATACCATCCCCAGTGTGGTAAAAAAAGACATTTTCTTTGCCAAGGCCACGGTGGACGACCTGGTGGCCCTGGAACAGGTGATGAAGCACAAACTGAATCCGGCCTATGAGCACACCGATGCCCAGGACCTGAAAGCCATCCAGCCCTTCTTTACGGAAAAGGTCCCGGCGGACAAGCTGCCCAACCCGGCCTATGGGTTCAAAAGGACGGCCAAAGGGGCCCGGATTACCAAACCCACCCATATTTTCCTTTTTGTGGGAGAAACCTATCTCCAGCAGTTCTTTGATCCCCAGTTCGCCTGTCTGAACCTGGTGGAAGGGGGCCGGCAGCTGATGGAGGATCCTCATACGGCGTCCCTGACCAGTGCGCTTTCCGCCGGCATCATCTCCCGGCCTTCCATTGTAAGCCTGATGAGCGGGATATTCGATGCAGGGCTGGAACTGAACGAAAAAGAAAGCTTTTGGCGCAACAACCTGCCCACGGCCCTGCCCCGGCAGCTGAAAAAACTGGGTTACCATTCCACTTACTGGTACGGTGGGAATGTAACCTATGGGAACTTCAACCAGTTTGCTCCCGCCTGCGGCTTCGACCAGGTGATGACCGCCACGGATTTCTGTGGTAAAGACGCTCCCAAGACCTGGGTGGGGGTCTATGACAATGTGTTCCTGGAAAAGGCGGCGGAACTGATCCTCCAGCAGGAAGAGGCCAACGGGCCCTACCAGTTCCATTTCCTGTACACCACCAGCTACCACGGGCCCTTCAAGATTCCCCTGAAGGAGTACGGGTATGACCCGGAAAAGGTGATGCCTGAGGCGCCCCGGGACATCCGGCGGAACAAGGAAATCCAGAAAAACCTGGGGACCTTCTGGTTCTCGGACCAGGCTCTGGGGAAATTCATCCGGACCATGCGGAAAGCCTATCCGGACTGTCTGTTCATCCTTACCGGGGACCATTCCATCGATATGAGCCCGGTGCTGGGGAAAACTTCTCTGATGGGACGGGACTGCAACCTGCGGGAACGGCACAGCCCGGTGCTGCTGGTGAACCACCGGGAGCTGAATCCCCACAGCCTGGCCGGGAATACCATCGGGAGCCACATGAACATTGCCCCCACCATTTTCGAACTGATCGCCCCCAAGGGGTTCACCTATTATTCCCTGTATCCTTCTCTGCTGGAACCCATCGATCATGTGGTATCGCCTTACCACTGGCTGCGGAAAGACGCCTACGGCAGCTACAGCCAGGACTTCTATCAGCCCCTGGGGCCCCAGTATGGTCCCGAAGACCTCCAGGAAGGCCCCAAACCTTACACGGAAGAAAGGGAAGCCTGGATGGACCTCACCGGTTATCTGGTCCGGCATCCGGAGGTGCTGGAAAGATAAAATCTGTCAGCGGTCAACGGCCGGTGGAAGGAACCCACAGCTGTGGGTTCCTTCTGAAGGGAAACGCAGCCCTATGGGCTGCTAACCCACCACCCATGCTGCGCATGGATACCCCCGCCCTTGTAAAGGGCGGATATACGCTCGGGCTAACGCCCATTGCCCCCGTGACACGCAGCCTGAGCTCCAGAGTCACTATCCGTCCCTTTCCAATGGCTGCTGACCGTTGACAGTTGACCGTTGACGGGGTGCCGCACGCAATGTGCGGCACCCCCTTTTTTTTATGGTATAATATTCTTATTGCAGGAAAGGAGCCGTTTTTATGAAAATCGCTATTGCAGGCACCGGCTATGTGGGCCTTTCCAACGGGCTCCTGCTGGCCCAGCACCAGGAAGTGGTGGCGCTGGACATTGTGCCGGAAAAAGTACAGATGCTCAACGAAGGCCGGTCCCCTCTGGTGGATGCGGATATTTCCCGCTTCCTGAAACGGAAGGATATCCGGTTCCGGGCCACCCTGGATCCCCAGGACGCCTTCGAAGGAGCTTCCTATATCATTATCTCCACCCCCACCAACTACGATCCCCAGAAAAACTTCTTCGATACTTCTTCCGTGGAAAAGGTCATTGAAGAAGTGCTGGCCATCAACCCGGAAGCGGTGATGGTGATCAAATCCACGGTGCCGGTGGGCTATACGGAAGAAATCCGGAAACAGTACCATACGGACAACATCATCTTCTCTCCGGAATTCCTCCGGGAAGGGAAGGCCCTGTACGACAATCTCCATCCCTCCCGGATCGTAGTGGGGGAGGGTTCTCCCCGGGGCCGGCAGTTTGCGGCTCTCCTGGCAGAAGGGGCGGAAAAAAAGGACATCCCCCAGCTGTTCACGGGTTCTACGGAAGCGGAAGCCATCAAGCTGTTTGCCAACACATATCTGGCTCTCCGGGTGGCCTACTTCAATGAACTGGATTCCTATGCGGAAATCCGGGGGCTGTCCACGGCCCAGATCATCAAAGGGGTCTGCCTGGATCCCCGGATCGGGGACTTCTACAACAATCCTTCCTTTGGGTACGGGGGCTACTGCCTGCCCAAGGATACCAAACAGCTCCTGGCCAACTACCAGGATGTGCCCCAGAACCTGATTTCCGCCATTGTGGCGGCCAACCGGACCCGGAAGGACCACATTGCTGACGAAATCCTGGCCCGGAATCCCAAAACGGTGGGAATCTACCGGCTGACCATGAAAAGCGCTTCGGACAATTTCCGTTCTTCCGCCATCCAGGGTGTGATGAAACGGATCAAGGCCAAGGGGATCCCGGTGGTGGTCTATGAACCCACCCTGAAAGAAAAGGACTTTTTCCGGTCCCCGGTGTGCCGGGACCTGGACCAGTTCAAAAAGGAATGTGACCTGATCGTGGCCAACCGCTGGTCAGAGGATCTGGCGGATGTGAAAGACAAAGTCTATACCCGGGACCTGTTTGACCGGGACTAAGGAGCAGTTATGGAACCTTTTGACGCCAACAAGAAAATCCTGATCACCGGAGCCGCCGGCTTCATCGGCTATCACCTGGCCAGACGGCTGCTGTCCCTGGGGGCCCGGGTGGCCGGAATGGACAACATGAACGCCTATTACGATGTGCAGCTGAAGAAGGACCGGCTGGCCCGGCTGGAACTGTACCCGGCCTTTTCCTTCACCCAGGGAGACCTGGCGGACAAGGAAACGGTGGACCGGATCTTTGGGGATTTCCGGCCGGACATTGTGGTGAACCTGGCGGCCCAGGCCGGGGTCCGCTACAGCATCGACCATCCCCGGGAATACATCGATTCCAACATTGTGGGGTTCTTCAACATTCTGGAAGCCTGCCGGCATTTCCAGCCGGAACATCTGCTGTTCGCTTCCAGTTCCTCCGTATACGGGAACCAGAAGAAGACCCCCTTTGCCACCACGGATAATGTGGATCATCCCATCAGCCTCTATGCGGCCACCAAGAAATCTGACGAACTGATGGCCTATACCTACTGCCATCTGTACGGGATCCCGGCCACCGGTCTCCGGTTCTTTACGGTGTACGGGCCTTTCGGCCGGCCGGACATGGCGTATTTCAAATTCACCAACAAGATCATGAAGGGGGAACCCATCACCATCTTTAACCAGGGGGACATGTACCGGGACTTCACCTATGTGGACGATATTGTCACCGGCATCCAGAACATGCTGTGCAATCCGCCCAAGGCCAATGAGGAGGGGGACCGGTACAAGATCTACAACATCGGGAACAACCACCCGGAAAAGCTCATGACTTTCATCGAGACCCTGGAAAAGGCCCTGGGAAAAACGGCGGAGAAGGAATACCTGCCCATGCAGCCCGGGGACGTGTACCAGACCTATGCGGACGTAAGCGAACTGGAACGGGACTTCGGATTCCGGCCCAGCACCACCATTGCCGAAGGGCTGGGGAAGTTCGCCCAGTGGTACCGGGAGTATTATCATGTTGAGTGAAGAGGGAAGAACCCACCACCAGCCTTGAGGCTGGTCCCCCGCCAATTTACAGTGATACTGTGGCGGTGCAGGTCTGTTGCCCCGCTGAAAGGAGACTGCTATGACCAAATTCATTGCTGCTGCTGTCCAGATGGACTCCCAGGATGATAAAAATGCCAATCTGGCTGCGGCCGAAGGCTATATCCGGGAGGCGGCCGCCAGGGGAGCCAGTCTGGTGGTGCTGCCGGAATCCATGAACTACATCGGCCGGGATATGGCCGGAGAAGCAGAAACCATCCCTGGAGGTCCCACCTTCCGGAAGATGGCGGAACTGGCCCGGGAACTGGGAATCTGGCTGGAAGCCGGGAGCATTTATGAAAGCAATCCGGAAGACCCGGCCCGTCCCTTCAACACCACCTTCCTGGTGCGCCCGGACGGAACCCTGGCCGCCAAATATGCCAAGCTCCATCCCTTTGACGTGGTGTTGCCCAACGGGGTAACCAGCCGGGAAAGCGACCGGGTGTGCCCGGGGAAGACCCTTGCCCTGGGGGATACGGAATGGGGGAAACTGGGCCTGGCCATCTGCTACGATGTCCGGTTCGGAGAGATGTTCCGGATCATGGCCCTGGAAGGGGCGAAGATTTTCGCTGTCCCTGCCAATTTCACCGTGAACACCGGGAAGGACCACTGGGAAGTGCTGGTCCGGGCCCGGGCCATCGAGAATGAATGTTACGTAATCGCTCCCAACCAGATGGGGAAGAAGCCCCGGTTCACCGCCTACGGGAATTCTCTGATCGTGGATCCCTGGGGCACGGTAATTGCCAGGGCGTCGGACAAGCCGGGGGTCATCACCGCCGAAATCGACCTGGATTACGTGACCAAAGTCCGCCAGAGCACCTTTACCCTGGACAACCGGCGGCCGGATGTGTATGAATTGAAAATGTTGTAAAAATGGGGTGTGAATTCTTTCGCACCCCATTTTCGTACATTATTTTTACGGAAACGTGTCAATTTCTTGTCCATAGTGTATAATGTAAAGTATCATATTACGCTTTTTTCTGCAGAGGAACAGGAAAAAGCCCTGAAAGGGAGGACAAATGTCAATGTCACAAATACTTACCACCATGGACGACGTACTGTATTATCCCATCCTGGTCATCGTGCTGCTGGCAGCCGGCCTGTTCTTTACGGTTCGGACCCGACTGATCCAGTTCCGCTGGTTCCGGGAATGCATCCGAGTGGTCATGCAGAAGCCCAGCAAGGAAGGGTCCGTATCTTCGTTCCAGGCTCTGATGGTTTCCACCGCTTCCCGGGTGGGTACCGGGAACATCATCGGGATCTCCACCGCCCTGTGCCTGGGTGGCTTCGGTTCCGTGTTCTGGATGTGGGCCATTGCCATCATCGGCGGTGCCACGGCCTTCATCGAAAGTACTCTGGCCCAGGTGTACAAACGCCGGGATGCCAACGGGGACAGCTACGGCGGACCGGCCTACTACATTGAAATCGCTCTCCACAACAAACTGCTGGCAGGGGCCTTTGCCTTCTTCCTGATCATCACCTATGCCGGCGGGTTCAATGCCCTGGCTTCCTACAACCTCCAGTCCACCTTCAGCGTGTACGGATTCTATGAAAAAGGGGTCACCTCCTGGGTCATCGGGGCCATCCTGGCTGTGCTGGTGGGCTACTGTCTCATGGGCGGCGGCAAACGGATCATGCGGGTGACGGAAGTGCTGGTGCCCTTTATGGGGGTTCTGTATGTAATCCTGGCCCTGGTGATCATTGTGATGCACATCGGGATGATTCCCTCCGTGCTGTCCGCCGTGTTCGCCGATGCCTTTGACTTCCAGAAGATCCTGGGGGGTATCAGCGGTTCCTGCATGATGTATGGCATCAAACGGGGCCTGTATTCCAACGAAGCCGGTGTAGGGTCCGCCCCCAACGCCGCCGCTGCGGCTGATGTGGCCCATCCGGCCCAGCAGGGTCTGGTGCAGATGCTGTCCGTGTTCATCGATACGGTGCTCTGCACGGCTACCGCCCTCATGTGCATATTCTCCGGGGTGGTACCCACCAAGGCCATGGCCGGGGCTCCCTATGTACAGGCTGCCACCCAGACAGACTTCGGGGCTTTCGGTCCCATTATGATCACCGTGGCCATGGTGCTCTTTGCCTTTACCACCCTGATTGGGAACCTGTTCTATGTGGACAACTGCCTGGCCTACCTGAACGGGAAAAAGACTCCCAGTGCCGGCTTCATGAAGGGCTTCCGGCTGCTGGCGGTGCTGGTGATCTTTGTGGGCGCCGGCATGTCCATGGACAACGCCTGGGCTGTGGCTGATATCTGCATGGCCTTCATGTGCCTGATCAACATCCCTTCCATCCTGGCCCTGAACGGCACGGCCATTGCAGTGATGGACGATTACGGCAAACAGCTGGATGCCGGAGTGGAAAACCCGGTATTCAAGGCATCCAATATCGGTCTGGACGAATCCGAGCTGGATTACTGGAAATAATTCCGGACAACCAAACTCTCCCTGCCTCCTCACAGGGGGAGTTTTTCTTTTGCCTTTTTCCTGTCTGTCTGACTTTTGGTTGCTTATTTCCACCTTTTGTGCTATGCTATATGAGCGGTTTTTTAAGCAATTACGACAGACTGTTAAGCATGAGACAAATAAAAATGGCTGACAGCATGTGAGGAGGATTTTTTTAAATGAGCGTTTCCGTAGAAAGAAAAGGTAATGAAGCAACTCTGAAAGTCACTTTGCCGGTTGAAGACGTAGCCAAGGCTTTTGAAAAAGCAGTTGCCAAGATCAACAAACAGGTAACGATCCCTGGCTTCCGTAAGGGCAAAGCTCCCCGTCGTGTGCTGGAAATGCACGTAGGCAAAGACGCCATCAAAGAAGAAGCTTTCGAAATCGCTGCCAACAGTGAATATAGAGAAACCCTGAAAGAAAACCAGTGGGTTCCCGTTTCCGATCCTGAAATCAAAGATTCCAAGTTCGAAGAAGGTCAGCCCATGGAAATGACCCTGGTGGTCACCCTGCGTCCGGAACCGGAACTGGGCCAGTACAAAGATCTGGACGTAGTGAAGGACGAAAAGGAAATTACCGACGCTGATGTGGACAAGGAAGTGGAAAACCTGCAGAAACGGGCCTCCAAGATGGTGGAAGCTCCGGAAGGCAAGGCTCTGGAAAAAGGTGACCTGGCCATCATCGACTTTGCCGGCACCATTGACGGCGAAGCTTTCGAAGGCGGCGAAGGCAAGGGCTATCCTCTGGAAGTGGGCAGCAACAGCTTCATCCCCGGCTTTGAAGATCAGCTGGTTGGCCTGAAAAAGGGTGAATCCACGGATGTGAACGCAACCTTCCCGGAAGACTACTTCTCCAAGGAACTGGCCGGTAAAAAGGCTGTGTTCAAAGTCACTGTCCAGGATGTGAAAGTGAAGGAAGTTCCCGAAGTCAACGACGAACTGATTGCTGCCAATAGCGACAGCAAGACCGTGGCTGAATTCCGGGAAAAGACCATGGATCGTCTGAAAAAGGCCGAAGCTCAGCGGGCTCAGTCCGACTACGAAGCCAACCTGATCAAAAAGGCTGTAGAAAATGCCAAATTCGAAGTGCCTGATGTGATGGTGACCCAGCGGGCCAACCAGATGATGGACGAACTGGCCATGAACCTGGAAGCTCACAAAATGAGCCTGCCTCTGTACCTGCAGTACCTGGGCAAGGATGTGAAGACCTACCGGGATGAACAGAAACCGGTGGCTCTGGAAAACATCAAGACCGATCTGGTCCTGGATGCCATTGCCCTGAAGGAAGGCATTAAAGTCAGCGAAGACGAAATCCGCAGCGAAATGGAACAGCTGGGTGCCATGCACGGTGCTACCCTGAAACAGGTGGAAAAGATCGTGAAAGAAAACGGTTCCCTGGCTGTGCTGGTGAGCAACATTGCCCGCCGGAAAGCTGCCCGTCTGGTCATTGACAGCGCCAAAAACGCTCCCAAGGCCGCAGAAGCTGCTGAAGAAAAATAAAATCCCAGGAGGTGGACGGCATGAGCTATGTGCCTATTGTGGTAGAACAGACCAGTAAAGGCGAACGGAGCTATGACATCTATTCCCGGCTGCTGAAGGATCGGATCATCTTCGTCACCGGGGAAATCGAAGATCACATGGCCAACCTGATCATTGCCCAACTGCTGTTCCTGGAGTCCGAAGATCCGGACAAAGATGTCCATCTCTACATCAACAGCCCGGGCGGCAGTGTCAGTGCCGGGCTGGCGATCTATGACACCATGCAGTACATCCGTCCGGATGTTTCCACCATCTGTGTGGGAATGGCGGCCTCCATGGCTTCCGTACTGCTGGCAGCCGGCGCCAAAGGAAAACGCTATGCCCTGCCTCATTCCAGAGTGATGATCCATCAGCCTCTGGGAGGGGCCCAGGGACAGGCCACGGACATTGAGATCCATGCCCGTGAAATCCTGCGGATCCGGGAAGAGATGAACCAGATTTTGGCCAGCCACACCGGTCAGACCCCGGAACAGATCCGTCTGGATACGGAACGGGATCATTTCATGACCGCTGAGGAAGCCGCAAAATATGGTCTGATCGACCAGGTGGTCCATCAGATCAAGACCCAGAAATAAGGGGTAAGTGTCCATCTTGCCCTGGCTGTAAGGAGGGTTTCAGATGGGTTACGATGACAAGAACAACGGCCTGGAGGGTCCGGACTATACCTGCTCCTTCTGCGGGAAAAAGCAGAGCCAGGTAAAGAAACTGATCGCCGGCCACAATGTGTTTATCTGTGATGAGTGCATTGCCCTGTGCAATGAGATGCTGGAGAAGGATTTGAAAGCTCCGGCGGAAGAAACCATTACGGATCTGCCCAAGCCCAAGGAAATCAAGGCCATCCTGGACCAGTATGTAATTGGTCAGGAAGAGGCCAAGAAGACCCTGGCTGTGGCGGTATACAACCACTACAAACGGATCAACTATGAACAGGGACACCACCAGGATGTGGAACTTCAGAAGTCCAACATCCTGATGCTGGGGCCTACGGGCAGCGGCAAGACCCTGCTGGCCCAGACCCTGGCCAAAATCCTCAAGGTTCCCTTTGCCATTGCGGATGCCACCAGCCTGACAGAAGCGGGCTATGTGGGGGAAGATGTGGAAAACATCCTGCTCCGGCTGATCCAGAATGCAGACTATGATATTGCCCGGGCTGAACGGGGCATTATCTATATCGACGAAATCGACAAGATTTCCCGGAAGTCCGAGAATCCTTCCATTACCCGGGATGTGTCCGGGGAAGGGGTCCAGCAGGCTCTGCTGAAGATCCTGGAAGGTACGGTGGCCAATGTTCCTCCCCAGGGAGGACGGAAGCATCCTCATCAGGAACTGATCCAGATCGATACCACCAATATCCTCTTTATCTGCGGCGGCGCTTTTGCCGGCCTGGAGAACGTGATCAACGCCCGGACCGGGAAGAAGAGCATGGGCTTCGGGGCGGACATCCCCACCCAGGCGGAAAAGAAGAGCGAAAACCCCTTCCGGCACGTACTGCCGGAGGATTTCGTGAAGTACGGCCTGATCCCCGAATTCGTAGGACGGCTGCCGGTGGTGGTGACCCTGGACAACCTGGACGAACAGGCCCTGATCAAGATCCTGACGGAACCCAAGAATGCCCTGACCAAGCAGTATGAACATCTGCTGGCCATGGACCATGTGGAACTGGATTTCGACGAGGGAGCCCTGAAGGCCATCGCTCACGAAGCTTTGGCCCGGAATGCAGGCGCCCGGGGGCTGCGGGCCATCATCGAAGGCATCATGAAGAACGTGATGTACGAGGTGCCCAGCCGGGACAATGTGGAAAAATGCATCGTGACAGCGGATGTGGTGACCAAGCACAAGGAACCCAAGCTGTTGCTGAAGCAGGAAGATAACGATACAAGAAAGAATGCCTAGAGAAAAGGAAAAGGGGTGCCGGCATCCCTTTTCCCTTTTTCTCTATTCGACAAGGACGGTGAAACAAGATGTTGGATGCCAATACTATGAGACTGCCGCTGCTGCCGCTCCGGGGGATCCTGGTGTTCCCCGGGATGATCATCAATCTGGATGTGGGACGGGACCGTTCCATCCGGGCGGTGGAAAGCGCCATGAATATGGGAAAGCGGATCCTGCTGGTGACCCAGCGGTCTGCGGAAGAAAATGATCCTACTGCCAAGAGCCTGTACAATTTCGGGGTGATCGCGGAAATCAAACAGCTGCTGAAGCTGCCCAACGGGGCCATGCGGATCCTGGTGGAAGGCCTTACCCGGGTGGAAGTAATCTCCGTGGTGGACGCGGTAGGGATGAACCTGGAAGCCTATGTGGCGGAACGGGAAGACATCAATGACCACTCCAACGAAGTGGAAGCCCTGAAGCGGATGCTGGTGGAAACCTTCGAACAGTGGGTGCTGGCCAGCAAGAAAGTGAACACGGAAGTGCTGCTCACCTTTAAGGATCAGCCGGATCCCGGGAAAATCGCCGATATGATCGCCGGGTACCTGACCATCGATGTGGAGGAAAAGGAAAAACTCCTGGAAGCAGTGGATGTGAAGGAACGGCTGCACCTGCTCTATGGGTATCTGTGCAAGGAACTGGAAATCGTCAACCTGGAAAAGGACATTTCCCAGCAGGTCCGGAAGCAGATCGAGCAGAACCAGCGGGAATACTACCTGCGGGAACAGCTGAAGGCCATCAATAAAGAACTGGACGAAGGAGGCGAAAAAGGCTCCGAAGTCAAGGAATACCAGGAAAAGATGCAGCAGGTGAAGCTTCCTGACGATGTGAAGGAAAAGCTGGACAAGGAGCTGGACCGGCTGTACAAGATGCCTCCCATGATGGCGGAAAGCGCAGTGATCCGGAACTATCTGGACACGGTGCTGAGCCTGCCCTGGGGGAAGATGACCCAGGACAACTACGACCTGAAGAAGGCGGCTGCGGTGCTGGACAAGGACCACTACGGCCTGAAAAAGGTGAAGGAACGGATCCTGGACTACCTGGCAGTGCGGGCCCTGACCCACAGCAACCGGGGGCCCATCATCTGTCTGGTGGGGCCTCCCGGCGTGGGGAAGACCAGTCTGGCCCAGAGCATTGCCCGGGCTGTGAACCGGAAATTCACCCGGATCAGCCTGGGGGGCATCCGGGATGAAGCGGAAATCCGGGGCCACCGGCGGACCTACATCGGGGCCATGCCCGGCCGGCTCATCAATGGGATGATCGACTGCGGCACCGACAATCCGGTGTTCTTGCTGGATGAAGTGGACAAGATGGGGGCGGACTTCCGGGGAGATCCGGCTTCTGCCCTGTTGGAAGTGCTGGATCCGGAACAGAACAGCCATTTCAGCGACCACTACATCGAATTCCCCTATGACATGAGCAACGTGTTCTGGATCGTGACCGCCAACACGGTGGAAACCATCCCGCCGGCGCTCCTGGACCGGCTGGAAGTGATCGAACTGTCCAGCTACACCGACGAGGAAAAGCTGAAGATCGCCCAGCTCCACCTGCTGCCCAAGGAACGGAAGGCCAACGGCCTGACCGGCAAACAGCTGAGCCTGGGGGCTGCTTCCATCCAGCACATCATCCGGGACTACACCCGGGAAGCCGGGGTCCGGAACCTGGAACGGAAGATTGCCACTGTCTGCCGAAAGGCAGCCCGGAAAATCGTGGAAGACGGAGTGGCCAAAGTCAGTGTGACTCCGGCCCATCTGAAAGATTACCTGGGACCAGCCATTTTCCTGGAAAGCGACATGCGGGCCCGGTCCGAAGTAGGGGTCTGCACCGGTCTGGCCTGGACCAGTGTAGGCGGCGAACTGCTGAAGATCGAAGTGGTGGTCTGCGAAGGCAAGGGCAAACTGGTCCTCACCGGGCAATTGGGAGATGTGATGAAGGAAAGCGCCCAGGCGGCCTTTACCTACATCCGTTCCCGGGCCAAGGAACTGGGGCTGGATCCGGATTTCAATGAGAAAGTGGATATCCACATCCATGTGCCGGAAGGGGCCATTCCCAAAGATGGTCCTTCTGCGGGGATTACCATGGCCACGGCCATGGAAAGTGCCCTGACCAAACGGAAGGTGAAGGCGGACCTGGCCATGACCGGGGAAATCACCATCACCGGCCATGTGCTGCCCATCGGCGGCCTGAAGGAAAAGGTCCTGGCAGCTCACCGGTATCGTGTGAAGACGGTGCTGATTCCCCGGCAGAACCAGCAGGATCTGGAGGAAATCCCGGAAAAAGTCCGGAATGACATGACCTTTATCCCTGTGGACAGTATGGACCAGGTGACCAAACTGGCCCTGGAGGCATAACATGGCAGGAAAAGAGTGGGACATCATCGGTGCTTCCTATGTGGCTTCGGCGGTAAAGGCCACCCAGTATCCCCAGGATACCATTGACGAGGTGGCGTTCATCGGACGGAGCAATGTGGGAAAATCTTCCCTGCTGAATTCCCTGGCCCGGCGGAAGGGCCTGGCCAGGGTCAGCAGCTCTCCCGGCAAGACCCAGACCATCAACTTCTATTCCTTCCAGGCCAAGCGCCAGCAGGAGGAAAAAGTGGACCGGCACACCTACTATGCAGTAGATTTGCCGGGGTACGGATTTGCCCGGACCAGCAAAGGGAACAAGGAGCAGTGGTCCGCCTTTATCTGCAAGTACATGGAGAATTCCCAGTACCTGAAGCTGGTCTGTGTGCTTATGGACATCCGCCATGCACCCATGGAAAGCGACATCGACTGCTACCAGTGGCTGCTGAGCCTGGGACTGCCTATTATGGTGATCCTGACCAAAAGCGACAAGCTGAGCAAGGGCGCCGTGGCCAGCCAGAAGGCCCTGTACCAGAAGACCTTCGGCCTGGGGGACGAGCAGATCATGACCTACAGTTCTACCAGTCATACCACAAGAAAAGAACTGATCAACCGGATCATGGAGCATTTGGAATAAAAGAAAGGGGCTGTTGCGAAAGCAACAGCCCCTTTACCATTTCCTAAAAATATTGTACAATTCTGTTATGTTCGATACAAAAACGAAGGGAGAAACGGGTATGAGTCAGGAAATGGAACAGCGGCAGAAACTGGCCGGGCTTTGGCCGGACCAGCGGCAGCGGGTGGATAAAACCCTCCGGCTTTGGGAAAGCGCCGTGCTGCTGCCTTTGCGCTGGACCAAACATGGGTGGGAAATCCTTTTTGAGGTCCGGGCCGCCAACATGAGCTGGCAGCCGGGAGACATCTGCTTTCCCGGAGGCCATCGGGAGGATTCGGATTCCAACTTCTGCGCCACTGCCCTCCGGGAGACCCGGGAAGAACTGGGCATCCCGGAAGACAAAATCCAGGTACTGGGGCCTTTGGACTATTTCTACGGCTATTCCGGTCCCATGATCTATCCCTTTGCCGGGATCCTGCCCAGCCAGGTCTCTCTCCAGCTGGACAAGCAGGAAGTGGGGGAAGTGTTTTCCGTCCCGTTGAAGGACCTGTTGGCCATCCATCCGGTGGTGGGGAAACTGTCCCTGGCCAGCCGGCAGGAACCGGGATTTCCATCTCAGTGGGCCTATGGCTTCCAGGACGGCTGGAACATCCGGGGCGGCTATGAAGTGTTCTTCTACCCCTGGAAGAAGCGGATCATCTGGGGCATTACCGGCCGGATCCTCCATCAGTTCCTGGAACGGGTCCGGCAGGGAGGGATCCTTCCGGAGGCAGCACACCGGGATCACTGAGATAGGGGGTCAGGATCATGCATACCTCCGTCCGGTTCCGGCTCTGGCTCCGGAACTTGAAAAGCTCTCCCAGAAGGGGCAGTTTGGACAGCAGGGGAATGGCCTCCAGCCGGTGCTGTTCCTGTTCGCTGATCAGCCCGCCGATCACCAGGGTTTCCTTTTCCCGGAGCCGTACATGGGTATCCGCCGTACGGCTGGTGATCCGGTAGTTTTTCAGTTCCGCGATCAGGGTGGGAGTGCTCACTTCCGTGTGGACTTTGGCGGTGATCAGTCCGTCCTGGCTCAGGTATGGAGTGTAGGAAAGCCGGATCCCCGCATCCACATATTCCGTAGTGCTGGTGGTGGTGCTGTTGGTGACCTTTTCCGTCACCACCGGGATATGGTCCCCAATGAAAATACTGGCTTCCCGGCCGGGAAGAGTGATGATCCGGGGGGTGGCCAGCACCTTGGCCTTTCCTTCCTGGCAAAGGGCACTGAGCCGGGCCTGGAAATTGGCTCCGTACCCGTGGCCCAGATGGATCCGGCCGGCCATGTTTTCTTCTCCCTGGTCTTTGCCGGCCGGCAGAGGACTCCAGTCCCACTGGAGCCCCAGTTCCCGGGAGGCGGTTTCCCCCAGGGACAGGATCCGGGCTTCCAGGGTGATTTGCCGGGTGGGCCGGTCCAGGGCCTTCAGGGCCTCCTTCAGCCGGTTTTCCTCTCCCGGGGATCCGTGGAACAAAATGGCGTTGGCTCCTTTTGACCAGGCCAGGGGAGCGGAAAACAGGGGCTTTAGGGATTCGGCGGTTTCCCGGGCGGAGATGTATTCCAGCGGATGCACCGACAGACGGCCGTCCAGGGCGTCCATCCGTTCCGGCCGGGCCACCCACAGGGTATCTCCTTCCAGGTTCCAGCAGAGCCCCTGGCTGCGGGTGACGGCTTCCAGCGCCTGGGACAGGGGCATCTCATGGAGCTCCAGGGACAGGGTGCTGGAGGCCGGCTCGTCCAGGATCAGGCTCCGGCCGGACAGCTGGGCAATGCTCTGGAGCACGGCACCGGTGGGGGCATTTTCCACGGAAAGGGAAATGGGATCTTCCAGAGAAGCGGCCAGAACCCATTTGACCGGTGTAAAAAAGCAGAAAATACAGAAACAAATGACAGAAAGTCTTTTCATGGCCATACCTCCCCGATCCGGATCTGACGGGCCCCGCATTCCAGGGCAGAGGGCAGGACCTGGGTGATGGAACCCAGGCCAGGGAGTTCATCTCCTTTGCCCAGGAGACGGTGTCCTTCCGGCAGGGCCGCCAGAGCTTTCCGGGTGCCGTTCATTTCCAGGATCCCCAAGAGACGGCAGACCTGGAGGGAAGGAGACGGCTGGGAAGCAGCCGGAGCCGCCGGGATTCCGGAGGGAATCGGGACGGCTGGAACTTTTTTCCCGGGGGCAAGGGTCCCGACCGGATGATCCAGAGGCCGAAAGGGGTCCCGCCGGGGCAGAGGCTTGGGACGGACCGGCTTTTTCAATGGTTCCGCCGTTTCTTCTTCTGCAAGAGCAGGCAGGGGCGGAAAATCCGGCAGAGAGGGAGAAGGGAACAGATACAGGGCGGAACCGGTGCCGGCGGCTGCCAGCATCAGGCCCAGTCCCAGCCGGGAGGACAGAGCGGGGAGCGAAGAAAAAGAAAACGGTAAGGAAAACATGGGAACCTCCTTCATGAAATGGATTCAGGTTCCATTATAGGAAATTTCAGGAAATTTTCCTACCCCTCGGGTCATGAACGGAGGAAAAGAGACAGTGAACGGTCAGTCAGAAAGGAGAAGAGCCATGTTCGGGCATCCCTATGGCAGTGTTTCCGGTGGAAACCGGTGGAACAATCCTCTGGAAGGAGGAAGAGAGGATACGGCATCGCCGGCTGTCCGTCTGGCCCGGCAGGTGCTGGAAAAGGCCCTGGAACGGGGAGCCAGCGACATCCATCTGGAACCGGAAAAAGACCGGATGACGATCCGCTGCCGGGTGGACGGAGTGCTCCAGCCCCTTTGCCAGGTGGAACGGAACCTCCAGGATCCGCTGCTTTCCCGGTTCAAAATCCTGTCCGGGCTGGACATTGGAGAAAAACGGCTGCCCCAGGACGGACGGTTCCAGATCCGGTGGCGGGACCGGCCGGTGGACGTGCGGGTGTCCTCCCTGCCCACCCTGTTCGGAGAAAACCTGGTGCTTCGGCTGCTGGACCAGGAGGCTCTGCCCCTGGATCTGTCCCGGCTGGGGTTCAGTGATGCCAACCGGCAGCGGCTGTCCCAGTGTCTCCGGCAGCCCCACGGACTGTTCCTGGTCACCGGGCCCACAGGCAGCGGCAAATCCACCACCCTGTATGGGGCTCTGGCGGCCCTGGACCGGGAGCACCAGAACATCATCACCGTGGAGGACCCGGTGGAGTATCAGCTTCCGGGGATCCGGCAGGTGGCAGTGCGGCCTAAAATCGGGCTGACTTTTGCCCGGTGCCTCCGGAGCATCCTCCGCCAGGACCCGGACTGCATCCTGATCGGGGAGATCCGGGACGGAGAAACGGCGGCCATGGCCATCCAGGCGGCTCTTACCGGACACCGGGTGCTGAGTACCCTACACACCAACCGGGCGGCAGGGGCGGTGAACCGGATCCTGGACATGGGAGTGGAGCCCTATCTGGTGGCTTCTGCTCTCCAGGGCGTGGCCGGACAGCTGTTGGTCCGGAGACTGTGCAGGGAGTGCAAAAAGGCGTATACTGTAACGGAAAGGGACTGGGAATGGAAGTATCTGGGGCTGGAAGAGCCACGGACCCTGTACCGGGCCCAGGGATGCCCCCACTGCCGCCATACGGGCTATGCCGGCCGGCTGCCTCTCCAGGAGGTGCTGGTGATGGACGGCGGGCTGCGCCGGGGGATCCTGGAAGGATGGAGTGAAGAACGGCTGGAACAGGAGGCCCGGAAAGGGGGCTTCCGTTCCCTCCGGGAAGACGGCCGGGACAAGGTACTGGCTGGAGAGACCAGCGGAGAAGAACTGCTGAGAGTGTTGGGATAAAGGGAGGATGTATGCTGCAGCTGTGGAATCTGTTTGAAATCGCCGGGACTGTTTCTTTTGCGGCTTCCGGTGCCATTGTGGGCATGGTGAAGAACATGGATGTGTTCGGAATCACGGTGCTGGCGGTGCTTACCGCCGTGGGAGGCGGGATGATCCGGGATGTGCTGGCAGGCTATACCCCTCCCATGGCTCTGGAGAACCCGGGAAACCTGCTGCTGGCGGTGCTTACGGCTCTGGCCATGTCCTGGCTCTTTGCCTCCTACCGGATCGCGGGACGGAAACGGCAGATCGTGACTTTTTTCTATATTGCGGCGGATACGGTGGGACTGGCTTCCTTTACGGTGACCGGGACCCTCACCGGCCTGTCCCAGGGCAAGCCCCACACCTTTGTGTATCCCATTATGCTGGGGCTCCTGACAGCGGTGGGAGGCGGGGTGCTCCGGGATCTGATGGCCCAGCGGGTGCCCAGTGTGCTGAACACCGATGTGTACGCCACCGCCTCCCTGGCCGGCAGCCTGGTCATGTGCCTGTGCTGGCATTACGAAAGCCAGGACCTGGCCCCCTGGCTGGGCGCCTTCATGGTGATCGCCCTCCGGTTCTTCGCTGTCCGCTTCCGCTGGCAGCTGATCCATCCCATGGAGAGGAGGAAGAGGGGGAAGGAATAAAAAAGGTGCTGTTGCATGCGCAACAGCACCTTAGTCGGAAGTCGGGAGTCTGGAGTCGGAAGCCTCAGGACAGGATCCGCCTGGCTGGGCGGATCCTTTTGATTCTGTAAAACCAGAATCGAAATCAACCTGATAGGGCATTTCGTCCAAAGGTTTTACACATTCAAAAAAATTTGCTTGCAAATTTAACATTGGGCTCCAGACTTCAGACTCCAGACTTGAGCCGCTATGCGGCTCTACAGCTAAGGGGGTGTTGCACGGAACGTGCAACATCCCCTTTTCTTATCTCATATTGATAAACTGCATATCGATTCCGAAATCCTGTCCTTTGACCAGCTGGATCACGGCTTGGAGATCGTCTTTTTTCGGGCCGGACACCCGGATCTGGTCGTCCTGCTGCTGGGTGGTCACCTTGATCTTGGCGGCTTTGATGGCAGCGATGACCTTTTTGGCGGTTTCCTTGTCGATGCCCTGTTTCAGCTTTACGGTCTGCCGGACGGTGCCTTTGGCGGCAGGTTCCACTTTGCCCGGGTCCAGGCTGCGGAGAGACAGGCCCCGTTTGGCCATCCGCTGACGCAGGATGTCCAGGATGGCACCCAGTTTGTATTCGTCTTCCGCTGCCAGTTTCAGGTCTCCGTCAGAGAGCTCGATGGTGGCGTTGGAGCCCCGGAAGTCATACCGCTGTTCGATTTCTTTCCGGGTCTGGTTCAAAGCGTTGTCCAGTTCCTGCATGTCAATCTGGGAAACAATGTCGAAAGAGCTGTTCTTGGCCATAAATAAATCCTCCTGTAAATACATAGTTAAAATTTGTTCAAAGCCGGCGGCAAGCCGGCTTCCAGTGGCTAGAGACTAGAGACTGGAGACTAGTGACCAGCCAGGCTGCAGCCTGGCCTCACTTCACTCTCACATCCACCTCGAACATCCGGTTCCAGGGGAATTCCACCGTATAATGGGTGCCCTTCAGGGTGGGTTCGTCTTCCACGTACTGGCGGAACAGCCGGTTGGTACCGCTGAGGATCCGGTTGTAGTATTTCCCCAGATCGTACTTCAGCTTGAAATCGTGCTGGTCGATGCCCAGGCTGATCCGGTACCGGACATTGGCCTGGTAGATCCAGTCGTCCAGGAGCCGGGTCTTCAGCAGCCGTTCCCGTTCCGCCGGTTTGATCCGTTTGCCCAGGATCCCCTGGCTCAGAGCATAGCCGATGCTGTTGTCCGCCGTGTTCCAGCCGGAATAGGCGGTGAGCCCCAGCAGGGCTTTGGCATCGGTCATGGCCAGCATGAACCCGTTGTCCGCCCCGTTGGCATAGGAAATATCCGCCAGAGCCACGGGCTTCTGGGTCTCCAGGTCCGCCAGTTCTGCAGCGAAGGCCCGGTTGGCCCGGCTGGCGTAGGGGGCGTTGTCATTGGCGGTGGAATCCAGGCAGACCCCGTCTTCCGGAGTGTTCACTGCCAGCACCAGATCCGCCTTCTTCAGGTGGCTGGTTTCCACTGCCCCGCTGGCCAGGATCTGGTTCCGGACAGAATCTTCCGCCCGTTCATCGGAATACAGGGGCACGGTATCGCCGCCGGCTCCGGGTGCAAACAGGGGATAGACCCTGGGCTTTTCCCCCCGGATCTCATTGATGGCCCGGGTCACCAGCAAAAGCCCCACCTGGTCCACCCCGGGCAGGATCTGGAACCGGTTTTCCGTAACCCCGTCGCCCACAAATTTCAGGTGCCGGGCTTCCATATGGGTCTGGGACAGGGGCGCATCGTCATCCTTGCCCAGGGCAAAATAATGGAAGGTGCCGTTCTGGCACAGCCGGATCAGCCGTTTGTTGGTCTGGAAATTCATCAGCCGCCGGGTCCGCCAGTCCTTCATGACGGAATCGGGAATCTGGGCCAGCAGGGTCTGCCGTTCCTGGATCTCCGGATAGCTTAGGGATCCGTCCTGGTCCTCCTTGTCCTGGAGCTGGGAATAACGAAAGATCTTGGGGCCGTATTCCTGGTAGTACCCAGGTTCCACTTTCCCGATGCTCTGCTGGGGCGTCCGCATAATGGTGCTGAAGGCATAGATCTTCAGCCCCGGGTTGTCCTTTTTCAGCTTTTCCAGCCGCTGGACTTTTTCCTTCAGGTATTTTTCCAGATGGTGGTGTTTTCGGGAAGCCACCAGGCCCCCATAGTTCAGGCTGTCCGTAGCCAGTACCGCTGCTTCTGCATGAGGGGCTTCCTTTTCCAGCCAGTTCCACAGGGCTTCATTGTCCCCGGAACCCCGATGGTCGGACAGGTCCTTTTCCGGAGGGGTGGTCAGGGGATAGCCGGCCGCCTTGGCGGTGTCCACGGTATATTCCAGACACACAGGCCGGTTGTCCAGGGGAACGTACAGAATCTTGGGTGAGGCTTCTGCGCCCGGTGCCAGGGAAAACATCAGCAGGGCGCCAGCCAGTACCGATTTGAACGATAAATGCATGGTTTCCTCCTTCTTACAGAATCATTTTATTATACACTATCTGTATGGCTAAAAGAAAGACTTTAGACTCACCAGTCAGTACTTTTTCCGTATGATATAATGATAGAGATACTGAAAGAACAAGGAGAAACCATTATGCCATTTGAAATCCATGCTCCTTTTGCTCCGGCGGGAGACCAGCCGGAAGCCATAGAGGCCCTGGCCAGAGGGGTGGAGGACGGGCTCCATACCCAGGTGCTGCTGGGGGCCACCGGTACCGGGAAAACCTACACCATTGCCCAGGTGATCCAGAAGGTCCAGAAACCCACCCTGGTGATCGCCCACAACAAGACCCTGGCGGCCCAGCTGTGCAGCGAATTCAAGGAATTCTTCCCCAACAATGCGGTGGAATACTTTGTGTCCTATTATGATTACTACCAGCCGGAAGCCTATATCCCGGCCACGGATACCTATATTGAAAAAGATTCTTCCATGAACGATGAAATCGACAAGCTGCGGCACTCGGCCACTTCCGCCCTGATGGAACGGCGGGACGTGATCGTAGTGGCGTCGGTGTCCTGCATCTACGGTCTGGGCGGCCCCAAGGACTACTACGACAGTGTCCTGTCCCTGCGGGTGGGCCAGACGGTGGAACGGGATGCCATCCTGGAGAAACTGGTGAAGATCCGCTACGAACGGAATGACCTGTCTCTGGAGCGGGGCAAGTTCCGGGTCCGGGGAGATGTGATCGAAGTGGTCCCGGCCAGTTACGGAGAAAAAGCCATCCGGATCGAACTGTTCGGGGACGAAGTGGACAGTCTGGAGGAAATCGACGTGCTCACCGGCCAGGTGGTGGACAAACGGACTCATGTGGCCATCTTCCCGGCCAGCCATTATGTAACCAGCGATGAAAACCTGGAACGGGCCCGGAAAGACATCCGCCGGGAACTGAATGAACGGCTGAAGGTGCTGAAGGGGGAAAACAAGCTCCTGGAAGCCCAGCGGCTGGAACAGCGGACCAATTACGACCTGGAGATGATGCAGGAGCTGGGGTACTGCAGCGGCATTGAAAACTATTCCCGGCACCTTACGGGACGGAAGCCCGGGGAACCGCCTTTTACCCTGGTGAACTACTTCCCCAAGGATTTCCTTACGGTAATCGACGAAAGCCATGTGACCCTGCCCCAGCTCCGGGCCATGTACGCCGGGGACCGGGCCCGGAAGGAACAGCTGGTGAAGTACGGGTTCCGGCTGCCTTCCGCCATTGACAACCGGCCTCTCACCTTTGACGAATTCCAGGCCCAGCGGGGGCAGATCATCTATGTATCTGCCACTCCCGGGCCTTACGAAATGGAAACCACCGACCAGGTGGTGGAACAGATCATCCGGCCCACCGGGCTTCTGGACCCCCAGATCGAAGTGCGGCCCATCAAGGGACAGATCGACGACCTGCTGGGGGAAATCCACAAGGTCACCGGCCAGAAGGAACGGGTGCTGGTAACCACTCTGACCAAAAAGATGGCGGAAGACATGACGGAATATCTTACCACCGCCGGGGTCCGGGTCCGGTACCTCCATTCGGACATTGCCACCATCGAACGGGCGGAAATCATCCATGACCTGCGGGCCGGGAAGTTCGACGTGCTGGTGGGCATCAACCTGCTCCGGGAAGGGCTGGACATGCCGGAAGTGAGCCTGGTGGCCATCCTGGATGCGGACAAGGAAGGATTCCTCCGCAGCGACACCGCCATGATCCAGACCATCGGCCGGGCGGCCCGGAATGCCCACGGCCGGGTGATCATGTACGCGGACACCATTACCGGATCCATGGAGCGGGCCATCAGCGAAACCGCCCGGCGACGGGAAAAACAGGAGGCCTTCAACAAGGCCCACGGCATCGTGCCCAAGACCATCCAGAAGAAAGTGGTGGAACTGATCAAACTCACCAAGGTGGAAGAGGACGATACCGCCGCCAAGGGATATACGGCCAAAACCGTGAAGAAACTGAAGCCTCGGGAACTGGACAAACAGATCCGGGCCATGGAAAAGAAAATGAAGGAAGCGGCCAAACAGCTGGACTTTGAACTGGCTGCGGAATACCGGGACCAGCTGATCCTGCTGAAAGGAGAGCAAAGAAAAGCTCATGAATGAAGACGTCATTGTGATCCAGGGTGCGCGGCAGCACAACCTGAAAAATATCTCCCTGAAGATTCCCCGGAACAAGCTGGTGGTGATCACAGGACTGTCCGGAAGCGGAAAATCCTCCCTGGCCTTTGACACCATCTATGCGGAAGGCCAGCGCCGGTATGTGGAAAGCCTGTCCGCCTACGCCCGGCAGTTCCTGGGACAGATGGACAAACCGGATGTGGACTATATCGGAGGGCTGTCCCCGGCCATTTCCATCGACCAGAAGACCACCAGCCGGAACCCCCGGTCCACCGTGGGGACGGTGACGGAGATCTACGACTATCTCCGGCTGCTGTTTGCCCGGATCGGGATCCCCCACTGTCCCAAATGCGGGAAGGTGATCGAACGGCAGTCCCCCCAGCAGATCGCTGACAAGGTGCTGGAACTGCCGGAAGGGACCAAGTTCATGATCCTGGCCCCGGTGGTGTGGGGACGGAAAGGGGAACACAAAAACATCCTGGAAACCGTCCGCCGGGCCGGCTATGTGCGGGTGAAGGTGGATGACCACATCTATACCCTGGATGAGGAAATCCAGCTGGACAAAAAGAAAAAACATTATATTTCCGTAGTGGTGGACCGGCTGGTGGCCCGTCCCAGCCTGGGGAGCCGGCTCACCGATTCCCTGGAGACAGCCCTGAAGCTGGGGGAAGGCACCGTGGCCATCGAAGAAATCGGGGGAGAGACCCATGTGTACAGCGAAAAGTTCGCCTGTGCGGAATGCGGCATCAGCCTGCCGGAAATCGAACCCCGGCTGTTTTCCTTCAATGCCCCCTACGGGGCCTGCCCGGATTGTATGGGCCTGGGCCAGCACATGGAATTCGACCCGGATCTGATCATCCCGGACAAGACGAAACCTTTTGACCAGGGGGCCATTGCGGCAGTAAGCTCCAATGTGAAGTCCTATTTCCTGTGTCAATTGGCAGCCGTATTGAAAAGCCGGGGCTTCTCCCTCCAGAACTGCTGGAAGGATCTGCCGAAAAAATTCCAGCAGCAGCTGTTGGAAGGGATCCCGGACGAAATCTTCACCTTCTCCTATCAGAATCTCATGGGGGAAATCAACGAACACAATACCCCTTTTGAAGGGATCATTCCGGTGCTGAAACGGCGGCTGAAGGACGCCATGAGCGAAAGCCAGCGGCTGGATTACGAATCCTTCATGACCGCCATCGAATGTTCCACCTGCCACGGGGCCCGGCTCCGTCCGGAAGTCCTGGGGATCACTGTGGATGGGAAGAACATCCAGCAGGTGTGCCAGCTGCCGGTACGGGAATGTCTGGATTTCTTCAACCATCTCCAGCTTTCGGACCGGGATGCCTTTATCGCCAAACAGATCCTGAAGGAAATCCGGGCCCGGCTCAGCTTCCTGAACAATGTGGGGCTGGATTACCTGACCTTGGACCGGGCGGCGGCTACCCTGTCCGGGGGAGAAGCCCAGCGGATCCGTCTGGCCACCCAGATCGGCTCCGGACTGGTGGGGGTGCTGTACATCCTGGATGAACCCAGCATCGGCCTCCACCAGCGGGACAATGACAAACTGCTGGAAACCCTGAAGAACCTTCGGGACATGGGGAACACCCTGATTGTGGTGGAACATGACGAAGACACCATGCGGGCGGCAGACCAGATCATCGATATCGGGCCCGGGGCCGGGGAAAACGGAGGCTATGTGGTGGCCCAGGGCACGGCAGAAGAAATCAGCCAGGTGCCGGAATCGGTCACCGGCCAGTACCTCAGCGGCCGGAAGAAAATCCCTGTGCCGGCCCAGCGCCGGAAGGGCAGCGGGAAGACGCTGACCATCAAGGGAGCCCGGGCCAACAACCTGAAGAACATCGATGTGTCCATTCCCCTGGGAACGCTGACAGTGGTTACCGGGGTCAGCGGCAGCGGCAAAAGTACCCTGATCAACGATATCCTGTACAAGGCCCTGGCCAAGAAGCTGATGGGGGCCCGGGAACGGCCTCTGGCCCACGAACGGATCACCGGGATCCAGCATATCGACAAGGTGATCAACATCGACCAGAGCCCCATTGGCCGGACTCCCCGGTCCAACCCGGCCACCTACACCGGCACCTTCGACCTGATCCGGACCCTGTTCAGCACCACCAACGACGCCAAGCTCCGGGGCTACAAGCCGGGCCGGTTCAGCTTCAACGTGAAGGGGGGGCGGTGTGAAGCCTGCCACGGGGACGGGATGCTGAAAATCGAGATGAACTTCCTGCCCGATGTGTACGTGCCCTGCGAAGTGTGCAAAGGCACCCGGTACAACCGGGATACCTTGGAAGTCCGGTACAAGGGGAAGAACATTGCGGAAGTCCTGGACATGACCGTCAGCGAGGCCTGCCAGTACTTCAGCAACCAGCAGCGGATCCTCCGGAAACTCCAGGTGCTGGAAGACGTGGGCCTGGGCTACATCCGGCTGGGCCAGGCGGCCACCACTCTCTCCGGCGGGGAAGCCCAGCGGGTGAAACTGGCCACGGAACTGGCCAAGGTGAACACCGGCCGGACCCTGTATATTTTGGATGAACCCACCACCGGGCTCCACATGGCGGATGTGCACAAGCTGCTGGAAGTGCTCCAGCGGCTGGTGGATGCCGGGAGCACCGTAGTGGTCATCGAACACAACCTGGATGTGATCAAAAGTGCTGACTGGCTTATCGACCTGGGGCCGGAAGGGGGCGACCGGGGCGGTACGGTGATTGCCACCGGGACTCCGGAACAGGTGGCGGAAGTGCCAGAATCCTACACCGGCCAGTATGTAAAGAAGGTCCTGGAATGAACGATGCCATCAAAGAGACCCTGGCGGTGCTCCCCAACGCCCCAGGAGTCTACATCATGCACGACGCCTCCGGAAAGGTGATCTATGTGGGTAAGGCGGTGATCCTGAAGAACCGGGTGCGCAGCTACTTCCGCCCGGCCAGCCAGGTGTCCCCCAAGGTCCGGGCCATCAACGCCCATGTGGCCTCCATCGAGACCATTGTCACCGCCAGCGAGATGGAAGCCCTGATCCTGGAATGCAACCTGATCAAAAAGTACCGGCCCCGGTACAACATCGACCTGAAGGATGACAAGACCTATCCCTATCTGAAGATCACCGTAGGGGAGGCCTATCCCCGTATGGTGCTCACGCGCCGGGTGCAGAAGGACGGGGCCCGGTACTATGGTCCCTTTGCAGATGCGGGAGCTCTCCGGGACACCATGAAGCTGATCCGGACCATGTTTCCCCTCCGGCACTGCCGGAACCTGAATGCCAAACGGCCCTGTCTCCAATACCATCTCCACCGATGCCTGGCTCCTTGTACCGGGAAGGTGCCTGTCAGCGAATACAAGCAGATGGTGGATGCAGTGCTGCTGCTGCTGGACGGGAAGGTGTCCCAGCTGGAAAAAGATCTGACCGCAAAAATGCAGCAGGCTTCGGACAATCTGGAATTTGAGGCGGCGGCCCGGTACCGGGATTCCCTGCTGAGCCTCCGGAAGCTGGCGGAAAAACAGAAAGCCACTACGGAAAGCGGGGACCGGGATGTGGTGGGGCTGGCCATGGATGACAGCGGGGTCTGTGTCCAGGTGTTCTTCATCCGCAGCGGCAAGATCCTGGGCCGTGACAGCTTCTTCCTGGACCAGGAAATCGGGGAGCCGGGAGGAGAAGTGCTGGCAGATTTCCTGAAGCAGTACTACCATGAAAACCACCGGCCGCCCCGGGAAATCCTGGTGAGCGAAGATCTGGCAGACAGTGACCGGACCCTGCTGTCCCAATGGCTCAGCGGTCTGTGCGAAAAAACGGTGAACCTGCTGGTGCCCCAGCGGGGACTGAAGCACGACCTGGTGCTCATGGCGGTGAACAATGCCCGGAAGAACCTGGAAGAGCGGCTCCGCCGGGGCCATGCCTTTGGAGGGACGGACCTGGATGCGGCGGAACAGCTCCAGAAGGCCCTGGGACTGGAGAAGCCCCTGGAACGGATGGACTGTTTCGATATTTCCCACAACCAGGGCCGGGAGACGGTAGCTTCCATGGTGGTGTTCCGGAACGGTGCCCCCAGCAAGAAGGATTACCGGAGGTACAAGCTCCGGTCCACAGAAGGGAAGCCGGACGACTTCAAATCCATGGAAGAAGTGGTGTACCGGCGGTACAGGGACCTGGAAGATCTGCCCAGCCTGATCATCATCGATGGGGGCAAGGGACAGCTGAGTTCCGCCTGTGCCGTGATCCGGGGCCTTGGAATCACCCCGGAGGAGGTGCCCGTCATCGGTTTGGCCAAGCGGGAAGAAGAAATCTTCAAAGAGGGGGCCCACACCAGTATCCTGCTGGACAAAATGTCTCCGGCCCTCCACCTGATCCAGCACATCCGGGATGAGGCCCACCGGTTCGCCATCACCTACCACCGGAAACGGCTGGGGAAACGGAACCTAGTGTCCGTCCTGGACCATCTGGAAGGGCTGGGGCCCAAACGACGGGCCGCTCTGTGGAAACGGTTCGGTTCCCTAGATGCTATGCGCCAGGCTTCTGTGGAAGATCTGGCGGCAGTGGATTCCATGACCCGGCCGGTGGCGGAACGGGTCCATGCTTTTCTCCAGGGCAGCCTGCTGGAAAAAACGGCCCTGCTGGAACAGGGACGGGAGAATCTGGAAAAAGAAAAACAAGAATAAATTATTAGCCAATAATTTTTCTTAAAAATTTCTTTAAAACCTATTGCCACAGGAAAGAACCTTTGGTATAATCGAGGGCGAAGAAAACAAATAATCCTGAGGGGGATACGAACAATGAAAAAATACGTTTGTGACGTTTGCGGTTATGTATATGATGAAGCTGCCGGTGATCCGGAACACAATATTGCTCCCGGCACCAAATTCGAAGACCTGCCGGAAGATTGGGTCTGCCCCATCTGCGGCGTAGGCAAAGACCAGTTCTCCGAAGAAGCCTAAAAAGCCAGAAAGGCTGTCGCATTCCAGCGGCAGCCTTTTTTTGTTGGGAAAACGAGAAGGAGGAAACCCATGTCCCTGAAAATGATTGCCATGGATCTGGATGGCACTCTGCTGGATGAAGAAAAGAACATTGCCCCGGAAGATGCGGCGGCGGTAAAAGACGCGGTAGCTGCCGGCTATTTCGTGACCCTGGCCACGGGACGGATGTACCGGTCGGCCCTGCCCTATGCCCGGGAACTGGGCATTACCCGTCCTCTGGTGGTCTACAACGGGGCTCTGATCCGGGATCCCCGGACTGGAGAGACCCTGGGAGCCTGGCCCCTGCCTCTGGAAGTGGCCCAGCCTCTTCTGGATGACTGCCTGGGCCGGGGAATCTATATCCAGGCCTATGTGGATGACCATCTGTGGGTGCCTCGGGACTGTGAGGAAGCCCGGTTCTATTCCCATTTTTCCCGGGTGCCCTATGAAGTGAAAACGGAAGAAATCCATCACCTGTCCCAGGCTCCCCACAAACTGCTGGTGCTTTCTGACCAGGTGAAGACCCTGCGGCCGGAACTGGAAGAGAAATATGCCGGGAAGATCAAAATCGTCAGCTCTTCCAAAGGATTCCTGGAAGTCACTGCTCCCGCTACCAACAAATGGCATGCCCTCCAGGCTCTGGCAGCCCGGGAAGGGATCAAAGGAGAGGAAATCCTCTGTGTGGGGGATTCGGACAATGATCTGGACATGATCACCCACGCCGGCCTGGGAGTGGCCATGGGGAACGCCAGCGATCCGGTGCGCCAGGCGGCCCGGGTGGTGACGTCGCCCAATACCCGGAACGGGGTGGCCCGGATCCTTCGGACGGTGATGACTGAACAGGTGGAGGTACCGGTATAAAGAACCGGGGAAGACTTTACACGGACTTTTTTTCCATTGTATAATAAAAACATTGAAAACTTTGCAGGGGGTGTGGATGGAAATGGCGAGAACGTTGCTGATAACCGGGATGTCCGGTGCGGGGAAGACGCAGGTAATGCGGACCCTGGAAGATCTGGGCTATTTTTGCGTGGACAATCTTCCCCCTACTTTTATTCCCAAATTCATTGAACTGTGCCTCCAGAACAAGAACGGAGGGGCCCAGCTGGCACTGGTGGTGGATATCCGGGGAGGGAAATTCTTCAAGGATCTGAACCAGGTCCTGGACCAGCTGAACCAGAGCAGCGTGCCTTATGAACTGGTCTTCCTGGATGCGGATGATGCCACCCTGATCCGGCGGTACAAGGAAACCCGCCGGCGCCATCCTCTGGCAGGGCGCAACGGACTGAGTGCGGACATTGCCCGGGAACGGGATATCCTCAGCCAGATCCGCCAGCGGGCCACTACCATCATCGATACGTCCAAGACCAGCACCAAGGAACTGCGCAGTAAAATCGTCCAGCTTTTCGGCAAGGGAGGGGAACTGCCCCCCATGAACATCGTGGTCCAGTCCTTCGGATTCAAATACGGCATTCCTCTGGACTGCGACATGGTCTTTGATGTGCGGTTCCTGCCCAATCCCTTCTATATTCCGGAGCTGAAGAATCTCTGCGGCAACGACCAGCCGGTGATGGATTACATCCAGGAAAAACCGGTGACCGGGGATTTTGAGGAGAAGCTGTTCGGGCTGATCCAGTTCCTGCTGCCCCAGTATGTCCAGGAAGGGAAGAGCCAGCTGATGATCGGCGTGGGCTGCACAGGGGGTCGGCACCGGAGTGTGTTCATAGCCAACGCTCTGGGCCGGTTCATTGAAAAATGCGGCTATGGGGTGCAGGTCATCCATCGGGATTTAATAAAGAAATAGGTGAATGCGTATGAAATGGATTAAGTGGTTGTACCCGGGGCTGAACCTGAAGCGCTGGCTGTTCCTTTTTGCGCTGGGCGCGGTGCTGGCCTGTGTGGGAGTCACTTTAATCTTCAACTATCAGTTCGTGGGGCTGTTGGAAGCCTTGGTACTGAAGTTCATCAATTCTGTGGGAGGCGAATACTACCAGTCCACCATTACGGCCCTGGGGGCTTTCAATGTAGGCCTGGGCATCCTCTTTATGCTTCTGGGGGCCACCCATGTGGTGAAGACCATCATCAATGCAGTGATGCCGGGGGAAAAGGAATCCCTCCGGGAACTGATTTTTACCCAGCAGAAGCTGGACAAGGGCCCCAGCGTGGTGGTCATCGGCGGGGGCACCGGGCTGTCCGTGCTGCTCCGGGGTATCAAACTGATCACCAACAACTGTACGGCGGTAGTGACCACGGCCGACGACGGGGGATCATCCGGCCGGCTGCGGAAGGAACTGGGGATCCTGCCTCCCGGTGATATGCGGAACTGCCTGGTGGCGTTGTCTGATACGGAACCGCTGATGGAAAAAGTCATGCAGTACCGGTTCAAAAGCAGCGCCCTCAGCGGCCACAATCTGGGGAACCTGTTCATCGCCGCCATGAGCGATGTGGAAGGCGGGGACATGGAAAAAGGCATTGCCGCTACCTGTGAGATCCTGAAAGTGCGGGGCCATGTATGGCCCAACACCACGGACAACATCCAGCTGAAGGCAAAGATGGACGACGGCAGTACCGTGGTGGGGGAAAGCTCCATTACCGCTTCTCCCCACAAAATCGTCCGGCTGATGACGGAACCGGAAAATCCCCGGGCCTCCCAGCGGGCGGTGGATGCCATCATGAAGGCGGATGCCATCATCCTGGGGCCCGGCAGTCTGTACACCAGCGTCCTGGCCAGCCTTATCGTCCCCGGGATCCGGGATGCGGTGATCCGGTCCAAGGCCGTGAAAATCTACGTGTGCAATGTGATGACCCAGCCTGGGGAAACCGACGGCTACGGGGCCTATGAGCATGTCCAGGCCCTGATCAGGCACATGGGCTGCCAGTGCCTGGATTATGTTGTGGTCAACGAGCAGAAGGCCTCTCCGGAGATTTTGGCCAAGTACGAAAAAGAAGGGGCCATGCCGGTGTCTCCCGATGTGGAGAAAATCGAAAAGCTGGGCATCGACTGTGTGCCTGCCAAGCTGCTGAATGACAGCGACCTGGTCCGGCACAATCCTTTGAAGCTGGCCAAGACCATCATCGCCCTGATCTACCGGCTGAAGCTGTTCGGCAAGGGAATCCGGTTTTTCGACTACTTCTTTGCCCGGCAGACCATGCAGGAACTGCGGAAAAATGCCAAAAAGGAGAACTGACCATGTCTTTTTCCCATGATGTGAAAAACGAAATTGCACGGTCAGAAGGAGAAAACCACGACTGTGAACAAGCGGAGCTGTTCGGGCTGCTGCGGATCAGCGGGGCAGTTTCCCTCAGCGGCCGGAAGGTGGGCATCCACTTCACCACGGAAAACGCCGCCCTGGCCCGGCGGGTGCTCCGGCTGCTGAAAAACAATTTTCCGGTCCAGACGGAAGTGATCGTTACCCGGAGCCGACGGCTGAAGAAAAACAACCGGTATCAGGTCCATGTGATCCCTTCTGACGAAGCAAGGACGGCTCTCAGCCGGCTCCATCTCCTGTCCCCTCTGGAAGAGGCAGGCAGCGCCCTGCTGAAAAAGGAAGGAGAGAAGCGGGCCTTCCTTCGGGGGGTATTCCTGGCCGGGGGATCGGTGAACAAGCCCATCAGCGACTATCATCTGGAACTGATCTGTGACAGCCTGGAAATGGGCCAGTTCATCCAGAAAATCATGAAGGGCTTCAGCCTGCCTGCCCGGATCGTGGACCGGAAGAATTCCTACATCGTGTATCTGAAGGAAGGCAATGCCATTGCCGGGTTCCTATCCCTGATCGGGGCCAGCAATTCCTACCTGGAATTTGAAAATGTCCGGGTCCTGAAGGATATGCGGAACAAGGTGAACCGGCAGGTGAACTGCGAAACTGCCAACCTGAACAAGGTGGTCCAGGCGGCGGTGCGGCAGCTGAACGCCATCCGGGTCATTGAAGAAACGGTGGGGCTGAGCACCCTGCCGGAACCTCTCCAGGAGGCGGCCCGTCTCCGGAAGGATCACCAGGATCTGTCCGTGGGGGAACTGGCGGCCCTGACGGAAGACAATGTGGGCAAATCCGGATTCAATCACCGGTTGAAGAAATTGGAACAGATTGCAGAGAAATTGAAGGATGGGGAGCAATGAAGAAACTGATTATTTTTTTGGCCATTGTAGCGGCTTTGTGCGGCCTGGGATACGGGGGATATGTTTATGTGAAGCAGGATTTTCCCCGGTTCTGTGAAGAGACCGTGCCGATTTTTGCCTACCACCGGGTGGAACCGGGCCATGACGACCCGTATACCATGCCTCCGGAACAGTTTGACGAACAGATGAAATATCTGAAGGAACAGGGCTGGAAGACCATGACCCTGGCGGAATACGTGAAGGGCCGGAAGGAAGGACGGAAGTTCCACAAGGAATGTGTGCTGATCTTTGATGACGGGTATCTGGACAACCTGACTTACGCTGCCCCTATCCTGAAAAAATACGGCTTTGTGGGGAACATGTACATGGCCGTGAAGTATGAAGGCTGGCCCGGATATCTGGACTGGCACCAGGAACATGAACTGCTGAAATACGGGTGGGCCCTGGGGTCCCATACCTTCAACCACAAGCCTCTCCAGTCCATGACACCGGAACAGATCGACTATGAACTGACCAGCTCCATGGAACACATGCGGGGCATCTACAATCCCCCGGAAGGACTCACCTTCTCTTATCCCAACGGGTCCGCCAGCGATGCCATTGCAGCCCAGGTGAAAAAAGCCGGGTACATTGCCGGGGTGGACGGCCGTGTGGGGGTGAATACGGACAAGACCGATCTGATGCGGCTGCACCGGGTGAACGTGTTCCAGAACAAACCGGAGAACCTGGGATGCTTCCAATATGATTTGAAACGGGCTCAGATCCAGAGCTATATTGATCAGACAGGGGTGAATACAGACTGGATCATCCACAAGTATTATGAACTGAAGGCGAAATTCCATCTGTAAGAAAGATAGAAACGGTTGAAAGACTTGCGTTCTTTCAGAAAAACAGATACAATGAATTATAAACATGAAGATAGGGAGGAATCGATGATGGCAAAGAGAATCAAGACTGTGAATAAAGAAATGCTGAAGAAAACCCTGAGAACCGGCGGCTGCGGCGAATGCCCGGCATCCTGCCAGTCTGCCTGCAAAACTTCCTGCACGGTAGGCAACCAGGTTTGCGAAAAAGCATAATTCCATTATGCGCGGAAGCTCCCTGCATGCGCAGGGAGCTATTTTCTTGTACCAAACAAGCAATATAAGAAGGGCGGATAGAAACTTGCTGATCCATAGAATGCATCTGGACGACAATTATGTGGTCCTTGACGTGAACAGCGGCGCCGTGCATATCATCGACGCCATGATTTATGACCTGCTGGGCTTTTACGACGGCACCAATCCGGAAGAAACCAAAGCCCATTTTGCCGGCAAATACCCGGCGGAAGACGTGGCCGAAGCCCTGGAGGAACTCCAGGACCTGCAGAAGGCCGGTCTGCTGTTTTCTCCGGATTTCCCGGTGCCGGATACCTTTTCTGATGAACCGGTGCTGAAATCTCTGTGCCTCCATGTGGCCCACGACTGCAACCTGCGCTGCGGCTACTGCTTTGCAGACACCGGAGACTTTGGGGGCCACCGGGCTCTCATGAGCAAGGAAGTGGCCCGGAAGGCCATTGAATTTGCCATTGCCGGCAGCAAACAGCGGCACAACCTGGAACTGGACCTGTTCGGCGGGGAACCTCTGATGAACATGCCTGTGGTGAAATACATTGTGGACTATGTGCGCCAGCGGGAACAGGAAACCGGGAAGAACATCAAACTGACCCTGACCACCAACGGCACCCTGCTTACCGATGAGATCGTCAAGTATCTCAACGACAACCGGGTGATGCTGGTCCTGTCCCTGGACGGCAGCAAAAAGACCCATGATCACATGCGGCCTTATCCCGGCCATGTGGGGTCCTATGATGCGGCGGTGAAGGGCTTCAAAAAAGTCATCGAATCCCGCCATGGGAAGAACTACTATCTGCGGGGGACCTATACCCATTACAACACCCATTTCTGCGATGACGTGCTGGCTATGCTGGATGTGGGATCTGAGATTTCCATGGAACCGGTAGTGGGCACCACGGAACCCTGGGTGCTGACAGAAGAAGACTGGTCTACCCTGGACAAAGAATACGAAAAACTGGCCCGGGCCTATCTGGAAAAGAAGCGGGCAGGAGTGCCTTTTGACTTCTTCCATTTCAACGTGGCTCTGGACAACGGGCCCTGTGTGGCCAAACGGCTGGCAGGCTGCGGGGCCGGTCATGAATATTTTGCCATTACTCCGGAAGGGGACATTTACCCCTGCCACCAGTTCGTGGGACGGGAAAAATACAAAATGGGTACCCTGGATACAGGCATCGTGAAGAAGGATATGGTCCAGTACTTCCGTCACATGCATGTGATGAAGAAGGAAGACTGCCGGACCTGCTGGGCCCGGTTCTTCTGCAGCGGCGGCTGCCATGCCAATGCGGATCTGGTCAACGGGACCATTGAAAAGCCCTATGCTTATGGGTGCAAGATCCAGAAGAAACGGCTGGAAATGGCCATTATCGTCCAGGCTCTCCTGACGGAAGATGTGAAAGAAGGCGGTGCAGACCACCGGCCTGTAATCGACAACTTCAAATTCCAGGTGGAGAAAAAGTAACTGGATTGTCAGCGGTCAGCTGTCAATGGTCAGCGGCCGATGGAAGGGATTGGCAGAGTATATCCTGCCAATCCCTTTTCACTTTTTTTAGAAATCCTGTTGACAAAAATATAATCCCATGATATTATAATCAAGTCGCCGATGAGCGACGAGGTTGGAACCCTGAAAACTGAATATTGTTGACAGATGTGCGGGTCAAGTCACTTTTAGTGATGAGATCGAGTCACCTGGATGACAACCAGGTTAAAAA
>NZ_DBMBXK010000015.1:0-39671 GCF_057597765.1 Acidaminococcus sp. | reverse complement strand
GCCCTAGGCCGAAGTGTATTCTAAGTTGTTGATCGTACCACATATTTAAGAATGGCGATTTCAATTGGGCTGAATTTGGCTAATTCAGCTGGGCTCTATTTGGCGATTTCAGACGGGCTCTAACAGTGTAAATTATGATAGCTATATTTAACACTATACGTTATAATCAACAGATGAAGTCTAAAGTCATAAATTTATGCCGAAAAGGAGCTTCCTCATGCAAAAAATCCGTAAGGCCATAATCCCCGCTGCTGGTTTTGGTACCCGGTTTCTGCCGGAAACCAAAGCCATGCCCAAGGAAATGCTGCCTATTGTGGATAAGCCTACCATTCAGTATATTCCTGCTGAAAGTACAGGATATGGTGGAGAAACCCAAAATGGAAGAAGCCCCCAGCCGTTTTGCGGCTCTGGGGCGGTATGTGATTACCCCGGAAGTGTTCGAGATCCTGGAAGAGACCCGGCCGGGGAAAGGCGGGGAAATCCAGCTGACAGATGCCCTGCGGGTCATGGCTCATATGGGGCATGTATATGCGTACAATTTTCAGGGGAAACGGTATGATACGGGGGATAAATTAGGATATTTGAAGGCTGTGGTGGAATTTGGCTTGAGAAGAGATGATTTGGGTCCGGGATTTAGGGAGTAGTTGAGGGAGCTTATTAAAACCCAGTTGTGAATATCATCGAAAGTGAGCCACTGTAATCATAGATCAATAAGCAGCCTAAGGGTTCCGGTAAGATGGTTAGGTGGCTGAGTGGTAAAGTGATTAAGTGGCCAATTGCTTATGAGCTCAGTTCCCTGTGTCAGAGTCGGTTAAAAAACGCCAACCCTAGCCGGATTAAAACAGCCCGTGGCCGGGAAGGGCGTGCCTGCGGCGCGCACCCTACAGCGTTGGAATCGGATGTTGTTTGTTCGACCGAGCGGACGGGGATGTCGTTGAACCGACGAAGGCGGGCGGCCCGTGTGGACCGCGCCCTGCAGTGACATTCACCAGACGGAGAATATCGTTGTTATCATCAGTTCGACGGAGACGGCGTAGGGGCTTCCCGGAGGGGAGCCCATCCCGGCCTCCGGTTTTTTATGTTCAAAAGCAGATGCCCGGCATCTGGTATCCTTTGGCGCGAGACGGCGTTTGCAGATGCGGGCGGCCTGCATCTGTATTGTTATTTATAGGCGATACCTTTATAATATAAACATGAGAAGAAATGCCAAACCTCGAAAATCACGATTTTTGAGGTTAACCTATTTTTTGACCGCAAATTTTGGGGATTTTGAGGTGTATGATATACACATGGCGGAGAATAGCATTGTTGTCATCAGTTCGACGGAGACGGTGTAGGGGCTTCCCGGAGGGGAGCCCTTCCCGGCCTCCGTTTTTTTGTATTTGGAGATTATTTCTTTACTGGGTGGCCCCGCGCATGCGGGGATGAATCTGATCTGGGCAAGGCTATGACCAAATGGTTAAAGCAGAAAGGAAAGATAAAGTAATGATTTTTGACAATCGGCCGCTGTTTCTGGAAAATCCAGAGAGGTATACCTATGATGTGTATGAGGGCAAATACAAGCTCACTGATAAGGCCACAAAAGAAGCAAGGAAAAGTTATGAGAAGTTTTACAAACGGCTGGAAGAGCCAGAAGAGACAGCCGAGAAGTAATTGGGCGTACCCTGTGCGTACGGGGACATGTGTGCCGCTATGGAGTGGCCATGGCTTGGGGCCGGGTCCCTTTAGCGTGAGCTACCTTGTGTGAGATGGAAGAACGGTTGGCTGCTTTTCCATCGATCCAAAGACATATTATTGGGAAAGGGGAATATTTCGCTGGAACTGGTCCGCTGACTTTGATCCAGTGCCTCCACTGGCAGGGCAACCGGATAAATGGGTGGTTCTGGCGACATTTTGCCGGAGGCAAACAGGATATTTCCTAAGCGGGCTGACCATCTCTACACTTTAAGGATAATTGGGTCTGCCTGACCAGGAGGCCGGGAAGGGTGTGCCTGCGGCGCACCCCTACAGCGTTGGGGTCGGATGTTGTTTGGTCGACCGAGCGGACGGAGATATCGTTGAACCGACGAATGTGGGCCGGCTAAACGGCCGGTACCCTGCAATGACGTTGACCAAGCAGAGAATATCGTTGTTATCCTCAGTTCGACGGAGACGGCGTAGGGGCTTCCCGGAGGGGAGCCCGTCCCGGCCTCCGGCTTTTTGTGTTGGGAGAATTTCTTTACTGGGAGTTTTTTTACACAGGGAATGTGGTATAGTAGAAGGAGAAAAGGTTCAATTAAGGATAAACAGTCTTTGAGTGAAGAAAAAAGCAAAATATGATAAAATATTCATAATGTTCTTTACTTTATATGGTAAGTGCGTTATAATAAATTCGGTTATACCAAACCAATGATCAGTGGGTTACTATGATAAGGTAACACACCGAGGAGCTCTAACGCCTTGCCATTCGGCAAGGCGTTATCTCTTTATTGGAAAAAAATTGAAGGAAGGCGGGAAGGGTTATGGCGTATGGCATTGGACTGGATATCGGTATCGGATCGGTGGGGTGGGCCGTGCTGGCTCTGGATCATGAAGAAAATCCCTGGGGAATTATGGATTTGGGCAGCCGGATTTTTGATGCAGCAGAACAGCCTAAAACCGGGGCTTCTCTTGCTTTGCCCAGAAGAGAAGCCAGAAGTATGCGTCGCCGTCTGCGCCGGCGCAGACATCGTATGGAACGGATGCGGAATCTCTTTATCAATGATGGACTGTTGACGGAAGAACAACTGTATCATCTGTATGACGGAAATTTGGAAGATGTATATGCTCTCCGTGTTAAGGCTCTGGATGAACGGCTGACGGATGAAGAGGTGGCACGAGTCCTGCTGCATCTGGCCCATCGCCGGGGATTTAAAAGCAATCGGAAAGCTGAATCCAAAAGTGCAGAAGCAGGGGAACTAAAAAAGGCCATCAGTCTGAATCAGGAAACCATGGAAGAAAACCGCTATCGGACGGTAGGAGAAATGTTCTTCAAAGATTCCCGCTACGCAGAATATAAGCGGAACCGAGGCGGAAATTATCTCAATACGGTAGACCGCAGCATGGTGGAAGAGGAAGCACGCAAAATCCTGGAAACTCAGGAAAAGCTGGGGAACAGCAAGCTGAATAAAGATTTTCAGAATTCCTATCTTTCCATCCTGCTGAGCCAGAGACAATTTGATGAGGGACCTGGAGGAAACAGCCATTACGGGGGAAATCAGATTCTGAACAAGGTAGGGACCTGTACTTTTGAAGATGGAAGCAATGGGGAACCTGCGGAGAAGAGAGCTCCCAAAGTCTGTTATTCTTTTGAATATTTCAATCTTCTGCAGAAAGTGAACCATTTGCGTTTGAGCTCTGCTAAAGACAACCGGGGACTGGATGAAGAAGAACGGGAAAAAGTCATTGCGCTGGCAAAAGACAAAGCAGACCTGCGTTTTGGAAAAATCCGGGAAACACTGCAGATCTCTCCGGAATATCGGTTCCAGGGTGTTTCTTACAGTACCAAAGAACCTCGTGAGGATACTGAGAAAAAAGCCAAATTCAATTTCCTGCCGTTCTATCATCAGATGCGGAAAATCCTGAAATCAAAAGCTCAGATTGATATTAAGGAATATACTTTGGATGAGTTGGACAAAATTGGTCAGATTCTTGCTTTTTATAAAGGGGATGATGCCCGGCGGAAGGAACTGGGAAAGCTGCGAATCGAACCCAAAGCCATAGAAGCTCTGTTGGAACTGAACGGTGCCAGCAAGTTCTCCCATTTGTCATTGAAGGCGATCCGAAAGATCACACCTTTTCTGGAACAGGGTATGACCTATGATAAAGCCTGCGAAGCGGCCGGATATGATTTTCGGGCCCATCAAGAGGATAAAACGTTCCTGCTGCCGGCCAATGCACCGGAACTGGAAGATATAACCAATCCAGTGGTACGCCGTGCCATCGGCCAGACCATCAAAGTGGTCAATGCCATTATCCGGAAGCAGGGAAGCAGTCCCTTGTATGTCAATGTGGAACTGGCTCGAGAAATGGCCAAAGATTTTCAGGAACGGAAGAAAATTAAAGATGATAACGAAGCCAATCAGAGCCGAAATGACAGGTTGATGCAGGAAATTAAAGAGAATTATCAAAGATTGAATCCCTCAGGTATGGATCTTATGAAATGGAAATTGTGGAAGGAACAGGATGGGAAGAGTCCTTATTCTCAAAAATCTATAGCGCCAGAGCGGCTGTTTGAAACCGGATATGTGGATATCGATCATATCGTTCCCTACAGCATCAGCTTTGATGACAGCTATAAAAACAAGGTTCTGGTGTTTTCTTCAGAAAACCGGGATAAGGGAAACCGTTTGCCCTATCAATATCTTCTAAAGAAATATGGGCAGGATACGGCAGACAGGTTCAAAGTATGGGTTGGCAACAATGTCCGGGATTATCGGAAACGGCAAAGGCTGTTGAAAGAAAAAATGACGGAAGAAGAAATGTCCGGCTTTAAGGAACGGAATCTGAGTGACACGAAATATATTTCCCGGTTTATGTATAATTTCATTCGGGACCATCTGGAATTTGCCCCTTCTGAAACAGGGAAAAAGAAACGGGTATTGGCTGTCAATGGAATGATTACTTCCTATTTGCGGAAACGCTGGGGTATCCGTAAGATTCGGGCCAATGGGGACAAGCACCATGCTGTGGATGCGGTAGTCATTGCCTGCACCACCGATAAGATGATCCGTGATCTGACGCTTTATTCGGAAGAAAGAGAAAACACGTATGATGTGGATGAACGGGGAAGCCGTCTGGTAAATGAATCTACTGGGGAAGTACTGAAAGGATTTCCGCTTCCATGGGAGGGATTCCGCCAGGAGTTGGAGGCTCGCTGTTCTCCGCACCCGGAACGGGAATTGGCTGGTTTGACCTTTTATATGAACAAGGATTTGAATGACATCAAGCCGATTTTTGTTTCCCGTATGCCTAGAAGAAA
Organism: Acidaminococcus sp.; assembly: GCF_057597765.1. Classification (NCBI taxonomy): domain Bacteria; kingdom Bacillati; phylum Bacillota; class Negativicutes; order Acidaminococcales; family Acidaminococcaceae; genus Acidaminococcus; species Acidaminococcus sp. Next base: position 34,672 of record NZ_DBMBXK010000015.1, on the reverse strand, counting down.
GGTGACAGGAGCTGCCCATAAAGACACTATCCGCAGTGCCAGACATATTGCGGATGGAATTACGGTCTCGAAAGTGCCGCTGAACAGTTTGAAACTGGGAAAGGATGGAGAAATTACGGATTATTATAATCCGGATAGCGATCGGCTTCTGTATGAGGCATTGAAAACACGACTGGAAGACTTTAAGGGTGACGGCAAAGATGCATTTCAAGAACCGTTTTATAAGCCTAAAGCAGATGGCTCCCAAGGTCCGTTGGTTAAAAAGGTAAAAATCCAGGCAAAAGCGACTTTGGCAGTTCCTGTGGAAGGGAAGACTGGAGTTGCGGAAAACGACAGTATGGTCCGTGTGGATGTGTTTAAGGTGGAGGGGGAAGGATACTACCTAGTGCCTGTTTATGTAGCGGATACAGTAAAAGCGGAATTACCGCAGAGAGCAGTAACACCTGGTAAACCATATCAAAACTGGAAAATTATGGATGAGAAAGATTTTCTCTTTTCTTTGTATCCCAATGACCTGATTAAAATTGAGGCCGAAAAAGAGATTTCGTTTTCACTAGTAAATCCAGACAGTGATTTGTTAAAAGAAATTAAAAGCAATCAAATTTTTGCATATTATGTAAAGACGGGCATTGCTAATGGATCAATTAAAGTTATTACCAACGATAATTGTTATCAGAAATTGAGCTTGGGGGTGAAAACGTTAAAATCAATAAAAAAATATCAGGTAGATGTGCTGGGAGAGGTTCATCCTGTAAAAAAAGAAGTCCGTCAAAAGTTTACTATTCAGCAGAAAGCTCGATGATGAATGAGAAAGGTTTTGATCAATGGGATATCGCAATATTGTGATTGCTTCTGCTGCTACTTTATCCTGCAGAGAAGACCAGCTGATTATCCTCAATGAGAATAACAACAAAGTACCCATTGAAGATATCAGTGCCATTGTTTTGGAAAACCAGCAGAGTCGAATCAGTCTTGCGGCTTTGGGACAACTGGTATCCAATAATGTGACGGTTTATCTGTGCGACAAACAGCATATTCCCAGTGCAGTGGTATTGCCCTTTTATCAAAATTCCACCAATGCTGTGGTTATCGAAAAACAGGAGCAGCTATCTGTTCCCCAGACAAAACAGGTCTGGAAGCAGATTGTGATGGCCAAAATCCAGAATCAGGGCCGCTGCCTGAAGGAAAGAGGGGATGAAGAAGGAAACCATTACCTGATGGAACTGGCCAAAACAGTAACCAGTGGGGACATCCACAATGTGGAGGCAACTGCTGCCCGGTACTATTTCCGCAGGGCCTTTGGGGAAAAGTTTACCAGAACAGGAGATGATAGAAGAAACAATGGACTGAATTACGGGTATGCCATTATGCGGGGGCTGATTGCCAGGCTGCTTACAGGGTATGGATTCATGGTTATCAAGGGAATCCATCACTGCAATAAGTACAACAGCTTTAACCTGGCGGATGATTTTATGGAGCCGCTGCGGCCGGTTGTTGATTTGTTTGTGTTGAACCACATGACAGGGGATGATAATCTGACACCGGATCTGAAGCACGCGCTGGTGAATCTGTTAGGAGTGGACGTGCTTTCAGGGGGTCAAATACACAGCTTGAATTATGGCGCAGAACGGATGATCCAGAGTTTTATGCGGATCTGCCAGCAGGAAGGGAAAGAACTGATGATTCCTGAACTGGTTCAGCTGAGACAGCATCAATATGAATAAATTTATGCGTATACTTGTACTTTTTGATATCCCGGTAAAGACAAAATATCAACGGCACGTGGCTTCAAAATTCCGCCACTTTCTTTTGAAAGATGGGTATTATATGCTGCAGTATTCCGTTTATGCACGGATCTGCAACGGGCCGGATGCCGTAGAAAAGCATCGGCAGCGCCTGATGGGTGCGCTGCCGGATAATGGGTCCGTCAGAATGGTTGTTCTGACGGAAAAACAGTATGAAGCGATTGATGTGCTGGTGGGACGATATCTGCCCGAAGAAAAGGCCTATGATACAGAGCATGTTTCCGTTTTTTGAAAACAACCGAATAAGGCTTCAAAAATTCTTTTTTACAGGAGTTTTTGAAAAAAGTGAAAAGCCCTTGTGCCAGATGACACAAGGGCTTTTGCTGATTACAATTATACCAAACCAATAATCAGCAGGGAACTACAACGCTGCGGGTACGGCATTTTACATGAAAAAGATTATACCAAACCAATAATCAGCAGGGAACTACAACCCAAATTGACGAATATCATGTTCATTATAGATTATACCAAACCAATAATCAGCAGGGAACTACAACGACCTTCATGCGGCCCATGGCCCCCAGCAGATTATACCAAACCAATAATCAGCAGGGAACTACAACTGTACCGGTCCATCATGTTCCCCACTTCCCATTATACCAAACCAATAATCAGCAGGGAACTACAACTATTGCGCTAAAACCCATTTTTTCCTTTTTATTATACCAAACCAATAATCAGCAGGGAACTACAACTCTCCGTTGTAGCCGTCCCAGCTGTCGCCGATTATACCAAACCAATAATCAGCAGGGAACTACAACATATTCAGCGCATCATCTATGGTGATCATGATTATACCAAACCAATAATCAGCAGGGAACTACAACTCAGGTTTACCGGGTCCGTTCTCAAGAATTATTATACCAAACCAATAATCAGCAGGGAACTACAACTGAAGGTGAAGGTGGTGTCCGTAGTCCCATATTATACCAAACCAATAATCAGCAGGGAACTACAACACCGCCACCAAAGTCTACAACGCGGTCTATATTATACCAAACCAATAATCAGCAGGGAACTACAACCTCATCTGGTGGGTGAAATCCGTATAAACTATTATACCAAACCAATAATCAGCAGGGAACTACAACTTTGACTGAACATTGAGTACAGTCGGTTGAATTATACCAAACCAATAATCAGCAGGGAACTACAACTCATGGATGACCGCTTCGATTTTTTCTCCAATTATACCAAACCAATAATCAGCAGGGAACTACAACTTACGGTGGATGATACCAAAAGCCCTGGTGATTATACCAAACCAATAATCAGCAGGGAACTACAACTGATTGCACAGGGTAGTGGCACTGATGAGTATTATACCAAACCAATAATCAGCAGGGAACTACAACTCAAGGGGTACGGCTACTACAACCAGCTGTATTATACCAAACCAATAATCAGCAGGGAACTACAACTCTCGATGATTAATCATGACACTAGCCTCAATTATACCAAACCAATAATCAGCAGGGAACTACAACAGAACCAATGGATGCCCATGAAGTCACTGAATTATACTAAACCAATAATCAGCAGGGAATTACAACGTATGGGGACGTGGATTAAATTATGATAAAGGTATTTCTTTGGAGTTTATCAGTTATTTAAATTTCTATCAATATAGAAGACAACTATACTAAATACGTTATCAGGCTGTTCTGCATTCTGTTTTCTGTACTTTTTTTGCCCTCCGATAGGCCGGGAAGGGTGTGCCTGCGGCGCACCCCTACGGCGTTGGGATCGGATGTTGTTTGTTCAACCAATTTGGAGGAAGTTGTCGTTGACCAGGCGGAGAATAAGCGTTGTTGTCATCAGCTCGACGGAGACGGCGTAGGGGCTTCCCTGAGGGGAGCCCTTCCCGGCCTCCGTTTTTTTGTGTTCAAAGGCAGATGCCCGGCATCTGGCATCCTTTGGCGTGAGACGGGAGACGTTGAGCGTGAGGAGGTGCTTACAAATGCGGGCGGCCGGGCCTGCCGCCCCTACGGGAACGGAGAGAAAGGGACAAGGGAGACATCTGCGTCTGTATTGTTGTTTATGGACGATGCCATTATAATATGAATGTAAAGATAGTTATCAAGCCTTAAAAATTGCAATTTTTGAGGTTAACCTATTTTCTGACCGCAAATTTTGGAGATTTTGAGGTGTACGATATACACATGGAGGAAAACATCGTTGTTATCCGTGTACCCCGCGTATGCGGGGATGAACGGCTGGTACTTCAAAGAGTAATCGGGAACTATTTATATATATTTTGGAATTGCAGGTTTAATCAATATCAGTTTATAGGGTGTGAAAAGTGATTGAATGGTTAGGTGGCTAAGTGGTTATGAAACCAGGTTACTTCTTGAAGTCGGGTTAAAATCGCCAATCTCAGTCGGATTAAAACAGCCAGGAGGCCGGGAAGGGTGTGCCTGCGGCGCACCCCTACCGCGTTGGGATCGGATGTTGTTTGTTCGACCGATTGGAGGAGGTTGTCGTTGATTAGGCGGAGAATATCGTTGTTGTCATCAGTCCGGCGGAGACGGCATTTTTCAATCGGATGGACGGGGTCCAGGGGGGGAACGGACGGCTCTGGCGGCATTTTTGTCGGTGGCAAAGGCGTGAGACTGAAAAGCGGCTGGCTGCTTTTCACCGTCCTACTGGCATATATTATGGTAGAATAATGGTATGGACGAAGTGGTATGTGAGTGTTTATCCTGAAATGGGGGCATTGATCATGAAAAAGAGTGGGAAATTTCTGACTTGGATTGTGTTGGCGGGTTTGCTGGCTTTGCCTTTGGGGATGGGGGAGGCCAGCGTGGAGAAGCATGTGGCGGACGAGGCCAATTACAAGATGAGCTACCCCATTGTGTATGTGGACCGCAATCAGGAGGCCCAGGACCGGATCAATTCGGATATCTACCAATATATAGCCGGGTTCCGGGATGATTATGCGGCCGGAAAATTCACCCGGGGGAGGTTTTCTTACCAGGTGCAGTATGAGGACGGGACGCTGCTTTCTCTCACGCTGGCGGATTTCCGGTACAGCCAGGGGGCGGCCCATGGGTACACCAATACCCGGGGGCTGACTTACAGCAAGGTGACAGGGGAGAAGCTGCCTCTTCCTTATTTTGTCCGGATCAGTACGACGGACAAGAGCCTGATCCTGTCCCAGCCCATTTACAACAGCCGAAATGAGCCGGTGCCGCTGAGCAAGACCTTTGCCAATGATTCTTTCATGTGGGACAAGCTGAAGATCAGCGACAATTATTTCCTGGAGGGCGGAGGAAAAATCGCCCTGATCTACCGGCCCTATGAACTGGGGTGCTACGCCCTGGGGACCCTGCGGGTGGAACTGTCGCCCAAGGTCATTGCTTACTTGAACCGGAAAAACTGACGTCTGACTTTTGACAGGCCCGGAGGGGCCGGGTGTGATTTTTCTCCCGCCTTGACTTTTCTTTTCCCCCGTGCTACACTAGAAAAAACTTCAAAGAATCACCTTTTAACCTAGTCCTGTGAGACTAAGAAAGGGACTTTTATCCAGAAGCAGTTATTAGAAGCCTTCTTGTCTTAGGACGAGAAGGCTTATTTTTTCAACCTGCAGTTTATTATAGGAGGCTACAACATGACAAAGGCGGCAGTCAGCCTGTCCGGACGGGATATCCTGGATCTTTCCTCCCTGTCCGTGGAAGAGTACGATCTGATCATGCGAACGGCGGCGGAGATGAAGAAGGTCATGAAACGGGACATCAAGAAGCTCCCGTCTCTCCGGGGCAAATCCATTGTGAACCTGTTCTATGAAAACAGCACCCGTACCCGCAGCTCTTTCGAGCTGGCCGGGAAGTATCTGGGGGCGGACGTAATCAACCTGAGCACCGGCACTTCCAGTGTGAAAAAAGGGGAATGCCTGAAGGACACCATCCTGACCATGCAGTCCATGGCCTGTGATGCCATTGTCATGCGTCACCCGGTGGAAGGGGCAGCCAAGTACGCAGCGGACATTGCAGCCCCCATTGTGATCAACGCCGGGGACGGGGCCCATGCCCATCCCACCCAGGGTCTCCTGGACATGTTCACCATCCTGGAACATGGGAAACAGTTCAAGGGCCTGAAAATGGCCATTATCGGGGATATCCTTTACAGCCGGGTGGCCCGGAGCAACATTGCGGCCTGGACCAAGCTGGGAGCGGATGTCCATGTGGCCGGTCCCATGACCCTGATTCCTCACGACATCCAGGAACTGGGGGTCACGGTGCACAAACGGGTGGAAGACGCCATTGAAGGGGCGGATGTGGTGGATGTGCTGCGGATCCAGCTGGAACGCCAGGACAAGGCCATGTTCCCCACTCCCCGGGAATACGCCCGGATTTACGGGGTCAACGAAGAACGGATGAAACTGGCCAAACCGGACTGTCTGGTGATGCATCCCGGTCCCATGAACCGGGGGTTGGAAATCTCCTGGGATACGGGCTACAGTGACCAGGCTGTGATCCGGGAACAGGTGACCAACGGGGTCGCGGTGCGGATGGCCGTGTTATTCTTGACGATTATGGGAGGAAAGCCAGTTGAAAACGCTAATTAAGAACGGACGGATCGTAGATCCCAGCCAGCAGCTGGACCAGGTGATGGACCTTCTGGTGGAAGACGGGAAAATCGCGGAAGCGGCACCTCACATTGATGCAGCGGCGAACGAAGTGTTCGACGCTACGGGCCTGGTGGTGGCTCCCGGGTTCATCGACCTGCACACCCATCTCCGGGAACCGGGGCTGGAAGCCAAGGAAGATCTGGTCACCGGCACTATGGCAGCGGCTCACGGGGGCATCACCCGGGTGGCCTGCATGCCCAACACCAAACCGGTGATCGACAGCTCCATTGTGGTCAGCGGCATCCAGGAACGGGCCCAAAAGGAAGGGTACGTCCATGTGGAAGTGATCGGGGCCATTACCAAAGGGGAAAAAGGCAAGGAACTGTCTGAAATGGGGGACATGGCCCAGCACGGGGTCATGGGCTTCTCTGATGACGGCCACTATGTGTCCAGTGCCTATGTAATGAACCTGGCAGCCCAGTATGTGAGCGCTTTTGACAAGCCCCTGATCTGCCACGACATCGACGAAGAGATGAACCACGAAGGGTTCATGCACGAAGGGGCCGTTTCCGCCCGTCTGGGTGTGCCCGGCATCCCTTCCATCGCCGAAGACATCTGTGTGGCCCGGGATGCGGCCATTGCGGAATACACCGGGGCCCACATCCACATTGCCCACATTGCCAGCAAGGGGGCTGTGGACATTGTCCGGAAGGCCAAGGCCCGAGGGGTGAACATCACCTGCGAAGTGACGGTCCACCACCTGACCCTTACCGATGAAGCCTGCGCCGGTTACAATACGGCCACCCGGGTTTCTCCTCCTCTCCGGAGCCGGGATCATGTGGAAGCCATGCGGGCGGGGTTGAAGGACGGCACCATCGATGCCATCGTAACGGACCATGCTCCTCATGCGCCGGAAGAAAAAGATGTGGAATTCCGGTATGCTCCCAACGGGTTCTGCGGCCTGGAGACTTCCGTAGGGGTGATCCTGACGGAGCTGTACCATACGGGAGAATTCTCCATCAATGAAATCGTCAACAAAATGAGCACCAGCCCGGCCCGGATCATGAATCTGGACGCCGGCAGCCTGAAGGTAGGCCGGAATGCGGACATCACCATCCTGGATCTGGACCGGGAATGGACGGTGGACAGTGAAAAATTCTATACCCGGGGCAAGGTGACTCCTTTCAACGGAAAACACTGCAAAGGCATGGCAGTGGCGACCATGGTCGATGGCCGGTTTGTGATGAAAGACGGTGTAGTATGCAAAAAGTAAAAGGCAAGTTGGTATTGAAAGACGGAAGCGTCTATGAAGGAACTTTGTACAGCACCCATAAGGCAGTGGGGGAAGTGGTGTTCACCACCGGCATGTCCGGGTATCAGGAAACCCTGACGGACCCCTCTTTCTGCGGGCAGATCGTCATCTTCACCTATCCCCTGATCGGGAACTACGGCTGCAACGACCTGTTCTGCCAGAGTGACGGTTGCTGCTACAAGGGGCTGATCGTCAGCGAACTGTGTGACGAACCCTCCAGCTGGCGGGATGAAGGCACGGTGCTGGAATTCCTGGAAAAGAACGATATCCCGGTGCTGGCCGGTGTGGATACCCGGGCGCTGACCCGGCGGATCCGGTCCTACGGGACCCTTCAGGGGGTGCTGGTGCCGGCAGATACTCCGGACGACGAAGTCCAGGCTCTTTTGGCCACTCCCGAAGAACATGACCAGGTGGCCCAGGTAACCACCAAAAAGGTGTACACCATGGGACCGGACGACGCCAAATATTCCGTAGCCGTCATGGACTACGGGGTGAAGCGGCACATCCTGGAATGCCTGGTGGAAAAAGGCTGCAAACTGACCGTATTCCCGGCGGAAACTCCGGCGGAAGAGGTACTGGCCATGGATCCGGACGGGATTTTCCTGAGCAACGGCCCTGGGGATCCGGCGGATCTGACGGTGGAAATCGACAACATCAAAAAGATGATCGGCAAGAAACCCATTTTCGGCATCTGCATGGGGCATCAGGTCATGGCGCTGGCCAACGGGGCCAAGACCAAGAAAATGCTTTTCGGCCACCGGGGCATCAACCAGCCGGTCCGGGATCTGGTGGACCACAAGATCTGCATCACCTCCCAGAACCATGGGTTCATGGTGGATGAGGATTCCCTGAAGGGACTGCCGGTGGAAGTGATCAACCGGTCCCTGAACGACAACACCATCGAAGGCCTGCGCTATCTGAACCATCCCACCTTCACAGTGCAGTACCATCCGGAAGCATCCCCCGGTCCCAGCGGCAACGCTTATCTGTTCGACCGGTTTATCAAAATGATGGGAGGGCACTGATATGCCAAAAAAAGAGAATGTAAAGAAAGTCATGGTCATCGGTTCCGGCCCGATCATCATCGGTCAGGCTGCTGAATTCGACTATTCCGGCACCCAGGCCTGCCGGGCCCTGAAGGAAGAAGGGCTGGAAGTGGTGCTGGTGAACTCCAACCCGGCCACCATCATGACCGATGTGCACATTGCAGACCGGGTGTATGTGGAACCCCTGGATGTGGAATTCCTGGAAGCCATTATCGCCAAGGAGCGGCCGGATTCCCTGCTGGCCACACTGGGGGGCCAGATCGGCCTGAACCTGGCCATTGAACTGGACAAAAAAGGCATCCTGAAGAAATACAATGTGCAGCTCCTGGGCACCCAGATCTCCAGCATCATGAAGGCGGAAGACCGGGAACTGTTCAAGGAAACCATGGAGAAACTCCACCAGCCCATTCCCCAGAGCACCATTGTGGAAAGCGTGGATGCGGCCAAGGAATTTGCCAAGAAGGTGGGCTTCCCTCTGATCGTGCGGCCGGCCTACACCCTGGGGGGCACCGGGGGCGGCATTGCCCACAACATGGATCAGCTGGATGACATTACCACCAAAGGGCTCATGTACTCCCTGATCGGTCAGGCCCTGATCGAACGGTCCGTAGCCGGCTGGAAGGAAATCGAATATGAAGTGGTCCGGGACCATGAAGACAACTGCATCACCGTCTGCAACATGGAAAACATCGACCCGGTGGGGGTCCATACCGGGGACTCCATCGTGGTGGCTCCCTGCCAGACCCTGACTGACCGGGAAGTCCAGATGCTCCGGACCGCCGCCATCGACATCGTCCGGGAACTGGGGGTGGAAGGGGCCTGCAACGTGCAGTATGCCCTGAATCCGGACAGTGAAGAATACATCGTCATCGAAGTGAACCCCCGGGTAAGCCGGTCTTCTGCCCTGGCTTCCAAGGCAACAGGCTATCCCATTGCCAAAGTGGCCGCCAAGATCGCTGCCGGGTATACCCTGGACGAAATCGAAAACGCGGTAACCAAGAAAACCTCCGCCTGCTTCGAACCCACCCTGGACTACTGTGTCATCAAGATCCCCCGCTGGCCCTTTGACAAGTTCGTCAATGCGGACCACACCCTGGGGACCCAGATGAAGGCCACCGGGGAAGTGATGGCCATCGAACGGAATATCGAAGCCGGTCTGCTGAAGGCGGTCCGCTGCCTGGAAATCGGCCTGACTCATATGGACATGCCGGAACTCCACAAGCTGACGGACCAGGAAGTCTTTGAAAAGGTCCGGAAAGTGGACGACGAACGGCTCTTTACCATCGCCGAAGCCTTCCGGAGAGGGATGACCGTGGACCAGGCCCATGCCATCACCAAGATCGACGAATTCTTCCTGCGGAAGATCCGCCACATTGTGGAACTGGAAGTGCGTTTGAAGAGCGAAGAACTGACGCCGGAACTGCTCCGGGAAGTGAAGAAACGGGGCTTTGCCGATGTGACCATCGGGAAACTGGTAGGGAAGACCGGTCTGGAAATCCGTGCCATCCGGAAGGAATGGGGCATTACCCCTGTTTACAAGATGGTGGATACCTGCGCCGCGGAATTCGACGCGGAAACTCCGTACTACTACTCCACCTACGGGGTGGAAGACGAAGTGGAAGACACCCCCAACAAGAAGGTGCTGGTACTGGGCTCCGGTCCCATCCGGATCGGCCAGGGGGTGGAATTCGACTACTGCTCCGTCCACTCTGTATGGGCTCTGAAGGATCTGGGCTACGAAACCATCATTGTAAACAACAACCCTGAAACCGTATCCACGGACTTCGATACCGCTGACCGGCTGTATTTCGAACCCTTGACCCTGGAAGACGTGCTGAATGTGATCGACCGGGAAAAACCGGAAGGGGTCATTGTCCAGTTCGGGGGCCAGACCGCCATCAACCTGGCCGGTCCGCTCCATGACTGCGGGGTGAAGATCCTGGGGTCTTCCGTAGACAGCATCGACCGGGCAGAAGACCGGGAACGGTTCGACGAACTGCTGACCAGTGTGGGGATTCCCCGTCCGAAAGGCCACACGGTGTTTGACATCGACGGGGCTCTGCGGGCTGCCAACGATGTGGGCTACCCTGTAATGGTGCGTCCTTCCTATGTATTGGGCGGCCGGGCCATGGAAATCGTCTACAACGACGACGAACTGAAATACTACATGAACAACGCCGTAAAGGCTTCCCACGAACACCCGGTGCTGGTGGACCACTACCTGATGGGTACGGAAGTGGAAGTGGATGCCATCTGCGACGGCAAGGACGTGCTGATGCCCGGGATCATGGAACACATCGAACGGGCCGGGGTCCATTCCGGGGACTCCATTGCGGTGTACCCGCCCCGGACCCTCAGCGAGCACGTAATCGAACAGATCATCGACTACACCACCAAACTGGCCCTGGGCCTGGAAGTCCATGGGATGATCAACATCCAGTACATTGTCCGGGATGACAAGCTGTATGTGATCGAAGTAAACCCCCGGTCCAGCCGGACAGTGCCTTTCCTGAGCAAGGTGACGGGCATCTCCATGGTGGATGTAGCCACCAAATGCGCCATGGGCGTATCCATCCGGGAACAGGGCCTGGAACCGGGCCTGAAGCTCTTCCCGGACTACTATGCGGTGAAAGCGCCGGTGTTCTCCTTCAACAAGATGACCGACGTGGACATCACCCTGGGGCCGGAAATGAAATCCACCGGGGAAGTCATGTGCATCGATGCCCAGTTCCCCAGAGCCCTGTACAAAGCCTGCATTGCCGCCGGCACCCACATCCCCAAGAGCGGTGCCATCCTGATCACCGTAGCGGACCAGGACAAGGAAGAAGTGGTGCCCATTGCGGAAGGGTTTGAAAACCTGGGCTATGAACTGGTGGCTACCGCCGGTACCGCCAAGTTCCTGGAAGGAAAAGGCATCCATGTGGGCCGGGTGGAAAAGGCCAGCGCCGGTACCCCCAACCTGCTGGATGACATCAAGGAAGGCCGGATCTGCATGGTGATCAATACTTTGACCCACGGTTCCGACGCTACCCGGGACGGCTTCAAGATCCGCCGGTCCACGGTGGAACACGCCATTCCCTGCCTGACCAGCCTGGATACCGCCCGGGCCCTGTACAAGGCCATGGGTGCCATGCGCCGGCGGAACGTGGTAAGCGTGGTGGCTCTCCAGGATCTGAAGACGGAGTAAGCCATGGCAGTATATATGGAAGGAACCATTGTCCGGCAGGAGAAACTTTCCGGGGACATCCGGCTCATGGAAATCCGCTGTCCGGAAGTGGCGGCAGCGGCCCAGCCGGGACAGTTTGTGACGGTACGGGTGAACAAGCTCCATCAGCCCCTGCTCCGGCGGCCCTTCGGGGTGGCCGGGGTGGACCGGGCGGCCGGGACTTTTTCCCTGATGTACCGGATCGTGGGAGAAACCACAGAGCTTATGGACGCCATGGAGGCCGGGGATCCCATCAGTGTGGTGGGGCCTCTGGGCCACGGGTTCCATCTGGGGGCCAAACGGGGTCTCCTGGTGGGCGGCGGCATGGGCCTGGCCCCTCTCCACTTTTTGGCTCAGGCGGACCCGGATCACAAAATGGAAGTGATCGTAGGGGGCCGGACCAAAGCGGAAGTGTTCTGGGCGGACCTGTTCAAGGACAAAACCGCCAAACAGTATGAAACCACCGATGACGGATCCTACGGGGTGAAGGGCACGGTGAACGCGGTGCTGCCCGGGCTTCTGGCCACGGGACAGTATGACTGCGTGTACGTGTGCGGCCCCAGCCCCATGATGAAGGCTGTGGTGGAAGTGGTGAACCAGTACGGGGTGCCCTGCCAGGTATCCCTGGAAAAATACATGGGCTGCGGCCTGGGTGCCTGTCTGTCCTGCTCCTGCGAAGGAAAAGGCGGCAAGCGGATGAAGATCTGCAAGGACGGCCCGGTGTTCTGGAGCCAGGAGGTGGTGGAATGGTGAAGCCTTATGAAGATCCCCGGATGCAGGTGAACCTGGCGGGGGTGACCATGAAGACACCGGTGACCACTGCTTCCGGCACTTTCGGGTTCGGTCTGGAATTTACGGATTTCCTCAACCTGGACCATATCGGCGCCATTACCGTAAAGGGGACCACCCTGAAGCCCCGGCCCGGGAACAAGGGCCAGCGGCTGGTGGAAACCCCGGCGGGAGTGCTGAACTGTGTGGGGCTGGAAAACCCCGGAGTGGAATACTTTTTGAAGGAAACCCTGCCCCATCTCCGGCAGGTGACCAAGACCCCGGTGATCGTGAACATCGACGGGGACAGTGCGGAAGACTACGGCACCCTGGCGGAATTGCTGGATGTGGACGGAGTGGACGCCATCGAGCTGAACATTTCCTGTCCCAACGTGGCCCAGGGAGGCTTGGCTTTCGGCACCGACTGCCATGCGGCAGGAGAAGTGGTGCAGGCGGCCAAGTCCCATACCCATAAGCCGGTGATCACCAAGCTGTCTCCCAATGTGACGGACATTACGGAAATTGCCCGGGCGGTGGAAGCCGCCGGCACCGACGCCATTTCCCTCATTAATACATTGGTGGGGATGAAGATCGACATCCAGAAGAAGCGGCCGGTGCTGGGAAACATCGTGGGAGGCCTTTCGGGCCCGGCGGTGCACCCGGTGGCCGTGCGCATGGTGTACCAGGTGGCCCAGGCAGTGAAGGTGCCTCTCATCGGCATGGGGGGCATCAGCTGCTGGCAGGATGCGGTGGAATTCATCCTGGCCGGGGCCACGGCGGTGGCTGTGGGCACCTGCAGCTTTACGGATCCCAGCCTGGCAGAAACCATCAGCCAGGGGATCCAGGATTATCTGGACGCCAGCGGGGCGGCTTCTCTGGAGGAACTCCGGGGACAGGCCCTGCCGGGACGGAACTGAGGAGTGGAACCCATGGATGCAAGAGACAGACTGATCACGGCCCTGGATTTCCCCACCTTTGACCGGGCCAAAGCCCTGGTGGAAGAACTGGGGGATGCAGTGACCTTTTACAAAGTGGGGATGGAACTGTTCTACGGGGCCGGTCCGGACATCATCCGGTACCTGAAGGACAAGGACAAAAAAGTGTTCCTGGATCTGAAGCTCCAGGACATCCCCAATACGGTGGCTCACAGCCTGGCCGTGCTGACCCGGCTGGGAGCGGATATCATGAACGTCCACGCGGTGGGAGGCCCCAAGATGATGGCGGAAGGCATGAAGGCGGTGAAGGAAGCGGCGGCGGAACTGGGCCGGCCTGCACCCAAACTGATTGCCGTCACCGTACTCACCAGCATGGATGAAGCCCAGTGGAAGCCTCTGAACTATGCCAAACCCATTGGGGAAGAGGTACTGGACCTGGCGGCCCTTACCAAAGAAAGCGGCCTGGACGGGGTGGTGGCTTCGCCCCGGGAAGCGGCCGGGATCCGGGAAAAATGCGGGAAAGATTTCCTCATTGTGACCCCCGGGGTGCGGCCGGCCTGGGCTGCCACCAACGACCAGAGCCGGATTGCCACCCCGGCGGCTGCCATCGGCAACGGGTCCACCCATCTGGTGGTGGGACGGCCCATTACCCAGGCGGAAAACAAACAGGAAGCTGTACGGAAGATCCTGGAAGAAATGGAAGGAGCTTTTTAAATGAACGATACAACGGTACTGCATATGCTGGAAGAAACCAACGCGGTGATGCATGGTCATTTTCTGCTGACCAGCGGCCTCCACAGCCCCACTTATGTGGAAAAATTCAATGTGCTGCAGCAGCCCCGGTACACGGAAGCCCTGTGCAAGGAAATCGCTGCCCGGTTCGTCAACGACAACGTGGAACTGGTGGTGGGCCCCATGACCGGCGGCATCCTGCTGGCCTATGAAGTGGCCAAGAACCTGGGCACCCGGTTCTTCTTCACGGAACGGGTGAACGGGAAGATGACCTTCAAGAGAGGGTTCCACATTGAACCGGGGACCCGGGTACTGATTGTGGAAGACATTGTCACCACCGGCGGCAGTGTACGGGAAGTGCTGGACGTGGTGAAGAGCGAAGGCGGCGTGCCGGTAGGCGTAGGCCTCCTGGTGGACCGGAGCGGCGGCAAAGTGGATTTCGGTGTCCGCACCGAGCCTCTGCTGCGCCTGGACGTGGAAGCCTACAAACCGGAAGACTGCCCTCTGTGCAAACAGGGAGTGCCTCTGACCCAGCGGGGCCGGACGGGGAAATAAAAAAGGGGGTGTGAAAAACTTCACACCCCCGGTCACTGACCAGTGACAAAAAAGGGGCTGTCCGGAAGGACAGCCCCTTTTTCCTTATTTCTTTTCTTCCCCTTCAACTTCTGCAATGCAGTCGTTGATGTCGGCGATCAGGGCATCTACGTCGATGCCGTGGGCAGCGGCGCCCTGGCCGATGGTTTCGAAGTTGGCGGCCATGCAGCCGATGCAGCCCAGACCATACTGCATAAAAATGTTGACAATTTCAGGGTGCATCTGCACCGTTTCAATAATGCTGGAATCAGCAGTAACCTTTTCCATCTGAATCCTCCTCAATTACATTTAATGGGTATGATTTATTATACCATAGTCTGTCAAGGAACAATATGGCTAACGCAATGGCTAACGCATAACCCAGGCGCGGAATATGCACCCATCTACTTTGTCAGCAGCGGATTTTGACTGTGACATGTACGTCCTTGTACTATGCCCCAGTCAAAATCCGCTGCTTTCGCGTATCTGGGTACATCTTCCGCGCCTGGAAGGAATGGACTGGCTCATGCCATCCAGACTCGTGAATTTCGACCCATCTTCCGCGCCTGGCGGGAAATGGGGGCGGGCGGCCGGGCCTGCCGCCCCTACGGATCCGTGAGCCACCTAACCACCTGACCCCTGCCTTCCGGGTGTCTTGACCGGTTTTTCATTGCTTTTTCATGGAAAACATTCTATAATGGGGAAAAGTGGTGGAAAGTGGCGAATTTTTTTGGGAAGGGTGGGATGGCCGATGCTGATGGGCGAATTTGAACATGCGCTGGACAGCAAGGGCCGTCTGTTCGTCCCGGCAAAGATGCGGGAGAACCTGGGCCCTTCCTTTGTTGTTACCAAAGGGGTGGACGGTTGTTTGGACGTGTACCCTCTGGAAGCCTGGGAAAAACTGAAGAACAGCTTTGCCCAGAAAATGATGCCCAAGCAGAAGATGCGGGATGTGTCCCGGTTCATTTTCGGCGGCGCCTGTGAGGTGGAGCCGGACAAACAGGGCCGGATCCTGCTGCCTGCCAACCTGCGGACCTATGCCCAGATCGGGGAAACGGCCCTGATCGTGGGGGTGGGGAGCAAGGCGGAAATCTGGGATGCCCAGCGCTATGCGGATTACACCAAGGCCGTGGAAAACGATGTGGCGGAACTGATCGAAGAATTGGATTTTGAATAAAAGCGGTCAACGGCAGATAGAATGAGGAATAGAGATGGAATTTGTCCATAAAAGTGTATTATTGGAAGAAAGTGTCCGGTGGGTGGTTACGGATCCCAAGGGGATCTATGTGGACTGCACGCTGGGCGGGGCCGGCCATTCCCACCGGATTACGGAACTGCTGGACCCGGAGGGGATGCTGATCGGCATCGACCAGGACGAGGACGCCATTGCAGCGGCCACCGAGCGGCTGAAGGACGCCCCGTGCCAGGTAAAGATCGTCCACAACAATTTCCGGAACCTGGATGCCATCCTGGAAGATCTGGGGATCCCCCAGGTGGACGGGATCCTGTTCGACCTGGGAGTGTCCTCCTATCAGCTGGATACCCCGGAGAGGGGGTTCTCCTACATGCATGACGGGCCTCTGGACATGCGGATGGACCAGGAGGCCAGCCTGACGGCGGAACAGGTGGTGAACCGGTACAAGGAAGACGACCTAGCCGGGATCATCTACAAATACGGGGAAGAACGGTGGGCCAAACGGATCGCCCAGTTCATTGTGGCAGCCCGGAAGGACCATCCCATCCGGACCACCGGGGAACTGGTCCACATCATCAAGGCGGCCATTCCCAAGGGGGCCCGTCAGGACGGACCCCATCCGGCCAAACGGACCTTCCAGGCCATCCGGATCGAAGTGAATGACGAACTGAAGATCCTGGATGCCACCATGGAAGCGGCGGTCCATCATCTGAAACCGGGAGGCCATATCGGGGTGATCACCTTCCATTCTCTGGAAGACCGGATCATCAAACAGGCCTTCAAACGGCTCCAGCGGGGATGCATCTGCCCGCCGGAACTGCCGGTGTGCGTCTGCGGACGGAAGCCGGAACTGAAGAAACTGAAGGAATTCACTCCCAGCGAAGAGGAGCTGGCGGACAACCCCAGAGCCAGAAGCGCCCGGCTGCGGGGGGCCGTGAAGATCTGAAACAACAAACCAACGAAGGAGAGGCAGCATGGATACCAGGAAAAACAGCCGACCCATGGAGTGGCCGTCTCAGAAATACTATACCTACGGTTCTGCAGCCGTGCAGGAAGAGGAGACTCCTGCGCCTTCCCGTCCCCGGCAGCGGCAGCAGACGTCCAAACCGAAAAAAACCGTAAAGAAGGAAAATATTGTGCTGCGTCGGGTTGCATTTTATGCCTGTTTGGTATTATCATTAATATTCGTGAATGTGGCTCTCAGTCAGCTGTTCTTCGCCCGTTCTGACGATCTGGTGAAGCTCAAGGCCGTAGAGGCCCAGTGCCTGGACGAGAACGAGACCCTGAAAATCGACGTGGAACGGCTCCGGAGCCCGGAGCGGATCACCAGCATAGCCGAAAAGAAACTGGGCATGCAGACCGCCCGGAGCAACATTTATGTAAGAGAGTAGGCAGCGGAGCTGCCTTTGATTTGGGCAGCAGCCTGCCCAAACCGGGCCCGAAAGGCCCACATAGCCATTGGCAGACAGCCTGTTTTCCAGTTGTCTGCCAATCATAAGGGGGATCAACATGGAAAGAAAACTGCAGGATGTAATCAGACAGCTGCCTGGTGCCGTGGTTGCAGGGAATGGGGCAGATCGGACTGTTTGCGATTTGACCATCGATTCCCGGACCGCCGGTCCCGGCAGCCTTTTTATATGCATCAAAGGGGTCAACACCGATGGCCACAAATACATTGCCAAGGCCGCAGCCCAGGGCGCAGTGGCGGCCCTGACGGAAGCAGACACGGAAGTGCCGGAAGGGATGACGGTGATCCGAGTCCCCAGCACCCAGGAAGCGGTGAAGAGCCTGGCACCCTGGTTCTACGACTGGCCTGCCCGGAAAATGCGGATGATCGGAGTCACCGGCACCAACGGGAAGACCACCACCACCAATATTCTCCGGACCCTTCTGAACCGGACCGGCCACAAGGTGGGGCTCATCGGCACCATCAACGTGATGATCGGTGACCAGGTCCGCACCAGCCACAACACCACCCCTGATGTGGTGGATCTGCAGAAAATGCTCTATGAAATGGTGGAAAGCCACTGTGACACCTGTGTCATGGAGGTTTCTTCCCATGCCCTGGCCCTGGACCGGGTGGCAGGGATTGAATATGATACGGCGGTCTTGACCAACATCACCCAGGACCATCTGGATTTCCACAAGACCATGGAAAACTACCGGGAAGCCAAGGCCCTGCTGTTCACCCGTCTCCATGAAGGGGTAAAGCCCAACAAAACGGCGGTGTTCAACAGCGATGACCCCAGCTCTGCCCTGATCATGCCCCGGGTGAAGACAAAGATCATGACCTACGGGAAGGGGAAGGACAACGATGTGTACCCCCTGACCTTCCACGTGGCCGCCACTCATATGGAACTGAACCTCCATACTCCGGTGGGAGAAATGGACCTGAAGCTCCACATTACCGGGGAATTCAACGTGTACAATGTAATGGGGTCCATTTGCGCCGCCATTGCAGAAGGCCTGACCCGGGAGGACATTATCCGGGGATTGGACGATTTCGCTGGGGTCCCCGGCCGGTTCCAGCTGATCCATGCAGGCCAGCCTTTTACGGTGGTGGTGGATTATGCCCACACCCCGGACGGCCTGGAAAACGTGCTGAAGACCGCCCGGCAGATCACCAAAGGGAAACTGTGGGTGATCTTCGGAGCCGGGGGAGACCGGGACCGGAAGAAACGGCCCATTATGGGGCAGATTGCCCTCAATCTGGCGGACATTGTCATCGTCACCAGCGATAATCCCCGGACCGAGGACCCGGAAGCCATTATCCGGGATATTGAAGAAGGACTGAAAGAAAATCCGGAAGGAAAAGAAATCCACAAGATCACCGACCGGCGGAAAGCCATCGACTATGCCATGGCCCATGCCAAACCGGAAGATGTGGTGATGATAGCGGGAAAAGGTCACGAAAATTACCAGATCCTGAAGGACCGGACCATCCATTTTGACGACGGAGAAGTGGTACGTGACTTTTTCCAGAAGGGGAAGACCAATGCTTGATGCTGCTTTGCTGAAAAACGCCCTCCAGGTGCCCATGGCCTTTGAGGACGGAGAAGAGTTCACGGATGTTACTACGGACTCCCGGGCCATTGTGCCCGGGTGCCTGTTTGTGGCCCTGAAAGGGGAAAAATTCGACGGCCACCGGTTCGTGGCCCAGGCCCTGAAAGACGGGGCCCGGGGAGCGGTGGTCTCGGAAGTGCCGGAAGGGGTGCCGGCGGACCGGTGCATCCTGGTGCCGGATACCCTGGAAGCCTACCAGAAGATCGCCAGCCGGTACCGGCTGGACAAAAAGGGCCTGACGGTGATCGCCATTACCGGCAGCAACGGCAAGACCTCCACCAAGGACTGTATTGCGGCGGTGCTGGGAGAAAAATACCGGGTGATCAAGACCCAGGCCAACTTCAACAACGAAATCGGCCTGCCCAAGACCCTGCTCACCATCCGGGAGGATACGGAAATGGCTGTGGTGGAAATGGGCATGCGGGGCCTGGGACAGATCCGGGCCATGAAGCACATTGCCGTTCCCGATGCAGCGGTGATCACCAATGTGGGGGATACCCATCTGGAACTTTTGGGATCCCTGGAAAACATCGCCAAAGCCAAAAGTGAGATCCTGGAGGATTTTACGCCCCAAAACCATGCCTTTTTGAACGGGGATGATCCCCGGGTCAGCGTCATGAAAACGGGAGCCACGGTCCACACCTACGGCATCGACAGCGACGCAGACGTAAAGGCGGTGGAGATTTCCGCCGACGGTCTGGCCACCCGGTTCGTGTACCGGAGCCGGATCACCGGGAATACCCAGGAAGTGAAGCTGCCTCTGCTGGGACGGCACAATGTGATGAACGCCCTGGCTGCGGTGGCGGTAGGGGAAGTGTACGGCGTCCCTGACGAAGCCATCGCCCGGGGCCTGGAAAACCTGAAGATGACGGGCATGCGCCAGGAAATCCTCCATTTCGGCCCGGTGACGGTGATCAACGACGCCTACAACGCCAGTCCGGCTTCCATGGAAGTGGCGCTCCAGACCCTCCGGGATGTGGTGAAGAACCAGGGGAAAGGCCGGGCCGTTGCAGTGCTGGCGGATATGCTGGAACTGGGGGCCCATTCCCAGAGCGGCCATACCCAGGTGGGGGAATGGTGCGGAAAATACGGGGTGGAAGAACTGATCTGCTACGGACCGGAAAGCCGGTACACGGCGGAAGCGGCCGAAAAAGCCGGGGTTCCCGTCCACTATGTGGAAAACAAGGAGGCAGCGGCTCCCGTACTGGCCAATCTGGTCCGGCCCGACGATGTGGTGCTGCTGAAGGGCTCCCATGGGATGGAAGTCTTTTCCCTCATTGATACGGTGTTCCGGAAGGGGGCCAAAACATGCTGAGCGGTGTGGGCATCTTGGTCACTTCCTTTGTTCTGACGGCCATTTTCGGCCGGTTCCTGCTGCCGCTGCTCCACAAATGGCATTTCGGCCAGAGCATCCGGGAATGCGGGCCCAAGGAACATCTGAAGAAAAACGGTACTCCCACCATGGGAGGCCTGATGATGATCGCCGCGGCCATTGTGGCTTCTCTGGTGTGGATCCCGCTGGATTCCCGGACCATTGTGGCCCTGTGGCTGTTTGTGGGATACGGGGTCATCGGGTTCATCGATGACGGCCTGAAGATCTTCTTCAAGCGGAATCTGGGGCTTACCTCCAAACAGAAGATGGCCCTCCAGATCCTGGTGGCGGCTGTCTACCTGCTGTATCCCGGAGACGTGACCGTATACAGCACCCGGATCTGGGTACCGGTGGTGAATACCGCTGTGGACCTGGGAGCCGGGTATTACCTGTTCCTGCTGCTGCTCCTGGTGGGCACCACCAATGCGGTGAACCTGACCGACGGCCTGGACGGACTGGCTTCCAGCGTAACCATTCCGGTGATGCTGGCTTTTGCCTATATCGGTTTTGCCAGCCATCTCCTGCCGGAAGCCCTGTTTGCCCTGTCCATTGTGGGCTGCTGCCTGGGCTTTCTCATTTACAACCATCACCCGGCCAAGTGCTTCATGGGGGACACCGGTTCCCTGGCTCTGGGTGGGGCGGTGGCTGCCGTGGCCATCGGGACCCATACGGAACTGCTCCTGGTGGTGATCGGAGGCATCTACGTGCTGGAAGCCCTGTCCGTAATGCTCCAGGTGGGGTATTTCAAAATGACTCACGGGAAGCGGATCTTCCGGATGGCTCCTCTCCATCACCATTTTGAACTGGGAGGCTGGAAGGAAGTCACTGTAGTGAAGCGGTTCTTCCTGGCCAGCTGCCTGTTCTCCCTGCTGGGGGTGGGGCTGTATCTGGCCAGGTAAAAGGTCACGGGTCTTGAGTCACGAGTCTCGAGACCCGGTCTGCTGAACGATAAACATAAACTTGGGGGGCATCATCATGGATGACAAAAAGAAAATCTTTGTGTACGGGGCCGGAATCAGCGGCCAGGGCGTTGCGGAAGTCCTGGCCCAGAAGGGCTCTGCCGTAATCTTATACAACGATGACAAAAAGGACCTGGATCCGGCCTGGCTGAAGGCTTTTGAAGCCCGGGGCGGGGAATATGTCCAGGATACGGACCCGGAACCCTATCTGGAACAGTGCCATCTGTTCATTATCTCTCCCGGGATCCCCTTTACCACGGAAACGGTGAAGAAGGCCCGGGACCTGAAAATGGAAATCATCGCCGAAGCGGAAGAAGCCAGCCGGCTGTACAAAGGCCACTGGTGCGCCGTAACCGGCAGCAACGGGAAGACCACCACCACCACCCTTTTGGGAGAAATGCTGGCCACCCTGCCGGTGAAGACCACCGTAGCCGGGAACATCGGCTTTGCCCTCAGCAAGGAACTCCAGGACCTGGACGCAGATTCCTGGGTGGCGGCGGAACTGTCCAGCTTCCAGCTGGAAGGGACCACCAGCCTGGCCCCCGATGTGGCCTGCATTGTGAACATCACTCCGGACCATTTTGAACGGCACGGGGACATGGCCGGCTATGTGGCCGCCAAATCCAAGATCTTCGCCTTCCAGACTCCGGATCAGATCCTGATCCTCAACGCTGACGACCCGGTTTCCAGCAAACTGGGGGACAAGGCCAGAAGCCGGGTGGTCTGGTTCAGCACCCAGAAGGTACTGCCGGAAGGGGGCTTCATTGAAGACGGATGGTTCACCCTGGCCCTGGACGGGAAGAAAGAAAAGATCTGCCAGGTGTCCGATCTCCAGATCTTCGGGGCCCACAACGAACAGGACGTGCTGGCGGCCTGCCTGTCCGCCCATTTCGCCGGAGTCACTCCGGAAAACATGGCCCGGGTGCTGAAAGCCTTCCGGGGTGTGGAACATCGGCTGGAATATGTGACCACCATCAACGGGGTGAAATACTACAACGATTCCAAGGCCACCAACACCGATTCCGCCATCAAGGCCCTGGAAGCCTTCAAGGACGGCCATGTGATCCTGCTGGCGGGAGGCCACGACAAAATGACCAGTCTGGATGACCTGATGGAAGCGGTAAAGGCCAAGACCGATGCCCTGATCCTTTTGGGAGAAGCCCGGCAGCGGTTCTGTGAAGCAGCCAAAAAACACGGAGTCCAGAACATCATCATGATCGACGGCACCTTTGAAGATGCAGTGCGGAAGGCTTATGCCATGGCAAAAGCCCCTCAGGTGGTGCTCCTGTCCCCGGCCTGCTCTTCCTATGACATGTTCGCCAACTTCCCGGAACGGGGCCGGGTATTCAAGCAGATCGTCCATGATCTGGCCAAGGAGGCGGAAGCGTGAAAGTCGTACTGTCCGGTGGGGGCACCGGCGGCCACATCTATCCGGCACTGACCATTGCCGGGGCGCTGCGGCGGCTGGACCCTGACTGTGAAATCACTTTTGTGGGGACCCGGAAAGGGCTGGAAAAGGACATCATCCCCCGGTACGGATATCCCCTGGAATTCATCAAAGTGGCAGGCTTTGAACGGCATCTGGGCCTGGGCACCCTGAAAAGCGCCGGGGAACTGCTCCTGGGGCTGAAGGAAGCCTACACCCTGCTGAACCGGATCGATCCGGACCTGGTGATCGGCACCGGGGGCTACGTGTGCGGGCCCATTCTGTTCTGGGCGGCCATGAAACGGGTGCCCACCTGCATCCAGGAACAGAACGCCATGCCCGGGGTCACCAACAAGATCCTGTCCCGGTTTGTGGACCGGGTGTTCCTGGGCTATAAAGAGGGAGCCAGGTATTTCGCCTCCCATGCCCAGAAAGTCTATACCGGCAACCCGGTACGCCAGGAGATCCTGGATGCCAGCCGGGAAGAAGGCCTGAAGAAGTTCGGCCTGGATCCGGACAAGACCACCCTGCTGGCCTTCGGGGGCAGCCGGGGGGCCCGGACCATCAACCAGGCCATGGTGACTGTGGAGCAGCAGCTGGCCGGGAATCCCCGGATCCAGATCCTCCACGCCACCGGTACCGTAGGGTATGAAAAGCATGCGGAAGCCCTGGGAGACCAGGTGCTCCATGCCGGGAACATCCATGTGGTGCCCTATCTCCACGATATGCCCCTGGCCCTGGCAGCGGCGGATCTGGCGGTTTCCCGGGCGGGAGCCATCGGGCTGGCGGAACTGATGGTGAAGGGAATCCCCTCCATCCTGGTTCCCTATCCCTATGCCACAGCCAACCACCAGGAATACAATGCCCGGGCCCTGGCGGCCAAAGGAGCGGCCCTGGTGGTGCTGGACAAGGACCTGAACGGGGACTGGCTGCTGGGAGAAGTGGAAAAACTGCTCCAGGAACCGGAACGGCTGGAGACCATGCACCGGAGCGCCCTGCGGTGCGCCATGCCCCAGGCGGCGGATGCCATTGCGGAACAGGCACTGGCACTGGCCGAAGGGAACAAATAGGAGGAAGAGACCATTGGTTGATCTGGATAAAATCAAAAACATACATTTCATCGGCATCGGGGGAGCGGGGATGAGTGCCCTGGCCTACGTGATGATCAAACGGGGGTACCATGTGTCCGGCTCCGATGCCAAACCCGGGTACATGGCCACCAAGCTGGCCAAGGAAGGGGCCCTGGTATTCATCGGCCACGCTGCCTGTCAGATCGAACGGGCGGAAGTGGTGGTGGTGTCCACTGCCATCCATCCTGACAACCCGGAACTGGTGGAAGCCCACCGGCGCCAGGTGCCGGTGATCCACCGGAGCGACGTGCTGGCGTATCTCATGAACAAGCACAAGGGGATTGCGGTGGCCGGGGCCCACGGGAAGACCACCACCAGCTCCATGCTCAGCTGCATCACCAGCGACTGCGGCCTGGATCCCACCATTGTGGTGGGGGGCATCGTAAACAACCTGGGGTCCAATGCGGCCAACGGCAAAAGCGACTATGTGGTGGCAGAAGCCGATGAAAGCGACGGCTCCTTCCTGAAGTTCAATCCCTACATTGCGGTGGTCACCAACATCGAAGACGACCACCTGGACCATTACGGCAGCCAGGAAAACATCCAGAAGGCCTTTGCTCAGTTCGTTTCCCAGATCAAGGACGAAGGCTGCGCCGTATTGTGCTATGACAACGACCGGGTGCGGACCATCGGGGAAGCCACGGACAAAAAGGTGATCAGCTATGGCATCGATAGCCAGGATGCAGATTACCAGGCCAGGAACATCATCTACGGCACGGACGGTACCCATTTCGATGTGGTGTACCAGGGAGAGACCATCGGTCAGGGCCATCTGATCATCCCCGGCCGGCACAATGTGCTCAATTCCCTGGGGGCCATTGCCGCTGCCCGGGAACTGGGACTGCCCCTGCCGGACATCCTGGCTTCCCTGGAAAAATTCAGCGGAGCCAAGCGCCGGTTCGAAACCAAGGGGAAAGTGGACGGCGTCTGGGTGGTGGACGACTATGCCCACCATCCCACGGAAATCATGGCCACGCTGAAGGCGGCCCGGCAGACCCATCCGGAACGGCTGATCGTGGTGTTCCAGCCTCATCGGTACACCCGTACCCAGCTGCTCCTGGACGAATTCGCCGTGGCATTTAAAGATGCGGACCGGCTGATCGTCACCGACATCTATGCAGCCAGTGAGGATCCCATTCCCGGGGTCACCGGAAAAATGCTGGCGGACAAGGTACGGACCACCACCGGTCAGGAAGTGGAATACATGGCTGACCAGCCCACCATCCTGGACCATCTGGAACATGAGGCCCAGAGCGGGGACCTGATCATGACCATCGGGGCCGGGGACATCTACAAACTGGGAGAACATCTGGTACAGGCACTGGAACGGAGGAACTGACAATGGATAAAAAAGATCGTGTGGCAGTGGTCATGGGCGGACCTTCCAAAGAACGGGAAGTGTCCCTGAATACCGGGAACGCCATCCTGAATGCCCTGAAGGAAAAAGGCTATGATGCAGTGGCCATCGACCTGGATCCGGAACACATCGTGGACCAGCTGAAGGCCTCCGGCGCCAAGGTGGTGTTCAACGCCGTCCACGGGCTCTACGGGGAAGACGGCCGGCTCCAGGGCATCCTGGAAATGCTGGGGATCCCCTATACGGGCAGCGGAGTACTGGCCAGCGCCCTGGCCATGGACAAGGTGTACACCAAGCATCTGTTCCAGAACAACCATGTGCCTACCGCCAAATGCATCTTTCTGGACAAGAAGCGGGACCAGGACCCCAAGGACCGGATCCTGAAGGAAATCGGCATCCCCTGTGTGGTAAAACCGGCCACCCAGGGCTCCAGCATCGGGGTAGTGATCGTAAAGGATGAAAAGCAGCTGGATGATGCCCTGCAGGAAGCCTTCCAGTACGGGGACCGTGTGCTGTGCGAAGCCTTCTTCACCGGCAAGGAAGTGGCCGCCGGGGTGATGATGGAAGAAGACGGCCGGGCCATCCCCATGCCGCTGGTGCTCATCGAACCCCATGTGAACTTCTACGATTTCCACAACAAGTACACCAAAGGGGCCACCACCTACACCTGCCCGGCTCCCTTTGATGAAGCAACCACCAAGCGGCTCCAGAAGATCGCCGTGGCCGCTTACGAAGCCCTGGGCTGCAGCGGTGTGGCCCGGACGGACCTGATGCTGGCGGACAACGGGGACTGCATCGCCCTGGAAGTGAACACCATCCCCGGGATGACTGCCACCAGCCTGATCCCCAAGGCCGCTGCCGCCATGGGTATTTCCTTCCCGGATCTGTGTGAAAAGATCCTGAAGACGGCCCACTGACATGAAACGGCCCAATTGGTTCCAGCCCAAGATCGGCCGGAAGCGGCCGGAAAGCCGGCAGCCAGGGCAGGAAAGGACCCGGCGGCTGAGCCGGGACAGCAGCCGGCAGGAGGGGGATGGGAGCAGCAGTTCCCGGAACCCTTCGGAAGGACACCGGGAAACCAGCACCTTCCGGCAGGAAATGCGGGCAGCCCGGCTCCGCCAGGAACAGCGGCGGAAAGAGGAGCAGGAACGGCAGAAGGAACGGGAAAAAGTCCGTCAGGAAGCCCAGGCCTATATTTACGGCCGGACGGAAGAGGCGGAACGGAAAGCCCTGGAAGACCGGGCGGTTGGACGGGAAACCTTCCGGCTCCGGCAGGAACAGAAGGCGGAAGCCCTGGAACAGAAGGAACCGGGGACCAGCCGGTTCCGGAGGCGGAAAAAGGCGGCAGCACCTGCCGGATCTGAAAAAACAGGCAAAAAAGGGACCCGGCGCCGTGGAAAACGCCGGCTGAACTGGCCCCGGGTGCTGCTGCTCCTGGGTTCCGTGGCTCTCCTGATTGCCTCCTATGTGACCCTCCACCAGCCCTGGCTGGCTTTTGGCCGGCTGGAAGTCACCGGGAACACAGTGGTGACCCTGGATGAAGTGAAGGAAATGGGGGACGCCGGTGATCCGCTGAACATCTTCAACATCAACCGGAAGAAGCTCCTTACCAGTCTCCGGAGTGACTACCGGGTGGAAAAGGCCGACCTGGCCCTGGGCTGGCCCAACATCCTCCGGGTGGTGATCACGGACCGGCAGCCGGCTCTGTATGTGGCCATGGAAGGGACCCAGTATGCCAAGCTGGATCCTACCGGCCACATTATCGGCCTGGCAGACGGAATCACCGGGGGAGACGCTCCCTTTGTGTCCGGCTGGCACATTGCCCAGGGGGAACTGGGGGATATGACGGAAGATGAAGAAATCCAGGGGATCCTGAGCTTCCTCCGGAAACTGGATCCGGAGCTGAAGGAACGGATCATGGAAATCCATGTGGACGAAAACAAGAGCCTGAAGATCTACCTGCACAACGGGATCCCGGTGATCCTGGGCACCTATGAAAATGCCCAGAGCAAGCTGAAGACCTTCAAGGCCATCTGCCAGGAACTGGAAGCCAAGAAAATCAAGGCGCAGTATATCGACCTGACCTACGAAAAACCGTATATTAAACTGTAACAAGGAGAATGCCATGGTCTTTCGCAGTCATAGAGAGAAGTTCTTCCTGTTTCTGGTGTGCCTGATCGTGGGCACCATGATATCCACCCAGTTCCGCAGCGCGGAACAGGCCAAACAGTCTGTGAACCAGCAGCGGGCGGAAGATCTGGTGGAGAAACTGAAGAACGCGGAAAAGGAAAACAAGGAACTGGCCAACCGGCTGGAAGAACTGGAGACCCAGGGAGCCGGCGGGGACAAGAAAGTCCTTAACGACCTGAAGATCAAATCCGGGGAAGTGGCCCTGAAAGGCCCCGGGGTGGTGGTCACGGTGAACGACAGCCAGGTGAAACCCAAGGCCGGGGAGAACCCCAACCTGTATGTGATCCACGATGATGATCTGCTGCGGCTTTTGAACGAACTCCGGGCCGCAGGGGCGGAAGCCCTGGCCATCAACAAGGAACGGCTGCTGGATGTATCGGAAGTCCGGTGCGCCGGGCCCACTGTTTCGGTGAACAACACCCGGTTCACCCCGCCCTACGAGATCCGGGCCATCGGGGATCCCCAGACTCTGGAAAGCGCCCTGCGGCTCCGGGGCGGAGTGGTGGAAACCCTGAAGTTCTGGGGGATTTCCGTGGACGTGAAGAAAAAGGACAGCGTGGAGATCCCTGCCTACAAGGGAACCCGTCATTTTGAATATGCCAAGCTGGAAGAGGGGGGAGCCAAATGATCTATGCCCTGTTGGGACTGGCGGCGGGCATTGCTCTGGGAGCCTATTTCCCGGTGGTGCCGCCCATGTACAGCAAACTGGTGGCCGTGGCTTTCATGGGCTGCCTGGATGCGGCGTTCGGCGGCTTCCGATCTTCCCTGGAAGGTCATTTCGACCACCGGATCTTCCTCAGCGGCTTCTTTGCCAACGGGATCTTCGCCGTGTTCCTGTGCTATTTCGGATACCGGCTGGGGATCGACCTGTACTATGTGGCCCTGATCGCCTTCGGTCTGCGGATCTTCAACAACATCGCCATTATCCGGCGGCTGCTGATGGGGAGCTGATGGTTCGGTGAACAATCTCCGGTAAAGAAGGCAAAATTTTCCCCAAAATGGGGATGAAATATTATCTGTTAAATGGTATACTAGATATAGTGTACGAAGAAACAAACTATCCAATCACACAATAGATGAGGAGGACCATGAAACATGTTTGAGGCAGACAAAGATACGATGGATCAGCCCCTGGAAAAAATCAAGGTCATCGGTGTGGGCGGCGGCGGCAACAACGCCGTGGACCGCATGATCGAGGCCGGACTCCAGGGTGTGGAATTCGTCGCTGTGAACTGCGATGCGCAGCAGCTGAAAAAATCCAGCGCCCCCACCAAGATCCAGATCGGTGAGGACGAAACCAGAGGCCTGGGTGCAGGGGCCAACCCGGAAGTAGGGGAAAAATCTGCAGAAGAATCCAAAGACGTACTGGCAGAATGCGTGAAAGGTGCTGACATGGTCTTCATTACCGCTGGTATGGGCGGCGGTACCGGTACCGGTGCAGCCCATGTGGTGGCAGAAATGGCCAAACAGGCCGGTGCTCTCACCGTTGGCGTTGTGACCAAGCCTTTCTCTTTTGAAGGACGCCGTCGTTTCAACGTGGCTGAACAGGGGATTGCCAACCTGAAAGCCAAGGTGGATGCCCTGATCACCATCCCCAACGACCGTCTGCTCCAGGTTGTGGATAAACGGACTTCCATGAAAGATGCCTTCAAACTGGCCGATGATGTGCTGCGCCAGGGCGTACAGGGAATCTCTGACCTGATCAGTGTCCCCGGTCTGATCAACGTGGACTTCAACGACGTAAAGGCCGTTATGACCAACGCCGGTTCCGCCATGATGGGCATCGGCACCGCCAAGGGTGACGAAGGCGCTGCGGCTGCAGCTGAAAACGCTGTGAAGAGCCCCCTGCTGGATTCCACCATCGAAGGCGCCAAAGGGGTGCTGCTGAACATCACCGGCGGCCCCAACCTGAGCCTGATGGATGTGAACGAAGCCAGCAAGATCATCACCGATGTGGTGGATCCTGATGCCATCATCATCTTCGGGGCCAACATCGACGAAAGCATGGAAGACGAAATCCGTGTCACCGTCATCGCCACCGGCATCGACGAAGGGAAACCGGCTGCCGGTACCACTACCCCGAAACCTGCTTCCTTTGTAAAACCCCAGACTTCCACCAGCCGGATCACCAAGGCTGCTGAAGAAGCTGCCGGTTCCAAGGTGAGCAGCTTTACTTCTCCCACTTCGGAGATTCCGCCCTGGATCCGCAACAAATAAGGAACTGGGGGTGTAGGTTATGAAATGTCCATTCTGTGGCTGCGAAGATAGCCGTGTCATCGATTCCCGTTCCGTTGAAGAGGGGGCGTCCATCCGGCGGCGTAGAGAATGTCCCCGCTGCGGACGGCGTTTCACGACTTACGAAAAATATGAACAGATCCCTCTGTTGGTCATCAAACGGGATGGCCGGCGGGAAATGTTCGACAGCAAGAAAATCCTGGCCGGACTCCTGCGGGCCTTTGAAAAACGGCCCTTTACCTACGAACAGATCCAGTCTCTCACCAGTCAGATCGAGAACGAGATCCGGGCGTCCGGGGAAAATGAAGTGAAATCCACGAAAATCGGAGAAGTGGTCATGGCCCGTCTGGAAAAGATCGACCAGATTGCCTATGTGCGGTTCGCCTCCGTGTACCGCCAGTTCGCCGACGTGAACAGCTTCATGCAGGAAATCCAGAATATGCTGGATAAGGGAAAAGGAAAGTAAATAAAAAAAGCTGTGAAAAAATGAGAAATCATTTTTTCACAGCTTTTTTTTTGTTCGCTGCCGATTTTTGCCGTTAATAGCCCGATTTTTCCACTGGGGAAGGAATTTTTCTTTGGACCTCGAAGGGTAACAGGGAAAGGAGGTGAAACAGATGGAACAGTTTCACTGGAAAGCCCGTACCCGGGAAGGACAGCTGTGCCAGGGGACCCTTTCTGCAGCCACCCTGGAGGAGGCCGGGAAGGAACTGGCCCGGCAGTATCCCTATATCCTTCAGCTACGGAGGGATAACTTCCTGGAAAAACAGTTCCAGGGGAAGCGTTCTCTGAGAGACCTGGACCGGGAAACCTTCTTCCGCCGGCTGGGACTGCTGCTCCAGGGAGGTCTGCCCATCCTCCGGGCCCTCCGGGCTCTGGAAGGCCACAGTTCCCCTGCGGTGAAGGAGCTGTGCCGGGAACTGGACCACGCCCTGGGCCGGGGCTTTTCCCTGTCCCAGGCCCTCCGGCAGCAGGAAAAGCAGGTGGGCAAGCTGGCAGGCCCTCTGGCGGCAGCCGGGGAGAACAGCGGTCAGCTGCCTCTGGTATTCCAACAGCTGGCGGTATTTTATCAGAAAAAACGGGAGAATCAGAAAGCAGTGCTCCAGGCCTGTCTGTATCCGGCGCTGGTGCTGGGCTTGTCCCTGGTGCTTACCGGAGTGTTCTGCTGGCTGGTGGTGCCCCTTTTGGGGGACCTGTACCAGTCCCTCCGGCTGGAACCGGCGGCGGGCTTCCGGCTGCTCCTTACGGTGGTCCGTAGCTTCCAGGCGCATCCTTTGGTGTTCCTGGGTCTTCTGATTCTCCAGGGAGCCGGGCTCCTTCTGGTGTGGCGGAAAAAGTCCCGGTGGCTGCCCCGGCTGCCCCTGATCCGGAACTGGGTCCGGACCTTCTGGGAAATCCGTTTCCTGGGGCTCCTGGCCCTGCTGCTTAGGGGCGGCCTGCCTCTGGACCGGGCCCTGCCTCAGGCGGCTCAGATTTTGCCGGAAGGGCCCTGCCGGACCTGTGCCAGGGCCATGGAACAGGCGGTGGTGGCAGGATCGTCCCTGGCAGGCGCCGCCCGGCAGCAGCCTCTGCTCCTGAGTCCCCTGGCGGTGGAATTTGCCGCCCTGGGAGAAGAAAGCGGCCACCTGCCGGCTCTTTTGACGGAAGCCGCTCATTTGTTGGACCAGGATTTCCAGAACCGGCTGAAACAGGCCAAAACCCTGCTGGAACCGGTGCTGCTCCTGGTCCTGGCCGGGGGCTGTACGGCCATGCTGGTGCTGCTCCTGTCCCCGCTTTTTGCCCTGCTCCAGGGACTGCCCCTGGTGCCCTGATTCATTGACCTATTGAATCTATGCTCTGTCTCACGAAAGGAGAAAGAAATGCAGACAACGATGAAAACCAATTGTATCCTGAAAGCAACCCAACCTGCCAACACGATCCGCCGGAAGAAGCAGCCCGGTTTCACCCTCATCGAACTGATTGCCGTCCTGGCCATCATAGGGGGCCTGGCTGCTTTCCTGCTGCCCTCCATCCGCAGCGCCATGGACCGGTCCCGGGACAGCCAGCTGATTTCCGACATGGCCCTGCTCCAGAGCGGCGCCCAGCTGTACGAACTGGAACTGGCGGAAAAGCCCCGGGACATCCAGAGTCTGGTGGACAAGAAATACGTGCCCAACCGGGACTACAGCAAGATCTCCATGAGCGAAACCGACGGGGAGTACGTGTTCACCGCCACTTTGAGCAACGGGGAGAAAGTGTCCAGCGACACCCTGGGAGAAAAGAAAGGAGCAGAGGCATGAATCCCAGGGTCCGTCGGCAGGGCGGCTTTGTGCTGACGGAACTGCTCCTGGTGCTGGGGCTTTGTCTGGGGCTGGTCCTGGCTCTTTTGCCCTGTCTGTCCCGGTGGCAGGAGCTTGCCAATGGGTTCCGGCTCCAGCTGGGAGCCCGGGCCGCCGGCAGCACCTTTACCGCCCTCCAGCAGCGGGCCCAGTACCTCCACAGCAACCATGTACGGTTTTCCATGAATCCAAAGGGCAGCCAGGTGTATGGCCAATACGGGACCAGGCAGCGGACTGTGCTGGATTATCCTTCCCTGGGTCTGGAGGATTTCCGGGTCCGGACCTTTGAAGGAGGCTTCACCCCCACCGGCAACGGGGAAGAGGGGTTTGCGGTGGCCGTCTGCCAACAGGCGGATCCTGACCGGTACCAGCTCCTTTCCTTTTCCCACTTTGTGGGACGGATGGAATACCATGGATTCCGGTAAACGGCAGCCCGGGTTCTTCCTGCTGGACGGAATCCTGGCGGTGTTCCTTCTGGGGGCGGCGGCCCTGTCCTTTGCAGCGGGCTCCCGGCTGGCTCTCCAGGGCGTCCGGCTCCGCCGGGAACTGGAAACGGGAAGCCGGCTGGCGGTCCGGCTCCTGGAGGAGGGGGAAAATCCGCCTTTCCCGGACCCGGAGTGGGAGACAGAAACCGTTCTGGAACCGGTGCCCCAGCTGCCCGGGGTGATGCTCCGGAAAATCTGCCTCACCCGCCGGGGGAAAGGACGCTGCTGCTATGCCCGGTATGAGAAAAAGTAAAGGAAGCCTGCTGGCGGAAGGGCTGGGGGCCCTGGCCCTTTTTACCCTGGTGCTGTGCCAGCTGCTCCAGGGACTGCCCAACTTGTGCCGGTTCATGGAAAGCTGCTGGACCCAGGGAGAACTGGACCGGCTGGAACAGGACCTCCACTCCCGGCTGGAAAGCCGGTTCTTTTACGAAGTGGAACAGGTCCGGGTGTTCCAGGGGGACCATGGCACGGAAGTCCGGTGTTACGGAAGGCCGGATGCCGCCTGGGAATCCTGGTTCGTCATGACCACCGCCAAACGGCCCTGGCCCACCCTGTACGTAAAGATCTGGAAACCCCGGAAGCACAACCCGGTGAGTCTGGCGGTCTCTCCGGAACATGTGCAGGTGGAGAATTTTTCCGCTTCCCTTCCAGAGCCGGGAAAACTGGCCTGGGAGCTGACCCTCCGGGATCGGAAAACCGGTCAGGAGAAAGTGTGGAAGGAGGTGCTGCCCTATGGCCGGTAAGAAATCTCCCGGGATGATCAGCCTGGTGCTGCTGGTGGGGTTGGGGCTCCTGGGCACGGTGTGGGCCGGGCTTCTGGGGGTGACCCGCCAGGCTCTGAAGGACTGGCAGCTGAAGCAGGAGGCCCGGCAGGACGCTGTCCTGTTCCGGAGCCTGTGCGGGATCCGGGAGGGAGAGCCCTTCCTGGCACCGGGAGAAAAGCGGCAGCTGGAACCGGTCCGGTTCCAGCCGGAGGGACCGCTGGTCTATGCTTCCCTGGAAACCATCCAGGAGGGCCGGATCCGGGAAGAAGTCCTCCGGCTCCACCGGGAAACCGGAGAAGAACTGATGAAAGGCCGGCGGTATGAAATCCGGATGCCCGGTACAGAGCCTGGGGAGATCTTTCCAGAAACCGGCATCTGGGCGGAGGGACGGAAGGAGGGGAAGCTGTTTGTGGACTGGTCCCTGTTCGGGCGGAAGCCTGCCTGGTCCCTGCCTGATTCCCGGCGGATGGAAGCCCCGGTGGAAAAAGTGTTCTGCTATGGCCGGGAAACCCTCCAGTGGCCGGAAAAAACAGGCCGGACAGTGCTGCTCCAGGGCAGCGGGGTGCTGGTGAACCGGGGGAGCATCCGGTTCCGTCAGGGCTTCCGCTGCAAGGGGGATTTCCGGTTCCTGGCCAACGGGGATATTACCGTGGAAAAAGGCGCCCGCCTGGAAGATGCCTACCTTTACGCCACCGGAACCCTGACCCTGGAACCAGGCTCCCACGTAACCGGGATCCTGGCCTGCCGGGGGCCCATAGTGGTGAAAAAGGGGGCGGAGTTTGTGAAGAGCGAGGGGGTGGTGGGGGTTTTCCGCACAAAGGCTATCGCATAACCCAGGCGCACGATATGGGCCCATCTGCTTTCGCGCATCTGGACCCATCTCGTGCGCCTGGCCTGGAAGGAGCCCGGTTGGGCTGCCCATTCAAAATCTCCCCTTTCGCGCATCTGACCCACTCTGACGCCCAGGGAAGAAGTCGGGGTGTGGGTACTATGCCACGCACCAAATTTCCCCTTTCGCGTATCTGGGCACATCTCCCGCACCTGGCCTGGAATCTGACGGACGGATTTCACCAACAAAAAGTCCGCCCCTGCAGGGCGGACTTGCCCTCCGGCCTTGCTGGTACTTTGTACGAGTATACATCAATTCTCCGGGAGCCGGGAGGGCAGGCCCAGGAGGAGTCGGCGGGACAACATCGGGTGTTGTCGCTCCTGAGGTGGAGCACGCGGGC
>NZ_DBMBXK010000014.1:0-41805 GCF_057597765.1 Acidaminococcus sp. | reverse complement strand
AGATGGAAATTGAGCAGCCAGCTGACGAGGAAAATCCATACATCTGATGCCGATATTTACTGGCGGATGAAATGAATTTGCGAAAGAATCTTGACACTACCGATGGAAACAAAATAAAAAAGCCATTGCCAGGAAAATACGTTTATTTTCACTTAAATTCAAAAATATTTGGTTCATCGTAAGACTCCTATATTGGGACAGAAATGTAATATATTGTCTTCTTTATTATACAGCATAATAAATTGATAGAAAAGGTGATCGTTTAAAATGTATGTATGGACAACAATTTAATGATACCATCTGCTCACGGCAAATACTTTTGACTAAAAAAGCAGACCAGGTGTTTTTGAAACCATTGATTGCACAAAAAGGCCGCCGGAAATTCCGGCGGTCTTTTCCATTTTAAAGCAGTCCGTGCAGTTTTCCCAGTTTCTGGATCTGTTCCAGGGAGTAATGGGTGATCCGGGAAATGGTTTCCATGGGGATTTTCTCTTTCAGCATGCCAAGAACGTTGGATTCGCGTTCCTCCTGCATTCCCTGTTGCATCCCTTGCTGCATCCCTTGCTGCATGCCTTGCTCCAATCCTTCTTTCAAACCTTCCTTCCGGCCTGCCTTCCTGCCTTCTTCTTCTGCTTCTTTCTGGCGCCTTCTGATTTCATCGCTTAAAATCATATATTCTCGCCTCACTTTATCCATGCTCTTCACAAGATGGACTTCCTGATCCAGACTTTCCACAAAATTCCCTTTTGCGGCTTTTCCGTCCA
This sequence comes from Acidaminococcus sp., assembly GCF_057597765.1. Lineage (NCBI taxonomy): Bacteria > Bacillati > Bacillota > Negativicutes > Acidaminococcales > Acidaminococcaceae > Acidaminococcus > Acidaminococcus sp. Next base: position 41,041 of record NZ_DBMBXK010000014.1, on the reverse strand, counting down.
CGTAACGGAGAAAAGCAGCAACGTCAGGATCAGCTGCATTTTCGCTGCCCTTACTGTTCAGAAACATTCTGGTCTCTTCGTCCTTTAATTTTACCCTGTTATCTTCCTGACAGCAATGGGTAAATGTGTAAATCGGCAGATTCCGATGAAACGGATCGAAAGTGCAAATAAAGATTACATAGGACGGGTTCAATTCTTCGTACGGCTTGCCCTTATCCAGCAGTTCCCCATCAATCAGGCTCTGATAAAAACGGCTGCGCTTGGCCAGGTCGTATTTGGGGGAGTTGGAGCACTGCATCTCGATATCGTAGACACGACCTTCCTCATCCTCCACATAGACATCCAAACGGACACTTTTGCCATCCAGCCGGAGGTCGATGGTCTTTTCGAAATCCTGGTAATGCAGAGAACGGACTTTGATTCCCACAATCTTTTCAATCAAATGGGTACAAAGCCGTTCATTGCGCATGACATGCTGGAAGAGAAAGTTGTCACGGATGGTTAGTTCATCAAAGGTTTTGATTCTTTCCATTAATCTGCCTCCTTGTGAAGTTGGTATAGAAATACCTTTCGACAGGAAACTGATAATTCCTTCCCAAGTGGAAAAATTGGGGCATGAATGGAACAAACTATTTTGAAAGAATGGAAATGAGAGGTTTTCTCATCGGGAGTACGATGAAAACCAGCCCCCGCACCCCACCGAACCTCCGACCGTGACGGCGTTGGGGTCATGGGTCCGCGTACTGATGGTTGGACGTGGTTGGCGTGGGGACGTGCAGGCGGGGCGCCGGGCCTGGGTCCCCTACGGTTCCAGAACGGATCTGTCGGCCCGGCCGTCCCTGCTCTTCACTCCTCACTCTGTACTCTTCACTCTGCACTGGTTTTCTCACCACAGGCTGTTGTCCACCAGCCGGGGTTTGACGGCCGGGGTACCGCTTCCGCCGCCACCACCGGGAAGAGAGAACTCTTCAAATGTGAAATCACCATGTGTTGCATTAAATTCTATCTCGTTGGCATAAATAGAACCATGGAATTGTTGCTTAGGTAGTACGTTCCCATGTTGGTCTTTTTCTTGTTTATCAAAATTAAACGGAGATAATGATGAGCCTGGCACATATAAACTACCTCGGAAGTCGTAAGTATTGGCATCAAATTGCACGTTCGTAATGGGATTCTTATTCCAATTATTTATTTCTTGATGGCCAAAATAACAGATTATTACAGGCCGCCTTATATTGCTTTGTAAAGAAATATGTAGAAGAGATAGATCATCATCAACATAAAGATATACAGGATCATTAGAATTCAAAGAATTATCACTAAGATTAATGTTCATATTTTGAACATTAGAGGCGAGCCTATACATAGACTGGCCATTGTCAGAAATTGTTATTGTATAGTTTTGATCATTTTCTGTTTTGGGAATATCTTTGAATGCATCTTTAACAGCTTGCTCACTAGCTGAAACCTGTTCATTATAATATTTTTCGGGATTGGAACCATTAGGAGCTACTCCTGCAGATGGATATTTATACATTCCTTGACTTATAGCGGTTTCTCTGGATTTCCCATATGCCTCTCTTGTGTACAACATATATCTTCCCTGATTGTTTTCTTTATAATAATTTCTCCAATCCCAAACAACAACATCTCCTTCAAAAGTAGCACCTCCAATCTTATCACTATTATTATTATTGTAAAAAGATCCGTCAAACCCTCTTCTTCCAAGTCCTACATTCACAAGATTCCCCAGCTTAATTCCCCCACCTCCACTGGTCCCTTCCTTCCCAATCAGCGCCACGGCAGTGGCCTTTACCAGGAACGTGGGCCGGTGGAGCCAGGCGGCGGTGGCCTGGATCAGGGGGATTTCTTCTTCCAGATGGACCCGGTAGTAGGATTTTTCTCCTTCGCTGCCGGTGGCGGCTTTGGTTTTGGCCTGGAACTGCTGGAGGTTGGGGTTGCTGGCCAGGTTGTGGCCCAGGTTGGCAGTTACGTACCGGTCGGCGAACAGGTCGGCGTTGGGATGGGAATCGATGGTGTCCCCGTTGACGAAGTTGGCGGCTCCGGCCAGGGCGGCGGCGTCGGCGGCGTTCTGGAGCTTGGTGTGATAGGCCCAGATCCGGCCGATTTCGCTGACCAGGGCCACCAGCAGCAGGAACACTGGCAGCAGTACGGCAAAGAGCACCAGGAAGGCCCCTTTCTGTTTCCGGTTATGAGTAAAAGGCTTCATGGGAAGCGCCTCCTTCAAGGACAGGAAAATGAGATGTTACAACCCCCGGACCAGCATCAGGGCCAGGGCGGTGAGCATGAAATAGGGTCCGTAGGCAAAGGAACTTTTCCGGTTCTTCTGCCCGGCCAGGAGCATCACCAGGGCGGACAGACCTCCCAGGACGGTGCCGGCGGCGGCTGTAAAGGCCAGGCTCTGGGGGCCCATCCACAGGCCCAGGGCGGCCAGGAGCTTGATGTCTCCCCCGCCCAGGGCACCCCGGGACAGGATTCCCAGCACCAGGAACACCAGTCCCCCAGCCAGGCCGGCCAGCAGGTGGCTCACCAGCATGTCGGGATAGGTGGCCAGCATCACCAGGGCGGCCAGGGCAAAGGGAAGCATCATGGAATCAAACAGGCAGTACTGTTCGAAATCCGTAACGGTCATCCACAGGAGAAAAGCGGTGAACACCAGCATGAGCACCAGAGGCAGACCGGAGGCAAGCTGCAGCAGCCGCAGTCCGCAGCCCAGGAACCCGATAAAAAGCAGGGGTTTCCGCCAGCGGCTGCGGGAGGCAATGGCGTCGGGGAAGGTAAGGATGGAAAGGTTCCGGCCATAGAGCCGGTCGATCCAGAAAGACCCGCCCCAGGCCACCCCCAGAGCAGCCAGGAGCAGCAGAAAGACAAAGAAAAGTGTCATGGCAGGTGTACGCTCCTTTTTAGTACTATTATACAGGAAAAGCGGTCAGCTGTCAGCTGTCAAGGGTTAAAGGAGACCATCTGCCGCAGGCAGATGGTTTTGAATGGAAACGCAGCTGACGCTGCTAACCCACCACCAGCCTAACGGCTGGTCCCCCGCCCTTGCAAAGGGCGGATAAAAACTCGGGACACAGGTCCCTCGTTTTGGGACACGCAGGTTCACAAGCCCTGGTACCATAAGCAATGGGCCGATTGCCCGAGCGTATATCCGCACCGAACCGTGGTCACTGCGAACACCGACAAGCAGCAATGGGCCGAAGGCCCGAGCATATATCCGCCCTTTTCAAGGGCGGGGGACCGTTGCGCCTGCGCAATGGTGGTGGGTTAGCAGCCCTGGCTGCGTTTCCCTTCAAGGGCGGGCGGCAGCCGGGCCTCCTTCTGCACAAGGGCTTCTGCCCGCCGTGCCTTTATCCGCCCTTTGCAAGGGCGGGGGGATCCATGCGCAGCATGGGTGGTGGGTTAGCAGCCCCAGGCTGCGTTTCTCTTCAAAGCCAGCGCAGCTGGCATCCGACCGCCGCTGACAAAAAAGAGGGGCCCTCGCCCCTCTTTTTTCACTCTCTATTCTTCTTTAACATACCCAGCAGCAGGGCACCCACTGCTGTCCCTACGGCCAAGGAGGCCAGGTACATGGGCCAGTTGTGGACTACGCCGAACACGAAGATGCCTCCGTGAGGGGCCGGGATGGTGCAGCCGAACACCATGGACAGGGCCCCGGCCACGGCGGAACCAATGGCACAGGCGGGAATCACCCGGGAGGGATCTTCCGCTGCAAAGGGGATGGCCCCTTCGGTGATGAAGCTGAGCCCCATGATGAAGTTGGTCACGGAAGAGTTCCGTTCCTGTGCCGTGAACTTCTTGGGGAACAGCCGGCAGGCCACGGCAATGGCCAGGGGCGGCACCATGCCCCCAATCATCACAGAGGCCATAAAGGGAGAGGACACGGCCTGTCCGTCAGCCCCGGCCAGGGAGGCAGTACCGAACACATAGGCGGCCTTGTTGAGAGGCCCGCCGAAGTCGATGCTCATCATACCCCCCAGCACCAGGCCCAGGAGTACTTTGCTGCCCCCGCTCATGGCGGTGAGGCCCCCGTTGACCCAGTGGTTCACCGCACCCATCACCGGGTTGATCAGGACCACCATCAGGGCCCCCATGATCATCAGCCCCAGCACCGGGTACAGCAGGATGGGTTTGATGTTTTCCAGGGACTCCGGCAGGAAGGCCAGGGCCTTCTTCAAAGCCAGGATCAGATACCCGGCGGCAAAGCCACCCACCAGGGCGCCGAAGAACCCGCTGCCCCCGGCAGAAGCCATGGCCCCGGCCACAAACCCGGCCAGGAGCCCGGGACGGTCGGCGATGCTGGCGGCAATGAACCCGGCCAGCATGGGCATCATGAAGCTGAAGGCCAGGCCTCCCACGTTCTTGAAGAAGGCGGCCAGCGGGGTACTGGACCCGAACTGGGCGGTACCGGCGGCTCCCATGTCGAACAGGAAAGCCAGGGCGATGAGGATGCCCCCGCCGATGACGAAGGGCAGCATGTGGGATACCCCGTTCATCAGATGCTTGTAGGCCTTCCGGGCGCCGCTTTCTTCCGCCGCCGTTTCTCCGGCTGCTTCCCCGCCGGCTTCCCCCTGATAAATGGGAGCCTGACCGCTGAGGGCTTCGTCCAGCAGCTGGTCGGCCTTGTTGATGCCGTCGGCCACTTTCACGATCACCACCGGTTTCCCTTTGAACCGGTTCATGGGCACGTATTTGTCCGCGGCCACGATGATCCCGGTGGCCCCGGCAATGTCTTCCGCCGTCAGGGCGTTCTTCACCCCGCTCTGGCCGTTGGTTTCCACTTTAATGGAAATGCCCCGGCGGGAGGCGTGCTGTTCCAGGCTTTCGGCAGCCATGTAGGTGTGGGCGATGCCGGTGGGACAGGCAGTGACCGCCAGCACCTGGTACCCTTTGGGGGCTTCTTCCGGGGCAGGGGCTTCTTCCGCCGGCTGTTCTTCCCCGGCTTCTTCCGGGAACTTCTCTTTTTCTGCCTTGCCGATCAGTTCATAGAGGGCATCCACACTGTCCACAGCCATGATCCCGTCGATGAAATCCGGATCCATGAGCAGGGTGGACAGACGGCTGAGCACATCCAGATGCACATTGTCCTTGGTATCCGGTGCGGCGATCAGGAAGAACAGTTTGGCAGGCTGTCCGTCCAGGGAATCGAATTCCACCCCGTCACTGCAGCGCATAAAGGCCAGCCCCGGACGGGTGACCGCTGCCGTCTTGGCATGAGGAATGGCTACCCCTTCCCCAACCCCGGTGCTCCCTTCTTCTTCCCGGGCAAAGACCTTTTTCCGGTATTCTTCCGGATCGGCGATGTTCCCCTGTTTCACCATAAGCTGGATCAGTTTGTCCAGCGCTTCTGCCTTGCTGCCGGCGGAACCGTTCAGTTCCACACTTTCCCGTTTCAGTAGATCCGTGATCTGCATATCAATTCCCCTTTACCAGTTGTTCAATGGCTTCCTTTTCCGCCAGATGCATGGTGAACGCCGTGGCGCTGCCGGCGCAGATGCCCCAGTGGAGGGCTTCTTCACAGTTTTTGTTCCGCAGGTATCCTGCCAGGAAACCGGCCACCATGCTGTCGCCGGCTCCCACCGTGTTGACCATGGTCCCCTTGGGGGCCAGGTGACGGTGGACTTTCCCTGTTTCGTCCACCAGGAGGGCACCGTCGCCCCCCAGGCTGATGAGTACGTTCCGGGCTCCCTGCTGCTGGAGTTCCCGGGCCCCCTGGATCAAATCCTGCTCCGTGGGCAGTTTCCGGCCCAGCAGGTCTTCCAGTTCTTCCCCGTTGGGCTTTACCAGGAAGGGATGGGCCGAAAGAGCCCCGGCCAAGAGTTTGCCGGTGGCATCCACCACACAGGGGATGTGCCGCTGCTCCATGGCCCGGGCAATGTCCCCGTAGAGAGAGGGGGCACAGCCGCTGGGTCCGCTGCCGGACAGGACCAGGATATCCTCGGACGTAAGCTCCCGGAGCTGGGCCTGGAGCCGGTCCAGGTCGGCGGAAGTGACTTCCGGCCCTTTGCCGTTAAGGGCGGTTTCTTCTCCGGCCCGGATCTTTACGTTGATCCGGGAAAAGCCGTTTGCCACAGGCAGCAGGCTGCAGGGAATGCCCCGCTCTTCCACCAGGCGCTGGATTTCGTCTCCGGTGAACCCGGCTTTAAAGCCCAGGATCCGGGTGGGGACCCCCAGGTTCTGGAGGATCCAGGACACGTTGATGCCCTTGCCCCCGGGGAAGATTTCCTCGGCCTGGTTCCGGTTGATGGCCCCCACCTGGAGGCGGGACAGGGTCACCACGTAGTCCAGGGAGGGATTGAAGGTGATGGTATAGATCATTTTGGATGGTGTTCCTTTCTGTGCAGGATGGAAAAGGGCACGTCGGGCCTTGGGGCCCTGGTGCAGAAGGAGGCCCGGCATCCGCCGGCCCCTGAAGGTAGACGCAGCCGGGTGGCTGCTAACCCACCACCAGCCTTGCGGCTGGTCCCCCGCCCTTGTAAAGGGCGGATATAGGGGACGCATGTCTTTCGCTCTTGTACCTTACTATATTGCGTCTAAAATCAGCAGTGAAAAACACAACATGGTTTCAATTATTACGATGGACGCTAAGCGCCAGCCCGAGAGTATACCCGCCCTTTGCGTTGGCTGCTATACCCTCGTGGCTTCCGGACCCTTGTTTTTTTGCACAAGGATGCTTGCCCGTGTGCTTATATCCGCCCTTTTCAAGGGCGGGGGACCGTTGCGCCTGCGCAATGGTGGTGGGTTAGGCGCCGCTTTTTGTTCGGCGCCGTTTCCTTTTTTCTTTTTTACAGGTCCCTGAAATTCTGGACCGTGATATTCTGCTCTTTTACCAGCTGGAGGATTTCCTGATCGGTTACAGCGTCCAGTTCCCCTTCGAAATCGTGGTCCCACTGGGTGGCGGGGATCAGGATGCCGTTGCTGGTGCCCGGGTGGAGCATCACTTCAGTGGTGCCTTCCTTCAGGTGGAGCAGGATGGTCCGGAGGGCTTTTTTGTCCACCGCTTCCCCGGCCACAATGCCCCCGAAATGATCCGGAGTGCGGATTCCCTGGGCGTGGGCCTTCTTCCGGGCCCGTTCCGCCAGCACATGGAGACCGGTACGGCCCACCTGTTCTCCCAGGTTGGAGGGCCGGGTGGCCAGAAGGCTCACCGGGATGGCCGGGATCCGCACCGCCGGGATCCCATGGTCCAGGCACAGGTCCAGGATGATGTCGATGATCCCGGGAAGCACGTGCATGTGCTGATGGCTGTCGGCGTGGGTGGGCACCAGGCCCGTATCCAAAAACCGGTCCAGCTGAGCGGTGCATTCCCGCTGGACGTCCTGGAGCCGGATTTTGCCGGTCAGGAACCGTTTCACGAACGCACCATGGTCCGGGTACAGTTCCCCGGTGGCCGGGTCCACCAGGCTGGGGATGTCCGAGGCCGGCAGCACTGGTTTGGCGTTCACCAGGGTGAAATGGATGCCCAGGCCCAGGGCGGGAGTACGGCGGGCCAGGGCCACCGCCTCCTCAAACGCGGCGCCGGTGACCATTACCGTGGCCGACCGGATCAGTCCCTGTGCCACCCCCCGTTCCACCGCCCGGTTGATCAGGATATGACGGCCAAAATCATCAGCATTGACAATCAGTTGTTTGGACATGACAGAGATCCTTTCAAAGAAAAACAGCCAGGATTGGCTGGAACGAATGTTGTTGTGACTATTTATTATATCAGATGGGGCAGGAAATTTGTAGGGGATTCAGGAGTTAGGTGGTTAGGTGATTAGGTGGATGGTTGGGTGGCTGGTACCTCGTTGACATCCCCCACCCCTTTTGTTACACTGGACTTGCTCTTATTTGGAAAGGAGATTTTCCCATGAATCGTGCTTTGACTCCCCGGGCTATGGTTTTTATTGCAATACTGGGGGCTTTGTCTTCTCTTTTGATGGCTTTTGAGTTTCCCCTGCCGTTTGCCCCGGCGTACATGAAATTCGAGATTTCGGACCTGCCGGCTTTGTTTGCCGGATTCTTTATCGGGCCTCTGGCCGGGGGCCTGACGGAACTGCTGAAGATCCTTATCAAACTGGTGCTGGTGGGAAGCTCTACGGCTTTTGTGGGGGAAGGGATGAACCTGTTGTGTGCCCTGGCCTATGTGCTGCCCTCCACGGTGTTCTATCACCTGCACCGGACCCGCCAGGGTGCCATGACGGCACTGGTGGCCGGCAGCCTGGTGGCCAGTGTGTTCGCGGTTCTGGCCAACAGGTTCCTGGCCATCCCGCTGTACGTAAAGCTGTACAAAATCCCTCTGGAGGCGATCCTGAAAATGGCCAGTGCCACCAATCCCCTGGTCCACAGCCTGACGGATTTCCTACTGCTGACGGTGCTGCCCTTCAACCTGCTGAAGTACGCGGTGGTGTCAGGGATTACGTATCTAATCTATAAGAAGGCCAGTCTGGCGCTGACGGAGATCATTAAAAAGTAAATAAGGGAAGCCCGTCATCTGCCGGGCTTTGAACGTGGACGCAGCCAGAAGGCTGCTAACCCACCACCAGCCTTGCGGCTGGTCCCCCGCCCTTGAAAAGGGCGGATATATGGCACGCGGGCTATCGCCCTGGTGCCCAAAAAGCAATGGGCGTCAGCCCGAGCGTGTATCCGCCCTGAAAAAGGTACTGATAAACAGCACCCGTTACTATCCTTATAAAAAGCAATGGGCCATAGGCCCAATCGTATATCCGCCCTTTGCAAGGGCGGGGGACCGTTGCGCTTGCGCAATGGTGGTGGGTTAGCAGCCCCCTGGCTGCGTTTCCCTTCAGAACCATCTGCCCCCGGCAGATGGTCTCCTTCGTCCGCTGACCGTCCCTGTATCCAGTATACATTTTCAAATGTCCTTTCAGCTGTCACAGAACCATGCTACAATAGATTGGTAAGGGATTCTATTACTGCCAAATCAAGGAGGTTCTGCCATGATTGAAAAAAACGCTGTAGGCATCGTCGGTGTTGGCCATGTGGGCGCCCATGTGGCTTATTCCCTGGGAATGATGGGGATCGCTGACGAGATTCTGCTCTGCGATATTGATGACAAAAAACTCACCAGCGAATGCAATGATCTGAACGATGCTGTCCCTTTCATGCCCAACCGGGTAACCTACCGGACCACGGACTATGCCGGTCTCAAGGACTGTGCCATTATTGTGATCGCCGTGGGGGATATTTCTCTGTGCCGGAACTTCAACCGGGACGATGAACTGAAAAACAGTGTGATCCAGGTGGCCCGGTTCATTCCCCGGATCATGGATGCCGGGTTCGATGGGATCTTTGTGAACATCACCAACCCCTGTGACCTGATCACCGGGGAAATCGCCAATCTGTCCGGTCTCCCCCGGTCCCAGGTGCTGGGTACAGGGACGCTTCTGGATTCGGCCCGGCTGCGCCACGCCATCAGCGATTTTACAGGGCTGGACAGCCGGAGCTTCAGCGCCTTTATGCTGGGTCAGCACGGGAATTCCCAGTTCGTCCCCTGGTCCCTGCTGAATTTTTCCGGGATGACCGTGGATCAGTATGAACAGCACACGGGACGGAAGTTCGACCGGGCCAAAATCCAGGAACAGGCCATCAAAGGAGGCTGGGTGACGGTCTCCGGCAAATGGTGCACGGAATACGGCATTGCCGGCGCGGCAGCCACCCTGGTGCGGACCATCCTCCGGGACGAAAAGCGGGTGCTCCCCTGCTCGGTGGAACTGGACGGGGAATACGGCCAGCAGGACCTGTTTATCGGCGTACCGGCGGTAATCGGCAAGGAAGGCGTGGAAAAGGTCCTGGACCTGCCCCTGACCCCGGAAGAACAAAAGCAGTTCCAAGCCTGTGCCGCCGCCATCCAGGAGAATGTGAGCAAGGCGTATGACATTATTTTGAAGGAAAAAGAAAAGGTGTGACCGCGGTCACACCTTTTCTTTTTCTCACGTTTTATCCAAAGAACACTGTAATCAGATCTTCCAGCGCCTTCTGGTCGGCGGCTCCCATGGTTTCCCGGGCGCTGTGCATGGCCAGAAGGGCCACACCGATATCCATGGTCCGGATGGGAGTCAGGGCCGATGCCATGGACCCCAGGGTGGATCCCCCTTTGATGTCGCTGCGGTTCACAAACAGCTGGCAGGGAATCCCGTTGGCGGCGCAGAGGCCTTTCACAATGGCCACCGCTTCCGCATCCCCGGCATACGCCTGGCTGCAGGCCTGTTTCAGCACCACACCCTGGCCCAGTTTGGGCTTGTTGGTGATGTCGCATTTGTCCGTATAGTTGGGATGGAGGGCATGGGCCACGTCCACGCTGAGCATGAACCCGTTGGCCATGTCTTCATACAGGGCTTCTTCCGTCAGGCCCAGTTTGGTGTAGATCCGGTGGAGCAGGTTGTTCAGCACCAGGGAATCGGCTCCCTGTTTGGTGTTGCTGCCCACTTCTTCGTTGTCAAACAGGCAGGCCACCCGCAGTCCTTCGGTGCCTTTACCGTTCATGATGCCCTTCAGGCAGCCCATGCAGGAAGTCAGGTTGTCCAGACGGCCGGAGGAGATGAATTCATCCTTCAGCCCGAAGGTGCAGCCTTCTTCCACCGGATAGGTGGACAGTTCAAAGGACAGGATGTCTTCCGGTTTCACCTGGAGTTCCTTGGCCAGGAAGTTGGTGAAGAAGTGCTTGTCTTCCGGGTCCTCGCCCAGCATGGTGGCCAGGGGCAGCACATCTTTCTGTTTGTTCCATTTGTAGCCGTCGTTCACTTCCCGGTTCATGTGGATGGCCAGGCTGGACATGCTCAAAAGGGGCCGTTTGAAATCCACCAGGTGGGTCCGGGGTTTGAAGGGATCGGCGGTCCGGGTGACGATTTTCCCGGCCAGGGACAGAGGCCGGTCCATCCAGGTGGATACGATCATGCCGCCGTAGCCTTCCACGTTCAGGGTGCCATAGCCCTGGGTATCCACTTCCGCCGCCGGTTTCAGCCTGAAGCAGGGAAAATCCGTATGGGCGGCTGCAATCTTCAGCCCCCGGGATCCTGCTTTACCGGTACGGAAGGCAAACAGGGATGAATCGAAGCATGTGACAAAGTACTTGCTGTCCGGGGCCAGGGTCCAGTCCCCGCCCAGGGGGAGTTCAACAAAGCCGTCTGCCAGCAGCAGGTCACGGCTGGCCGCCACCGTATGGTACGGAGACGTGCTCTTTTGGATCAGGTTCAGTAAATCTTTCGTAGTTTGATTCATTTCGACACCTCCTGTTGACATTGTATCATAAGGTACAAAATTGTTCAAAAACTTTTTTATTTAACTAGCCAGATAATACCGCTGCATGATATAATGGAACCATCTTTTGTAAAGGAGGCTTTCCAATGGCTGAAAAAGAAAAAACACTCAACAATGGAAGCAACAAAGTTTTATCCTGGCAAGCGCTGGGCCTGATGACCTTTACCTCCGTGTGGGGGTTCGGGAACATCGTCAACGGCTATGCCAACCAGGGTCTCAAGGCCGTAGTGTCCTGGATCCTCATGTTCGCCCTGTACTTCATCCCTTATGTGCTCATGGTCGGTGAAATGGGTTCCACCTTCAAGAACAGCGCCGGAGGCGTATCCTCCTGGATCCGGTCCACTTCGGGCGCCAAGCTGGCCTACTTCGCCGGGTGGACCTACTGGATCGTCCACATGCCCTACCTGGCCCAGAAACCCCAGAACATGCTCATCGCCTTTGGCTGGGCCTTTTTCCAGAACGGATCCCTGACGAAAATGATTTCGCCCCTGGTCCTGCAATGCATCGCTCTTGTGATTTTCTTTTTCTTCCTGTGGTACGCCTCCAAAGGGGTTACGGCCCTGAAACGGATCGGCGCCCTGTCCGGGAGCTTCATGTTCGTCATGTCCATCCTGTACATCCTGCTGGCCCTGGCGGCTCCTCACCTGACCACCGCCAAGACCTTCAGCTACAGCCTGAACTGGGAAACCCTGATGCCCACCTTCGATTTTGACTACATGACCACCCTGGGGATCCTGGTGTTTGCTGTTGGCGGCTGCGAACGGCTGAGCCCCTATGTAAACAACCTGAAGAAACCTTCTTCTGAATATCCCAAATCCATGATCTTCATGGCCATTATGGTGGCGGTGACCGCCCTGCTGGGGACCTTTGCCATGGGGCTGATGTTCGACCCCAACAACATCCCCAAGGACCTGATGATGAACGGGGCCTACTACAGCTTCTCCAAGCTGGGTGAATACTACGGCATCGGCCAGACCTTCGTGATCATCTACGCCATCTGCACCGCCCTGGGACAGGCCGCCACCCTGGCCATTTCCATCGATGCCCCCATCAAGATCCTGCTGTCCGACGTGGATCCCCAGTTCGTGCCCAAAGTGTTCACCAAAGTGAACGCCAAAGGGGTGCCTGTAACCGGGTACAAACTGACCGCCATCCTGGTTTCCATCCTGCTGATCGTACCGGCGCTGGGGATCGGGGACATGACCAGCCTGTACAACTGGCTGATCCGTCTGAACGCGGTGTGCATGCCGCTCCGGTATCTGTGGGTGTTCTTTGCCTACATGATGCTGAAGAAACATGCGGACAACTATGTTTCTGAATATCATTTCGTGAAGAGCAAGGGCCTGGGCATGCTGGCCGGGTTCTGGTGCTTCGCCTTCACCGCTTTTGCCTGCATCATGGGCATGTTCCCCCGTGGGGTCCAGAGTGGTACGGACACCTGGTACTTCCAGTTCGCCATGAACATCCTGACCCCGCTGGTACTGATCGGGATCGGGTTCATCCTGCCGGAACTGGCGAAGAAGGAACGGGAGTAAGAAAAACAGGGTGCTGCATAAAACATGCAGCACCCTGTTTTTTTGTCAGCGGGCAGCGGGCGAAGGAGACCATCTGCCGAAGGCAGATGGTTCTAAAGGGAAACGCCGCTGAAGCGGCTAACCCACCACCAGCCTCACGGCTGGTCCCCCGCCCTTGTAAAGGGCGGATAGTGACACTAGGGCAAAGCCCGTGTGTCACAAAAGCAATGGGCGCCAACCCGAGCGTATATCCGCCCTTTACAAGGGCGGGGGACCGTTGCGCTTGCGCAATGGTGGTGGGTTAGCATCCAACGGATGCGTTTACCATCAAAGAAACCGGCTTGCTGTGGGTTTCTTCCTTTTTTCATACATCCTCATCCCAGGGATTGATCCGGATGGGTTCTTTTTTCAGCATTTCTTTTTGTTCCGGGGTAAAATGGCATTTTCTGATCACGGCTTCGTAGACGTATTCTTTGAAATACTTTTCGGAGCAGACGAAATAGCCGTTCTTCCCCACTTCCTTGCCCCAGGAATTCTCGATTTTCCAACGGGTGGGACGGCCATTGGCATCGAAATCCACCCCGGTCAGGAGCATGGCATGGGTGGCGGAGCTGGCTCCGTATTCCAGCCGCTTGCCTTTGGGCATATCCCAGGAAAATCCTCCCAGGAGCTTTTCCACCTGGACGCTGTCCGGATCCCAGATCCCTTCTTTCCGGGCTCCGTAGGCACCGGCGTCGCAGGCGAACCACACCGGTTCCCCGGCCTGGAGCTGGCGGATGCACAGGTCTTCCAGGGCTTCCTGGGACAGGTTCAGGGCTTCCATATCCTTCCCCACCATGTTTTCCACAGCGTGGAAGGCCACCGGCGTATCCATCTCCTTGTCCGGGGTGGGTTCGTTGATCACGGGCATGTAGTCTTCCAGGGCAAGGCCCACATATTTGTCGTAGAATTCCCTGGGGGTCAGGTTCCGGTCACAGTGGTAGTTCTTGTCCTTGTCCCGCCAGGCAAAATCGAAGGTCTCCACCGGCGCCCCGAAGGCGATGCATTCCGCTTTGTACACTTCCGCCAGCATTTCCTTCTTCCGGGGATAGGGATCCTTTCCGGCAGCCACCAGTTCCCGGAGCTCCAGGGCATCTTTCCGGAGCAGCCGGTTCATGGCAGCCAGGAATCGGTCCGTATGTTCCGACTGGTAGGATTCCGGGTTTGCAGTTTTGGGCACCACCCCGTATTTGGCCGCCAGATGGGCCGCTTCACTCCAGTAGCCGCCGTCCACCATGCCCCGGAGCACGTACTGCATGCTCTGGCCTTTCACCGGCTCCCCGGCCTGTTCGATGACCATTTCCAAAAAGTTGTTGGCCTTTTCCAGCTTGTCGTAAAAGCTGAGATAGTTCTGGGACAGTTCGAATTCCTCCAGACCACACTTTTCCGCCACGATCTCCCGCATGATGTTGAGAGCTGCAAAGAGCCAGCACCGGCCGGACTTCTGCTGGGCGGTGATCCCCCGGGTCTTCACTTCCACCGCAAAGGGTCCCTGGTGGAGGGCCGCCTGCATGGGCACAAAAGACAGGTCCGCCAGGTCGGTTTTGGCCAGGGCACTGTTCAGGGTCCGGGCGGCTGCATCCCGGTCATAGGCAGCACGGAATTCTTTCAGCAAGGCATTGTTGATTTCTTTCATTGGGTATCTTTCCTTTCTCGACAAAGGTTATTTGATTAGGGCGATCCGGGCCCCCAGGAGCATGAGCCCCATGCCCAAGGCCATCTGGAAGGTAATGGCCTCCCCCACAAAAAACCAGGCGAAGAGAGGGCTCAGGGCCGGCTTGATGAAATAGGTCAGGCTCCCCAGGGTGATGCTCCCCACCTCCATGGCCCGGAACCAGCACAGGAAGGCCACCAGAGTGATGCCCAGATACAGGGTGAGCACCCAGGGCAGGTTGGCCCAGGTGTAGCCGGTGAGAAGCGGGATATAGGCATAATTTCCCAGGCCGTGGGCAGTGAAAAAGGCCGCCACAGCGGGGATGTGGGACAGGAAGGCCACAAACAGCAGCTGGAGCCCGCCCCACAAAAAGGTCCAAGCGGTGACCGTCACACTGCCCAGGGCTGGCATGAGCTTCTTGCCTCCCACCGCATACAGGCTGTACCCGAACACGCAGACCATGAGCCCCAAAAAGCCTCCCGGGTCCAGGGTCATGTGGAATGGGTCCACCAAAACGGCAATGGCCAGCACCTGGAGCCCCAGGGCGGCGATTTCATACCGGGTAATGGGGGTCCCCAGGATCAGGGCCGCCAGCACCGTAATGAAAAGAGGCGTGCTGGAAAAGATCACCGCCGTATGGCTGGCTCCCAGCACCACCGAAGCCATCTGGTACAGAGGCCCCACCATGGCAATGCCCATGAATCCCAGAAAAAAGCAGAGTTTCTGCTGGGCAAAGGTAACCCGGGCATGCCGGGCCAAAAGCTGCTTCCGGCTCCAGGGCATCAAGGCCAGCCCGGCCAGGGTGTACCGGGTGGCATTCACCTGGACCCCGTTCAGGTCGCCATTGATTTTTTTCATGCATACTTCCGTAAGGCAGAAAAACAGCGCAGCCACCAGCATGCACAGGATGGCTTCACGGTGTTTGGTCATAAGGGGACACTTCCTTTGAATTGGAATTTTACTGTTCCAGCAGGTATCCATCGACTCTGACGGAATTCTTCTCTTTTTGGTCAAACCCGTCCTGGCTCCCTGCAAGCTGGGTAAAGATCAGCAGTTTCCCATCCTCCAGCTGAAGCTGGAGATCTTTTCCCTCCACCAGTCCATTGGAAGGATATTTTTCCCGCAGCTGCTGCAGGTACGCATCATCTATGGGCAGGCTGTATGCAGTATTTCCCTCTCCGGAAAAACGCAGCCGGTGGTACTGGATATGGGCCCCCTTGATGATTATTACCCTGGAATAACCGCTGACCGGCAGTGTTGCAAGTTTTTGGCTGTAGTTATAATACCCGATACCGGTATGACCTTTTCCTTTGGGCGGACGAGGCAGGGTGGCCAGGAAGGGAGATTCTTTGATTTGTTCCACCAGAGGATACCGCCACCGGCCGGCGGAACCGGCCAGATAACCATAGCTGCTGCGGATCCGCTCCGCTTCCTCTGGAGAAATCTCTCGGGCGCTGACCAGTTTCCCCTTCTGGATCAGCTGATTCCGGGTGATGGTTTCTTCCAGGCGCCGTGCCTGGGACCAGGCAGGAAGGTCCACCAGGTTCAGGGGCGAAAATGCCAGGATCCCGCTGAGGATTCCGCACAACAGGTATATTTTCCGGGGTTTTTGCCTTGTAATGCCCCCGAGCAGGACACAAAGCCCCACGAAGGTGCAGCAGAGGGACAGATACCGGAGGGTTGTGAGCCCGTAGGCTTCCAAACGGATCCAGACGCCTCGGAGCTGAGCCGCTGCTATGGGAACCAGAAGGAGTGCTCCCCATTTCAGGACTTTCCGCACCCAGAGCGGCTGCTCTTCCGGGTAGGATAAGCAGAACAGGGCATAAAAAGCCAAAGCACAGGATCCAAAGGGATTCATGATACCATTTGGCAGAGCTCCCTCCCGGAGGCTTTTGGCCAGATAGAAATAAAGGATGACCACAAGGAGCGCGGCCGCCGGAAGAAGAAGGTTCCGGCAGAGTGATGAATACCAGTCCGGTATCGCCAGAGGTTCGTTTTCCCGGGGAATCTGGGCCAGCAGGACCTGCCAGGATACCACCCAGATGGAAAATACACAGGCCAGCTCCAGCCATTCCAGGGACAGTTTGGGGTACAGGAGCATCCGGATGCCGGAAAAGCAGAGGCCCAAAAGGGCAAAGGACAACCCTCCCAGGAGCAGGCTTTTGCCAAGGGCCAGCAGAAAAGCGGGAAAAAGCCCCTTTCGTCCCTGGGGTGTATCACAGAAAAAAAGGGTAAGCGCTGCGGACAGGGCGGCGGTGCCCCAAAGGCCCAGGAACAGGTAGTCATTAAAGGACGGGACCTGTTCCAGGCTCCGCCAGAGCAGAAGGAAAAGCAGGAAATTGGCCGCTTCCCGCCGGGGCTCGATCCTGCCGTATTTTTCGTTGTACAGCCGCCAAGGCACGGAAAGAAACATTACCAGCTGTACAGCCAAAAAGCCCTGACTGATTACCGTCCATTTGCTCCACTGGTCCTCCCGCCCGATGACAGTGAGCACCAGGAATACCAGAAAAAAGCTCCAACTGCCCAGAAAAGCCGTCTTGAAGCGCTGGTTCCGCTCCCAGATTTCCCTGCACAATCCTTTGAACCTGCTCAGCATAAAGGATGCCTCCCCTTGGATGTTCATTCCTTATGATTATAGCATGGATGGGAAGTGGGAGCGAGGCGGAAGTTGGTGTGGAGGGATAGAGGAAGACGGCGCCGGGATTGCATGGGGATCGCCACCGCCTGCACCAGCGGAAGTTGGTGCGGGGGCGAAGGACGACGGCGCCGGGTATCGCGGCGCCTAACCCACCACCATTGCGCAGGCGCAACGGTCCCCCGCCCTTGAAAAGGGCGGATAATAAGTACGCGGACTAACGCCCTTGTACTTATTTTAAAGCAATGGGCCGCAGGCCCGAGCGTATATCCGCCCTTTACAAGGGCGGGGGACCAGCCATTAGGCTGGTGGTGGGTTAGCAGCCCCGGCTGCGTTTCTCTTCAAGGGCCGGCGGATGCCGGGCTTCTTTTTGCATAAGGGCCCCTGGCCCGGTATGCGCTGTATTTATCCGCCCTTTGCAAGGGCGGGGGACCAGCCGTTAGGCTGGTGGTGGGTTAGCAGCCCCCAGGCTGCGTCTCCCTTCAAAGCCATCTGCCCCCGGCAGATGGTCTCCTTCTGCACAAAGGCCCCTGGCCCGCCGTGCCCTCTACTGCTTCACCCGTTTCCGTACTTCCTTATCGATCACGTACTGCACTCCGGAAAAATTTCTCCATATGTCCCGATTGCTGAACCGGAGCACTTTCATGCCGCAGGCCATAAGCCGCCGGGTCCGTTCCAGATCGTAGGCTTTTTCCGCGGGATTGTAATGCTGACTGCCGTCGATTTCTACCACCAGCCGGGCTTTGGCGCAGTAAAAATCCACAATGTATCCCCGGATGGGTTTCTGCCGGAGAAAACGGATAGGATACTGCTGCAAAAACTGGAACCACAAATGCCGTTCTTCGGCAGTCATGTTTTTTCGGAGATGATTGGCAAAGTGTTTGAGGTGACGGTCTCGGGTGGTTTCGTAGTACATGGGTGAGGTCCTTTCTGTTGGATTGTTTTGTGGCAAATTGTTTGTTGGTGCCAAAATGGCAGAGTGGACTGGGGATGGTTGTTGGTGCGGGGGGATAGAGGAAGACGGCGCCGGGTATCGCGGCGCCTAACCCACCACCATTGCGCAGGCGCAACGGTCCCCCGCCCTTGTAAAGGGCGGATAGTAGTGCGGGCTGGCGCCCTGCACGATTAATGGCGACTGTCCGATTAAATCTGCAGTTGTGCAGCAATACGACAGCTGTAGTTTTGCAATACATTAAGCAATGGGCCGCAGGCCCGAGCGTATATCCACCCACGCAAAAGAGTGAACAAGAAGTACGCGGGCTAACGCCTTAGCACTTGCCAAAAAGCAATGGGCGCCAGCCCGAGCGTATATCCGCCCTTTGCAAGGGCGGGGGACCAGCCGTTAGGCTGGTGGTGGGTTAGCAGCCCCCAGGCTGCGTCTCTCTTCAAAGCCATCTGCCTCCGGCAGATGGTCTCCTTTTTGCATAAGGGCCCCTGGCCCGGTATGCGCCGTATATATCCGCCCTTTTCAAGGGCGGGGGACCGGCCGATAGGCTGGTGGTGGGTTAGCAGCCCCCAGGCTGCGTTTCCCTTCAAAGCCATCTGCCTCCGGCAGATGGTCTCCTTCTGCACAAGGGCCCCAGCCCGCCGTGCCACATATCCGCCCTTTTCAAGGGCGGGGGACCGGCCGATAGGCTGGTGGTGGGTTAGCAGCCCCCAGGGCTGCGTTTCCCTTCAAAACCATCTGCCTCCGGCAGATGGTCTCCTTTTTGCCGCTGACCGTTGACAAAGGGGGCTGCTGCTCCCGCAGCAGCCCTCCTCCTCTTACCTCCCTGCCTGTTCCTTGAAATACTGGAACAGGATCTTGCACAGGGTTTTGGCTTCTTCTTCGCTCAGGGTCACTCCCCGGCCCATTTTTTCTCTTCCCGGGGCCCATTCCCGGATGTCGAATTTGGGTGTCCGGCCGTTGTAGGAAATCCGGTTCACCTCTTTGGTCCAGCCTTTGGGGCTGGTGGAAAGGGTTCCCAGTTCCTGGGTGATTTCGTAGCTGAAGTCGGAATTGTTTCTGTCCATGTTGGTGCCTCCTCGGTACAGGTAATTTCCCCTCAGGTCCCATTATACCGGAGTTTCCAGATTTGAGAACCCCCTGTGGGATGAATGGGCGTTTTTGGGTGGTGAATGGAAAACAGGGTGTTGCACGTTCTGTGCAACACCCTTATCACCCTGCAAACTGACTGTTGTACAGCTCCTTGTAAAACCCTCCCTGTTCCATCAGGCTCTGGTGGGTGCCCTGCTCTATGATTTTCCCGTCTTTCATCACCAGGATCCGGTCGGCGCTGCGGATGGTGCTGAGCCGGTGAGCCACGATGAAGCTGGTGCGGCCTTCCATGAGCTTGGCAAAGGCGTTCTGGATCTGGATCTCGGTCCGGGTGTCGATGCTGGAGGTGGCTTCGTCCAGGATCAGCATGGGCGGCAGGGCCAGCATCACCCGGGTGATGCACAGGAGCTGTTTCTGTCCCTGGCTCAGGCTGTCGTCGTCCACCACCGTATCCAGCCCCCGGGGCAGCCGGCGGATGAATTCCCAGCTGTGGGCTTCTTTGGCGGCCTGGATGATCTCTTCTTCGGTGGCTCCCGGCTTCCCGAAGGCGATATTCTCCCGGATGGTCCCCTGTTTCAGCCAGGTTTCCTGGAGCACCATGCCGTAAGTCCTCCGGAGAGAATGCCGGTCCACTTTCCCGGTATCCTGGCCGTCGATGGCGATGGTCCCCCGGTCCACATCGTAGAACCGCATAAGCAGGTTGATGAAGGTGCTCTTGCCGCAGCCGGTGGGCCCTACAATGGCGGTGGTCTGGCCCGGTTCCACCTGGAAGTTGAAGTCTTCGATCAGAGGGCGCTTTTTATTGTAGGAAAAATACACATGGGAAATGTCCACGCGCCCTTCCCGGAACACCAGTTTCCGGTCCGGATCGGCGCTCTGGGGAGTCTCTTCGATGAGAGCGAACACCCGGGCAGCGCAGGCCAGGGCATTCTGGAGCTCAGTGACCACGGAGCTGATGTCCGTAAAGGGCTTCATGTACTGGTTGGCGTAGTACAGCAGCACGGTGAGCCCCCCTACGGTAAGCCCTCCGCCCAGGATCTCCCAGCACCCCACCAGGGCCACCAGGGCATAGATGGCGTTGTTCACCGCCCGGGTGGACGGGTTGGTGAGGGAGCTGTAGAACAGGGCTCCCTGGGTGGCCTGCTGCAGCTCTTCGTTAAGGCTCCGGAACTGGTCTGAAGAACGTTCTTCATGGCAGAAGGCCTTCACCACTTTTTCGCTGCCGATGGTTTCGTTAATCAGGGCGGTCTGCTTCCCACGGATGGCGGTCTGGTTCTGGAACAGCCGATAGGACCGGCTGGCGATGAACCGGGCCACCAGGAAGCTCACCGGGGTCAGGACGATCACCATGAGAGAAATGTTCCGGTGGGTGGAAAACATGAAATACAAAGTGAGCACAATGGTCACCAGCCCGGAAAACAGCTGGGTGAACCCCAAAAGCAGCCCGTCGGAAATCTGGTCCACGTCGGCGATCACCCGCTGGACCAGGTCACCAGTGCTGTGGCCGTCCAAAAAGGACAGGGGCAGCTGCTGGATCTGACGGATGGCCCGGCTCCGGATATCCCGGACGGTGTTAAAGGCCAACTGGTTGTTGATGAGATTCATGGCCCAGGTGGCCAGGCTGGACAGGACTACCAAAAAGAGGATCTGGGAAGCATAGCGGCCCACCAGGGGGAAATCCACCTGTCCCGGTCCCAGGATCCCGTCAATGGCCCGGCCGAACAGGATGGGCACATAGAGCTGGAGAGCTACGGAAACACCGGCCAGCACCAGGCTCCCAATAAGGAGCATCCGGTAGGCGTCGATGATCTTCCAGACTTTTTTCAGGGTGACCCAGCTGGAATTGTTTCTATCCATGGACATCAGGCTTCCTCCTTTCCCTTGCGGATTTCTTCCGCCCGGCGGCCGGGATACTGGGAATCGAAGATTTCCTGGTACACCGGGCAGGTTTCCAGCAGCTGGAGATGGGTTCCCTGGCCCACCAGTTTCCCGTCATCCAGCACCAAAATCACATCTGCCTGGCGGACGCTGCTGGTCCGCTGGGACACGATGAATACGGTCATTTCCCCTTCCAGGGCCTTGATGGCCTGGCGGAGATGGAGGTCGGTGGCAAAATCCAGGGCACTGGCAGAATCGTCCAGGATCAGGATATCCGGTTTCTTCACCAGGGCCCGGGCAATGGTCAGCCGCTGTTTCTGGCCTCCGGACAGGTTCCGTCCCCCCTGTTCCACCAGGGCATCCAGCCGGCCTTCCTTCCCCAGCACCACATCTTTGGCCTGGGCAGTTTCCAGGGCCTGCCACAGTTCTTCGTCGGTGGCATCAGCCTTGCCCCAACGCAGGTTGTCCCGGATGGTGCCTTCAAAAAGCACTGCCTTCTGGGGTACCAGGGCGATTTTTTCCAGCAGATGGCCGGCCGGGTATTCCCGCACGTCCCGGCCTTCCACTTCCACCTGGCCCCGTGTCACATCATAAAAACGGGGAATCAGGTTCACCAGGGTGGTCTTGCCGCTGCCGGTGCCCCCGATGATTCCCACAGTACTGCCTTTGGGAATGGCAAAATCCAGATCTGTCACCGCTTCGGCGCCTCCGGCATAGCCAAAGGACACGTGATGGAAAGCCACGGCCGGTCCCCCGCTCACCGGTTGAAGGGGTCCGTAAGCAGCGGGACTGGTCATGGAACTTTCCACCTCCAGGATTCCCTGGATGCGGCTTGCACAGGCTGCCGATTTATTCAATGTAATCATCATACTGCCCAGTTTCACCAGTTCAATGATCATCTGGGCCATATAATTGTAAAGAGCCACCACATCCCCCTGGGCCATGGCCCCCAGTTCCACCCGGAGGGCACCCTGGCGGATCAGCACCACCGTGGCCAGGTTCACCAGCAAATAAGTGCCCGGTGTCATCAAAGCGGACCAGCGGCCCACATGAAGGTTCTTCCGGGTCAGGTCAGCATTCCGGCTGTCGAATTCCCGGATTTCCGCCTGTTCCCGGCAGAAGGCCCGGATCACCCGGACCCCGGTCAGGTTTTCCCTAGTGGTCTGGAGCAGTCTGTCCAGAGTTTCCTGGACCCGTTTGAACAAAGGGATGCTCCGGAGCATGATCCCCAGCACCACCACCAGCAGCAGGGGGATGGCCACGGCAAACACCAGGGCACTGGGCACATCGATGAAAAAGGCCATGACCATGGACCCGAACACAATGAAGGGACTCCGGAGCAGCAGCCGCAGAGCCATGTTCAGCCCGGTCTGGACCTGATTCACGTCACTGGTGAGCCGGGTGATCAGGGTATCGGTGCCCAAAGTGTCCAGTTCCCTGTAGGACAGTCCCTGGATATGGTCGAACAGAGCCTGCCGGAGCCGGGTAATGACCCCCACGCTGCCCCGGGCGGCGAAATACTGGGCGGTAAAGGAAAAGCCCATGCCCAGCACCATAAGCCCCATAAGCACCAGGAAGCAGCGGAACAGGAAGCCTTCGTCACCGGTGGAAAGTCCCTGGTCGATCATGGCAGCGATCACCAACGGCACCGCCAGATCCATCAGGGCTTCCAGCAGTTTGAACAAAGGGGCCAGGATGCAGTCCCAGCGGTACCCCTTAAAATAAGAAAGAAATTTTTTCATAATCAGCACCTCATTGCTTGAACTGTCTTTATCTTACCACCGGAAATACTATATAATAAATATTGAATCTATTGAGAACCATATATTTTCCATATAGGAGGATGCATTATGAACCTGGAACAGCTGAACTGTCTCATTGCAGTGGTGGAAGAAGGGTCCATTTCAGCAGGGGCCCGGCGGCTGAACCTGACCCAGCCCCCGGTGTCCCTCCAGCTCCAGCGGCTGGAAGCCCAGTGCGGGGTACGGCTGCTGGAACGGGGCGGACGGAAGATCCGTCTCACGGAAGCGGGGAAAAGCCTCTATGACACGGCCAAACGGATCCAGACCCTGACCCTTGCGGCCCAGGAGGACATGAAGAATTTCCAGCTGGGAAAAAAAGGCAGTCTCCATCTGGGGATGATCTCTTCTGGCGCCGGAGAACGGTTTTTCCGGGGGGTTCGGTATTTCGCCCAGAAGTACCCGGAGATTTCCATCCAGCTGTACGAAGGGAACACCTACCAGCTGCTGGACGCCCTGGAAAAGGAGACGGTGGATCTGGCCGTGATCCGGACCCCCTTTTCCAAAACCCGGGTGGAAGGAAAGGTGCTGTGCCGGGAGCATTTCTGCGCCCTGGGAAGCCGGGAACTGTTCCCCCAACACCTGCCGGAGGCCTTTACCCTGGAAGATCTAGAGGAGCTGCCCCTTCTGGGATACCGGCGGTGGGAGCGGATCATCCAGGAAATCTGCCGGGGCCGGGGCTTTTCCCTGTATTTCCGGTGCCTGGCAGACGATGCCCGGAGCTGCCTCCAGTGGGCCCAGGCGGGACTGGGGGTGGCCCTGGTGCCGGAAAGCGTGGTGAACCTGAGCCAGAACCTGAATGCGGTACCGGTCCGGGAAGAAAAGCTGGAAAGCCAGGTGGTGCTGGTCCGGAAAAAAGGCCGGCCTCTTCACGAAACCGCCCGGCTCTTCTGGGAAAATTACTGAGGAGGCGATACCATGGAACTGTCTGCACGGGAAAAATGCAAACTGGCAGGCCTGCTGGCTCGTCACCAACCCCCCGCCCCTGACGCGTAGGGGCGCGCCAAAGGCACGCCCTTCCCGGCCTCCCGAAGGGATCTTCCCTTTCCCCCTTCTCTTCTCTTGCTTTTTCACGCATTTTTGCTATACTTATGGTAGAAGGTATTACATGTATTACGAGGGAGGATTTCCTATGAGTACCATTTCTCTTCGGGTCAGCGATGAAGAAAACAAACTGATTCAAAATTATGTGGCCGCCAATAATCTGAATCTTTCTTCTTTTATCCGCAGCCTGGTGCTGGATAAAATCGAGGAGGATATGAAACTGGACGAGGACCGGATCCTGCGGGCCCGGGCACTGCTGAAGAAAGAAAAGACATATGATCATACAGAGGTCTGGAAAGAGCTGGGCATTTAATATGTACCAGGTACGGTTCTCTGAACACGCGGTAAAAGAACTGAAAAAACTGGACAAACAAACGGCCCGTGTCATCAAAAACTGGGTGGTTAAAAACCTGGTGGATACAACGGATCCCCGACAGCATGGAAAATCTCTTACGGGAAACTTGAAAGGGGTGTGGCGATACCGGGTAGGAGATTACCGGCTGTTTGCCGAAATCCAGGATGATGTGCTGATTGTATTTCTTTTTGAAATTGCTCACCGACGGGAAGTTTATCGGTAATCAAATGAATTAGAGCTGTTGCAGGTATATGCAGCAGCTCATTTTTTTCAATAGGTAACAGTAAAAACCGGCGGCCGGGACGGGCTTCCCTGCGGGCAGCCCCTACCACGTTGGAATCGAGGGATCTCCTTCAATCGGATTGGACGTAGTTAGCGTAGGGATGATTGCTATTACGCCCGTACAATCGGTGTTTTTTGCGGGCTCCCCGGCGTGGAGCCCCTACGGTACCGATTTACGCACCGAAATACAGACCGTGCACCGAACCCCCGACCCTGACGCGTAGGGGCGCGCCAGAGGCACGCCCTCCCCGGCCTCCCGGAGGGTTTCCTGTGCCAATTTTCGTTGTAAAAACAACATACCGGTTTCTTTTTCCATGCTATATTGTTTCCAGGAAGACGAAGAACGTAACATTATCCATGGTAACAGGAACAAATGGAAGGAGAATCGGTATGAAAAATCTGGAATGGAACGATAAAATCAGCAGCTTTAAAAAAGTCGACGTGCGGGGCATTGCCGGGAATTTCCTGGAAGGCCTGAAAAAACAGGCGGCCAAGCTCCCTGTGGGCCAGGGACTGGAAGTAATCCAGACCTTCGAACCCATCCCCCTCTACGAAGTGATGGAAATGCTGGGCTATGAACATGCCACTGAGAAAAAGGCCCCCAACGAATACCACGCCTATTTCTACCGGACCGAAAACAAAGGGAACACGGAAGAAGCCCCGGAACGGCCGGCGGTGATCACCAACTACCCCATGATTGACGAAAAACTGGGCGAACTGGCAGTGGAATTCTGGGATATGACCTGGAAAAGCGAAAAACGCTACCTGGATTACAATATCCGGCTGCTGCTCTCCCTGGCCAATGCAGTAGGTGCCGGGCGGATGCGCCAGGCCATGCGGGAACTGCTGAAGGCCTATGCCAACGGCCTGGATTCCCGGGCCCTGGATGATGTGTTCGAACAGCTGGCCTGGAACATGGGCATCGGCTTCTTCAGCTCCGAAATCGCCCCCTCCCCCCTGTTCCACGCCTACAAACTGATCAAACAGATGGAAAAGCAGGGCAAAGAAAGAGCCGAAATCAACCAGCTGCTGAAGGAACATTTTTCCGACAGAAAAGGCTCTCACACCCTTCCTTCACATCCCGGTACGTGCTGACAAAATCCCCCGTATACCAGGGGTCGGCGATTTCCCGGGGATGATCGGTGAAATCCAGCAGCAGGTGGATTTTGCCATCCGGGTCTCCCCCGGCGATCCGGCGGATCTCCCGAAGGTTCTCATCATCGAACCCAATGAGCAGATCATAGTACCCATAATCTCCCCGGGTCATCTGCCGGGCCTTCCGGGGCGCATAGGGAATATGGTGGAGATCCAATTGCTCCCTGGTCCCCCAGTGGGTGTCATTGCCAATTTCCTCCCGGCTGGTAGCCGCCGAAGCGATTTCATAAGCATCGGCACAATGATGACGCCGAACCAGCTCCTTCATGACAAATTCCGCCATGGGGGAACGGCAGATGTTGCCGTGGCAAATAAAAAGTACTTTCACCATAGACACTAGCTCCTCTCTATGCCATGTTATGCCAAACTATGCCGAATTAATGCCGATTCCCGGATTTTGCCAGTCCATTCAGGGAAGACAAGAAATGGCATAACCTGGCATAACTTTTCTCCTCTAAGTAGTAAAAGTAGTAGTATTTTGGGCAATTCCTACTACTAAGCGTTTTCTGGGATTGATTATAGCAGAAAAGGGAGTGCTGCACAAAATATGCGGCATTCCCTTTTGTCAGCAGTCAACTGTCAGCGGTCAGCGGCCGATGGACGGAACCCGGCAGCGGGTTCCTTTGAAGGAGAAAAACGGAGTTCCACCCAATTGAACCTTCTCCCCGTCACCCCGACGAAGACGGCGTAGGGGTTCGCCGAAGGCAAACCCATCCCTGGCCGCTCTCACAAATTCAATGACCAAGATTCGGAATCAAAAATGCCAGTTGCCCCTGCAGTTCTTCATTTTTCAGTGTTTCTTTGACCCACCAGCCACCGGCATTCACAAGGCCATATTTTTTCATAAATCGTTCTATTCGATTTAGACGCCAGCTAACGGATTCTTCCGGCAGAAGCAGCCTTTCCTCTGCCGCAATCTGCATAAGCCGTGCTTCCAGTTCGTCCATAAGATTTCCCCATTGATCGGTTATTTGAATCGCTTCTGCATATTCCGGTGTTCCCTGGGGAAAATCATATTCGTTATCTTCTATCCAGAAAAATTCATTACAAACGGCCGCATAGAGGTTCGCCAGCGTTTCCGTATCTGTTGTCTTCTCTGCTAATTCCTGCATTTCCTCAATGGAGCGCCCTTCAAGCGGTTCAGAAGCCATTATATAAATTCGATCCATATTTTGAAGTTCAGAATTGATTTTCGCCAGGACTTCTTCATCCTTAGATGATTTTTTATCTATTTCGTCAGAACTTGTCATGATTCTGCACCTACCGCATCTTTAAAAACAGCACAACCATCTAGAATTCCACATTTTCTATTTCAGAAGCAATTTCAGTAAGACTCTTTCCATCAAAGAACGGCTTGTTCATAACGTCATCTATGCTGGTCATTGTTTCCGCTTTGTCGCCATACCATACATCGAACTCATGATGAGAAAGGGGATCCACCCCGCAGGGAATTCCCTTATAATCAAAAACGACGTGCTGGATTAAAGAATTGATCCGGTATTTTAGAAAATCAACCGTTACAAGAAAGTAATCTGATTCCTTGGTTAGAAATGGTCTTGTATATCTTGTAGGCTCGACTTCCAGCCTGTCACCCTTTTTACGCAGAAGCAAAACAATTGGCGGTACAACTGAATCATCCATCACATTTTTACCGTAATCCTTGGTTGGCACATTATAAGGAGAAGCAGGTGCCTGGTACCCTCGCATTTCATAATCTTCACTTATCCTACATTTTTTCAGCTTTTCTACTGAAAGATTATGTTCTGCAAAATATTTTTGGATCACCTGATTCACCTGGGGCTTCAAATCCTCCCACATTGTGTCAACGCACAGTCCATGTTTATGACTTCGGTTTATGCTCATGTTTCAGACCCCCATCAACCGTTTTTTTCTTTCTCTATGCCCATTATACCAAACGACCTATCCCAAAAACACCACAGAAAAGACCCGCAATCACAAGACTGCGGGTCTTCTCTTTTTTCCGGCAAAGGCCAACTGCCTTCCCAGTTTCTACGCCTTATTCGGAAACCGGATCACCTTCGGCTGGATCTCGCCCACCTTTTCCAGTTCTTCCCTTACGCTTTCCATCTCCTTCTGCTGCCGGGCCTGGATCACTTCCACTTCCTTCTGGGCATCGTTGAACTTGATGTGGGTGTACACATTCAGGGTGATGCCGATGTCGCTGTGACCCATCAGGTACTGGAGAGTCTTGGCGCTCACCCCGGACAGAGCCATGTTGGTGCAGTAGGTGTGGCGGCACACGTGAGGGGTGATCTTCGGCAGCTGGTACTTGTAGGTGCTGTTGTATTTCTTCAGGATATGCTGAAAATACTTCTGCCAGTGCTGGGCCACCATGGGAAAGCCCCTGTTATCATAAAAAAGAAACTGCCCCACTCCGTCGATGATGGGTTCCACCTTTGGCGGCCTCCGCTGCCGGAGGACGGTCACAAAGCACCGGTACACTTCGTCCGTCATGGGCAACAGCCGGGCCCCGGCCTTGGTTTTGGTGGACAGGATGTAATATTTACTGTTGGATTTCTGGAGCTGCTTGTCCACGTTGATGGTCCGCTTTTCCAGGTCAATGTCGTTCACCGTCAGCCCGCAGAATTCTGAGATCCGCAGCCCGGTATGGAACAGGATGTAGATTCCTTCGTAGTACCTCTTGAAGTATTCGTCCTTCCGGATGAATTCCAGGAAAATCCGCATGTCCCGTTTGGAAAGAGCCTCCCGCCGTACGCTGTCGTTGATCAGCACATCCTTCATTTCGAAGTTGAAAGGATTCCTCCAGAGGATCTCATCATCCACGGCCATTTGAAAGGCCGGACGTACCACGCCCCGGATACTGTGGATGGTACTGTACCCTTTCCCTTCCGACTGCATTTTGATCAGCCACAATTTGGCATCGGACATTTTCACCTTCCCAATGGCCTTCTGGGAAAACGGGTCCTTCTTCAAAGCATTGACTATGAACTTGTAGTTGCTCAGGGTATTGGGTTTGACGCCTTTTTTCAGCATCAGGTACCTCTGGACCAGCTCCAGGACGGTCATGGAATCCGAATGGGCATTGGGGCAGATCACCAGTTTCACTTCCAGGCTGTCTTCCATTTCCCGGAGGGATAGGCAGGGTTTCCGTCCCGGCGGCAAGGGATCCGTAGGCTCCAGCTTCCAGCTGTACAGGAATTTCGGCCGCCCGTTCACCATATATTTGAACTGATACTTTCCATCGATCCGCACGGACTCTCCCGCCCGTAAGATCCTTCTTTTCTTATCCCGGCGCACACGGCCCCGCATATGGATTTTTTTCATTGTTTTTCCCCCTTCTCCTTGTTTGGCATCCTAATTCATCACTCCAAATGTCAAATAAGTCAACTTAAATACAGGATGTCTGGCGGAGAAACTTTTCAAACTCCTCCCGGATGATCAGCACTCTTCGTCCATTCCAGACCAAAAACTTCGCCCCAGGGTGTTCCGCCGCAATCCGCCGCAGCCGCTTTTCCCCAATGTGGAAATACTGCCTGGCCTCCTTCACGGTCAGGACATACCGCTGGTTAAAGGGAATCTCTTTACTTTCCATAGTTTTCAAACCTCCTGTTCTGTCTGTTTCTACTGGTAACAGGACAGGAAAGGGGGAATAAGTACTTTTTGCACGAAAAAAGAGCCATGGCAGGAATTCCCACCATGGCTCTATTCATTTCCGCACCAAAGCCACCAGCAAAACCGTACCTATTCCATAAGCCAAATTCCGCTGTGCCTTCAGCCGTTTCTGTGTTCTATTGGTTTCTTTCTCGTATGCGGCTAAGGATTCGTTGGCAATCCGCAAGGATTCTTCCTGCCTGATCGAGGTCCTCTCCAGATCTTTCAATTGACTCCCGAGCCGATTGGACTGTTCCCTGGCTTTCTGTAATTCGGTCTGTGCTGCGGTCAATTGCGTCTCCAATTCCTTCATGCGTTTCTTCTGCTGACTGGATTCCTTCTGTAATCTGTTGTTGATGGTCTGCAGCTCGCTGATATTCTGCTCCAACTGGGTCAGTTCCTCTTCTGTTATGGTATACGTAGAGGCCCAGGACACCTGCGGAAAGGAGAATAACAAACAAAGCACCAAGAAGAACCAGACGTTTCTTCTCAATCATCCCCACCCTCTTTCTTCAGATGACCAAGGTGAACAGGAGCACCCCGGTCAAGATGCCCAAAAGATAGCCTAAGAGAAATTCATCGCTGATCCGCCACATGTCCATGGTCTCTCATCCTTTCCGGGCCACATAATCCGTCACCCCGCGGGCAATGGCACGGGCAAATCCGTCCTTCCGGTTCATCAGGAGCTGCACATCCTCTTCGTTGGTGATGAACGCCGTTTCCACAAGAACCGCCGGCATATCCGTTTCCCGAAGCACCGCCAGCCCCGGCCGTTCCTTCACACCCCGGTCCACGGTGCTCAGGCTCTGGACAATCTGGTTCTGGATGCATTCTGCCAGGGCGCAGGCTCCTTCGCTGTCCCTGCTGTACACCAGAGTTTCCGTCCCCTGGGCTTCTTCCGCGGCCGCATTGCAGTGGATGGAAAGAAAGAGATCTGCCTTCCACCCATTTGCGCTGGCACAAATATTGGTATAGTTGGGAGATTCCCCGCAAAGATTGTCGGACTGGACCAGCATACAGTCATAGCCCACCCGGTTCAGGTACTGCTGGACTCCGGCTCCGATTTCTTTTACGATATCCGCTTCGGTGACTCCATAAGTTTCATTGACGGCCCCACTGTCCACACCGGGCATATGCCCAGGATTAATAAAAATCTTCATTTCTTATCCTTCTCCTTTTCAAAATGATCCGGGACTCCGTTTCCATCAAGATCCACGAAACAGCCTGCAATGAAGGTGACAAAGCCTACCATGGCAGGCCCCACTAGTTCCCGTATCATTGCCAATAGGTCCGGCAGCTGGATTTTTCCCATCACGGCCAGATACATCCAGAATCCGTAATAGGAAACTACAAACAAAAAGACCGTCACAAGATACCCTATGACGATCCATTTAATGGGCTGCTGGAACTGGTTCAGGCGCTTCTTTACAGTCCCAAGGCTCTTCTTGAGCCACCCTCTTACTTTTTCGAACATGGCGGATTCCCCAGATCCCGATTGTGGTCATGAATTCTGTCTACTTCTCCCTTCAGATCTTTGTACCGGTGCCAGAGATTGGTAATGTTCGTCTCCACACTTGCCTGGGCCACTCGCATTTCGTTGATCAGACCGGTCAGGTCCTCCAGGGCCTTGGTATTATTGTCGATACTCTTGTGGAGCGCCCGATTCTCAATCTTTTGAGGACGCAGGATGAGCCAGCACCCGAATACGGCCAGGGCACTGATCACTGCGTTCACAAAGGTGTAGCTGATGAAATCCATGGTATTCTCCTCCTTTCTGGTGACTAGCAGCCGGGTGTTAGATGAAGTGCCCGTCCTTTGTACCGTCCACATTGAGGCCCACAGTACACATCTTCCGAAGGACTCCAAACGAAGGAAAACCAGTTTTCCCCCTCGGTCAGCTCCTGGCTCTGTCCGGCATGGCTCACATAAACCGGTTCCTTCCAAAAGGTTGAGCGGTCAAACACCAGGGATCCCTCAATCCGGCCATAATGGATTTGGACCTTCCCCGTATGCGCAGACCAACTGAAAGCCCGGTCCAGCTTATGGAGATCGGCCATGGCCACATGGGGAAACCGGGAAAAGTCATGAGTCCGACTCTTTAATTCAGGTTGCCCATTGGGCAGAAACACTTTGATGAAGGTATCCTTCCCGGACTTGTCGATCTGCACATAGCCGTTGATGCGAAGGGTCTGGAGCAGCTCCTGGGGACCCAGATCCATCACCTGGAGGATTTCCCGGAAGTTAAACAGCGGATAGACGGTCCCAGTGATGGGATTTTTCAGAATCACCGTGGAGGACCCGCTCCGCAATGCAGCAAGATCAATAACCACTCGTTTGTTATTACAGAAAAAGCGCAATCCATTTTCTTCCAGATCCAGAGAAATGGTATCTTCCGTATGGATGGCCTCAGGGAAAATGAATATGTTATTCATGACCGATCCTCTTCCTTTTGGAACCAGGTATAGAGGGCCTTGTAGAATCGGCACTCCATTTCATGTTCCTGGCTGACAATACAGGCCCCGCCGCACATACCGTAGACGGAACACTGGCGACAGCCAGGACTGACGGAATCAATGAGAGCCTGCTGTTCCTTCAGCCAATCCTTTCTCAGTTTCTCTTTCCGGATATACAAGCAAGGATAAGCCTGCCCTCGGGCATCCACCTTCTGGATGTGCCGGTTGCTGCAGTAAGTCTCCCCAAAAGTGTAATGGACTTCCCGTCGCCGCTCCAGGGTTTGGTAGAGGCCATCATACCGTTTGTCCCGGATACCGAATCTCCGGAGCCGGGATAGGTAAAGTCCCACGTATTTCTTGTACTGCTCCAGGAGAGAATCATAGTCTTCCTGGGTCAGGGCATAGGGCCGATTGGCTTCACTGGTCACATGCATGAGATGGGGAAAGAAGGAAAGAGGCCGTCCGATGACCCTCTCTTTCTCCCGAAAGCGCTCCATGATGGCTCCCATATCCGTATTCCCGTGGTACAGGGTAGTGGAAACCGCCAGATCCGGATACTCCAAAAGAGCAGTAAAGGGATCATAGCCCCGCAGGTCCTTTTCTGCTCCATCGTAGCTGATGCAAATCTGGAAATGGTGTTCCCGGAAGTAGTCCAGGTGCTTTTCGATGCCAATGCCGTTGGTGCTGACTGAAAACTTGGCCGTTGGTACAGCCTCCACCACCTTTCGGATCTCTTTCATGTAAAGCAAAGGTTCCCCTCCCATGAACTTGATGGATCCAGGAGGATTCTCTTTTAGTTCCGCCAGGAATTCTTCCGAAATGCCCCCTTCCCCGTCCGAGGCCTCCCTGTGGCAATAGGCACAGTGGAGATTACACTGGCTGCCCAAGTAAAGGGTAAGTTGAACCTTGGTCGACAAATCCAACCTATTTTTCTGCATAGTCATCCTACTTTCCAACAAACACCAGGTAGTCGTTCCACACTTCGTACCACTTCCGGCCCAACTTGATTTTCACCGGGCCTTCGTACCCAAAGGGATACAAACGAAAAGTGCCTGTTCCCTTCACCAATCTTACCCGCCTGTTATTCACAAGGCCGGCAGACGCTTCCACAAAGACTTCTTCATCGTCAATATCCCTGGTCAACTTCTCCTTTGTAGAGAAATTCCCCTTGTACTTTTGGATGGTAAAATCGATATAATCCTTATCACCTTCCGGGATGAAGGGTTCTTCCGGATCTCCATCAATCAGGTATCCTTTCCTGTTGGCCATCAGCTCCCGTCCACCAGCAGAAAGGCTGTAGCTGTCCCACAGTTTCATCCGGGGATGATCCCCCAGAACCAGGTCGCTGGTGTGAAAGGGCAGTAATTCATATTCCTGGTCCGTTTCTATGGTTAGATTCTCTTTCTGCCCGTTAAACATCCGCACCACGATGTATCGCTGGCCTTCCGCCATAATGCCCGTATCGATATCAAGGATGGTAGTATTTCCATAAAGCTGGGTCAGGACGGCAAAATCCAGTTTAATGGATACCCCCAGTCGGTTCAGGTCAAGGAACCGGTAGTCCGAAGCCATAGGGCGGCGGAACAGTTTCACTGTTCCGTTTCCTTCTGTAAGGACGTAGGAACTGTAGGGATGCATGGTTTCGATCACATCGGCTCCCTTTCGGCTCTCGCTATTGCTGCTGCATTCCGCCTTGCAGAAATCGCCCCGAAGAATCAGGTGGATCCGGTAATCCGCATTGGATTCTTCGTTGTAATAGATTTTCAGCATACCCCTTCCTCCTTGTCTGCCACATCGTACCCGTTGACCAGGACGTCCTTCCCGTTCTCAATGGTCAGGCGATATCCGGTGACTTCTTCTTTTTTTATCTTCATCACATCATCCTGCATCTTTCTTCCTTCAAAGAGCATCTGGATCCGTCCACCCATGGCCTTACGTACACCTTTAAGGGCGATGGCGCTCCGCAACCCAATAAGGGTAAAAAGGATGCTGTTCCCAGCCAGGACCAGGTCGGTATTCCTTTCAAAGTGAAGTGTCTGATGGAGCTGGACCTGTTCCACCTTCAGCAGTTTCCTGGCCCGATGACCCCGATCTATCACCAGCATTCCGGGCTGCAGATTCTCTACCGGCATTGGCCCTTCCGCCGTACTTACGTTTCCTTTGGCAATAATCATGATTCGTTCCTCCTTTAGCTGTCATCCGAGCAATCGCAATTGCAGTCGCAATTGCAGTTTTTGGTCATGTAATACTGACACTTCTGACACCCTTGGCACGTTTGGCATCCTTGACAGGTCTGGCATTTTTGGCATCCCTGGCATGTCTGGCAAGACTGGCACCCCTGACAAGTCTGGCAGCAGTTGGCCTGGCAACAGTTTCCCGAAAAGGCCTCCTCTAGTTTGTTCACCGCTGTTTCCAGGGCTGCCACGTTGATTTTCTTCACCTTGTCATAGTTCATCGAGGAAAGGTCGATGGAAATCTTCGTCTTTGTGGCAAGGGTTTCCAGTCCCGACTGGATGTCCGTCAGGTCCTTCTTCCATACAATCTCGTTCTGACTTGCCATTATGGCCCTCCTCCCGAATCATCCGAACAGTTACAGTTGCCACCAGAGCAGTTGCAGTCACATTGCCCTCTCGTCTGGCAGGTGCAGTTTCTCGAGCTGCACTGGCTGATGCTCTGACAGGTCTGGCAGGAACTGGACTGGCATTTTGTGCTCTGGCACCCTTGGCAGGTCTGACACCCCTGGCAAGTCTGGCAATACACGCAGTTCCCACAGTTGTCCACGTTGACCGCATAGGTAGTGAGCTGTTCCAGGGCCGTCTGCAGTTCCGTCACATGGATGGCCTTTACTTTGAGCTCACTGGTATCCCCAAGGGCAGACGTATCTGTAAAAGAAGTTTTATTGATGGTTCCGTTCTTTCCCATGGTTCTTCTCCAATAGCTTCTGCCCGTACTGCTGGATGGCCATAAGGACCGGAGTAAAGACGGCCCGTTTGAACTTGCAGTAAGATTCCTTCCGGGCCTTGTCCCCCACCAGCTTGCAGCCTCCCTGGCAAAAGGCGAGGGCCGTGCAGGATAAGCACTCTTTTCTGTGTTCACGAGTATGATCTCCCGCAAGGATCCGCTGCAAATAGGTGAAATATCCATCCTGGATGGTGCCTGCCTTCCGGGATGTGTTGTGGCAGGGATAAAGGTTCCCCTGGAGGTCCAGATTCAGCACCGTGAGCCCATTTCCGCAGGCAGCGGTATACCGGTTCCACTTTCCCTTTCCTGTCAGGTAGAATTCCTTCAAAGCATGAAACAGCTGCCGGATATAGGCTTCTTCTGTATATCTTTCTGGAGGAACCCGTTTTCCGAAGCCATCCAGAAACCGGAGTGTCATTTCCTTCATTTCCCGCTCTACCCGATTGTAATCAATAGCTAGCAGTTTCTTCTTAGGAAGGCCGGTATCCATGATTTCGTCCAGGTTCACCGCTATCTGATACCCATGGATGGCGCTGTACTCTTCTGAAATCTGCTGGAAGGCCTGGAGGACTTCCTGGGGATAGGCCCTAGCAGAAAGGACGGCAGAAAGGCAGAGATGCTCCAGGGCCAGGATCCGTTCTCGGGTTTCCGGCACAGAAAACACATCATACCCTCTTGTTTCCCTCACATGAGGGCCATCCCAGGACACACAGGCAGAAAATTGATGGGCATTAAAAAAACGGACCATTTCGTCCGTCAGAGCCCGCCCGTTGGTGATGATCCCAAAGGTCATGTTCAATTTGCGTTTCTTAACAGCTGCCACCACTTCCTGGATGGTGCCAAAATACAACAGAGGCTCCCCGCCGTAGAACTGAAAGTGGAGGGGCCGGGTGTTCTCTTGAGAAATCTCTTCCAGGAAGTCATAGATTTCCGGGTTGACCTCCCGGGTAAGGGGCTTATGCACCAGAGGATGCTGCAAACAGTAGGCACAATTCATGTTGCAGGAATTCCCCAGCATGAGGAATACGGTGTTAACGGTTCGTCTCAGATACTTCATCTTCCACTCCTTACTATGATTTTAACCAGCCGCACGTTTTCTGCGGTATCGTCTTTCACAATCTGTCCCACCGCCTGGGTAAGACTTTCGCCCGGAAGGGCCATTCGGCCGACTCCCGGCATCTCCGAAGGAATGACCCATCCACCCTTTTTGGCTTTCCCGTACATCCGGACAGGGACACGGCCGGCCAGGGCTACCGGAATATAGGTGGGGAGATTGACCTTTAGAATATCATCCCCTGGAGAAAGTGTCCGACCGCCGATGATGGAGGCAAAATCTTCCGTATGGACCCCCACCACACAGGAGCTGCTGGCGGTAGCTTTGATGTATTGTTCCTTGCTGGATGTTTCGTCCAAAGCTATAATGTCTCCCCGCTGGGTATCGTCCCCCCGGGGAAAGAATTCGGCGTAGTCGTTATACACCGCGTTATAGACTTTCGCAGCCGTGAGCGTACCGGTCAAAGTCACATTCCCGTTTGCATCCGCAGCCACAAAGCGGCTGTCGTTGGTCAGCTGGCTGGTTTTATCCGGGATGGTGGGCCTGTCTAACAGATCCTTGTAACTTCCACTTTTTGCCACGGCAGCAAGAGTTTCCGTCTCCCCGGTCAGTTCCGCCTTGGTGGCATAGGTCTCTGCAATGTTGTTTCCCTTCCCATCTGCCAGAGCCGCCTGGGCCGTTGCATTCGCATCCAGCTTTTTCCCCATGGCCGTCATAATGGTGGTGGCAAAGTCAGGATCGTTCCCCAGTGCATCCGCCAATTCTTTCAGGGTATCCAGGGAGGCGTCGGAGCCATTCACCAGCTCTGCGATTTTCTGCTTCACATAGGCCACATTGGCGATCTGGGTGCTTTGGGCACTTTCTGCAGGGGTCGGGGCTACTGGAGTTCCCGTAAGGACCGGGCTGTCCACGTCCGCCTTCACCTTCAGGTCGATCTGCATCTGGGCCAGTTTTTTTGCCGCGCTCTCCGCATTCTGCCGTGCTATGGTAGCCTGGGTGGTGGCTTCTTCCTGAGAAGCCTTGGCCGCTGCTGCACTGCTGGCAGAGGCTTTGGCACTGGTGTCTGCAGCCTTGGCGCTGGCAGATGCTTCGGCGGCACTTTTGGAAGATGCTTCTGCCCAGGTCTTGGCGGACTTGGCCCCCGTTACTCCATCCGGTTCCCCGTCAGTTTCGGCCCAGGCCCGAGCTGTTTCCGCCCAAGTCTTACTGGACCGGGCCCCGGACACCCCATCCGGATTGGTGGAACTTTCCGCCCACTGCCGGGCTGTATCTGCCCATACTTTAGAGGAACGGGTTCCTTCTCCGGCGGGAGGGCTGTCGCTTTCTGCCCAGGCTTCCGCCATGTTCTGGCTGTTCAGGGCATTTTCCGCATATTCTCCGGCTTTGTTTTTGTATTCCCGAGCCTGATCCGCGGCATAACTATCCGCCACATCCCCCAGTTCCACTTCCGTGTTGTTCTGGACGGTGAGCGTCACTTCCACATTGGCAGCATCAGACATTGTGGGCCACCCCCTTAATGATGAAAGATTTGGTAAAGAAACAGGTGAGGATCCGTTCTGTCTCGCTGTTCATAATGGCCAAGTCATAAATGTATGCCCCAGGTTCCAAAGAATCCAACGCTCCCTTGGGCACCACCACATCCACGAAGTTGTTGTTGGGGTTGTAGAAGGTATCCGTATACACCACCTCGGAAGAATTGGTAGTTTTCTTAATAGCAAAGACCACCTTATCCGCATTGGTCAGCTTATAGTTGGTAAAACGAAACCGGATAGAAAAGGTATCGTATTGGGATACCTGGATGTTCTTATTTTCGTCAATGACCAGCATCTTAGCCTCCTCCTGAATCGTCGCTGCAGTCGCAGTTACAGTTGCAGTTGCACTGAGAATTCTCTTTCCAGTATTCTTCCGTATGAGACCGGTTCACCAGTTCCTGGAGGATACGCCGGAGGGTGTAGGTTCCTGCCGGAATGCCCCGGTGTTTCCGGATATGGTAAGCAGACTTGATGGACTGCAGTCCCGGTGCCGATGTAGGTCCAGTCTCTACGTCCCAGGAATTCAAGCCCATCACCCGGGCGTCCTTGTCTGCCTGAGTGCTGGACGTTACGGAAATCTCCACCTGGTCAATGAGCCGATCATCGGTCAGAGTTCCCATCCCGTTATAGGTAACACGGACAGTCTTTCCCGCATCAGCTGCAGAAAATTTCAATGTCCCGGTATTCCACCCCTCAATGCCGTGCTCCGTAGTCAGGTAGTCCGGCCAATACTGCCCCTGGGCTGGCTCTTCCGCTACTTCCGTCAGGAGATTCCCGTTCTGGAACTTCACCTGCAGCGTGGTGGGAGACGTCTTCTGGGGCACTTCCGCCAGGCGGATGGTATAGGGACTATTGGTAGGAATTACATGGGCTTCGTCAAAAATCTTTTTGATGTCGAAGGTATTTTCAAAGGGATTGAATCGATAATCATGGATGGCCATCAGCTTCCTCCTTTCCATTGCTTCAGGGCCGAAGACTGGGACTGCTCGATATCCTTGGACCGGCGTTCGATGTCGGACAGGTACCGGTCCACGGAAAACTGAGGCTCCCCCAGTTCCATCTCTGTCTTGATGCCGTTTTCCCCAGATAAGGTATACTTGATTTTCTTGATGGGATACGTATCGGCGTTCCCGTCCAGCCTCCGGATTTCTGCAAGTCCCTCTGTGGACATATGCCGCACATTGAAGGTTCCGTCCGGGTAGGGATACTCCAGCCGGACACCGCTGATTTTTGCAGATTTCACCGGGGCCTTGTACTGGCTGATCTGGTTCTCGCCCCAACGCTTGGCATCGGCGGCATCATAGGCTTCCGGCAGGTTCCAGACGGCCTGGTGGACCCCGTAGCTGTTTTGGCTGTCCTTATCCTCAACGATACACAGCCACTGCTCTCCCTGTTCATCCACGCTGCCACCTTTGATCCGGGCCCAGTTCACCAGTTTGGACACATCCCAGGAGGGTGTATAGGACGTGATGTGTTTTCCTACCGTAAGACGGGCCTGTTCGTTCACTGCTGTCTCTCTGCGTCGAAAGTACAGGCAGCGGTATTCATCCACCCCGTACACGTAGTCCACCGTAAAGTCCGCCAGAGTATTCAGGGCTTCTTTCACCGTCACCCCGTCAAAGACCAGTTTGGTGGGACGGTATCCCACGCTCTGGATCTTGCTGTCGTTGTAGACCACCTGGAGAGTCTGCCGTTCCACCTGGCGGGCAATGTCCCGGACGATGTCCCCTACATCGGTGTTCTCATAGGTCTTCCAGAGCATCACGTTCTCCAGCCGGTTGTAGAAACCATAGCCTTTGTACACGAACTTGGTATCCGTAGTCCCTTCAATAGGCCGGCTGATGATGTACCCGCTGTACCAGGGCTTCCGGTCTCCGTACAGGTGGATGTCGATGCGCTGCATATAGTCCAGCTGGGCATTGGAAGGCTGCTTATAGAATGTCAGCTGGCACTGGCCACAACCGGTGCTGGTGATTTCAAAGGTCACTTCGTTCAGGGCATTGGCCTCGCTGCCCCCGCCAAAAATGGCCGTCCGGGTCCCGTCCTTTTTGTAGGCATAGACCACAAATTGGCCAGGATAGTACTCATGGACCTTGCCCCGGTCGCTGTTTCCTTCACCGGCACCAGTAGGACCGGCAAAGATCCACCGGCCGAACAGGCCCCGTCCAAAGATGAAATTTGTCATACAAACCACCTGTTGGTATAGGTAATTTCCACCGTCCCGGCTCCTCCGGTGTACAGGAAAAGATTGGCTCCCGGTTTGGCGTGGAGGAAGGTGCCCGTAAAAGCATTGATGCTGTTGTCCTTGTCCCGCCACACGGTTCCTTCTCTGCCGTTGACGATGGAGGTCTTGGGAGCCACCAGCAAAGCATCCGTTAAGGTGAACTTTTCTTTGGCCTCCTGATGCCAGACCGTAAGATTCGTCATCCGGTCCAGGGGAATAAAGCGAAAAGTGAGCGGTGTATCCACGCTCCCCAGGTTGTGGAGGACCATTTCCGCCTGAACCGTAGCCTGGGGAAAGGTGAACACCACCCTGGATTCCTGAGCTTCATAGCGGAACGGATCTGCCAGGAGAAGGGAAACAGTGATGTTGCTCCTTCTCTGCTTGAACCCGTTCTCAAACTTGTGCTTGATTTTCGACAGGCAGGCCACATGGTAGACCCGGTCTGGCCGGCCTGCCATCAGGGAATAGTCAGTCTGGCCAAAGAAGGTATATGCCTCATTCAGTACCTCGTCATGGTCTTCTTCCGTAGCCCCTTCCATGGAAAACTCCACCTGGAGGGTCCGTCCGTCAATCTTCCCATCCCCCACAGCATCACTGCCATGGGCAAAGGCCCGGGACTGGAGCTTGCTCCGGAAGGTATAGCTGCCGCTGTCCGTAAGGCTCCAATGGACTGGCAGCTTGTATTCCACACCATCTTTGGTGATGGTAAAATTCTGTTCATTTTCTTTTCTTTCCGGAAACATGCTCTTCACCCCCTGGTTCCCGCTGCCGTTTTTTATCAGTTATTGGAATCCTGATCGAAGGGAATAAAGTCCCCATGATCAATCTCGTACAGGATTACCACGTCACCATCCTGTTTGGTAACAGCCACATCATTTTCCACGTAGGACTCAATCAGGTGGCCATTGACCATCCGGCTCTGGTAGCAAGTAGGGTTCCGGTCCGTGATTCCGGTGCCAGGGTCCCCCACGATTTCCCGGATGTCGGCGGCTAAGGCCGTCCCCGTAATGACGGCCACCAGGGCCAGAGTCATTGCCATAGCTTTCATGTTCTTCATAGTGCATCTCTCCTTTTGGATATAAAAATAGGGCAGCCGGTTTTCCGTTGCCCTTGTAAAAAACTATGAAATTCAGGTATAAGAAAAGCCCGCTGCCGGAGCAGGGGGCTTTCAATTTTGTTTGGCTATGTCACAACAAACAGTTGATAAATAGCCATTTTTATAGGGGAGTATCAGAACTCCCCTACAAACTGTTATTTGCAGTTATCTATACTCATTTGGAATTTCGATATGAAGTGTCTCACACAATAACTTCACATCATGTGCATCATTTTCATCAAACTCGTATCCCAGATGGAACATTACTTGACTATATGGTTCAATACAGGAAACCTCTATTTCCTCAATTCTTCCTTTACCCGAAAAAGTTTCTACCGGAAAACAATCCCCATCATAAAGAATTTCACCTTCGTCCGTATATTCAAAACAATGCAAATCAATAATTCTGTTTTTC
>NZ_DBMBXK010000013.1:0-55083 GCF_057597765.1 Acidaminococcus sp. | reverse complement strand
AAACGGTTTGACCGCGTGAATCCAGACCAGGAAGTAGAGGACAAAATACAGGAAATCCGCAGCCAGCATAAAGATTATGGATATCGGCGCATGACCGGTGACTGGGCTGGAAAAGTCCTGTTCAATACAGGCTTCCTTTGCAGGCAGCATAAAAAAGTAACGAGACAGTAAAAACCATCTCGTTACTAAGGTCTAACTTTTTGGGGTCACATCAGGGGACTGGCTGCTTTCACCGTTTTCTTCTGCACGATTTGTCAGGATTTTTGCCTGTGACAGTAATTTCGGAAAATTCTTCCATGATATACTGGACCTGCTGTGGAATCGGAATTTGGCAGGGAGGAGGAATTGCCATGAGTTCACTGGAAGAAATGCTGCAGGGATATGAAATCCCGGAGGTGGTGAAAATCCGGACCATCTTTGACCGGACACGGTTGGAAAATCCGGAGGAAACTCTGTTGGCACGGCTGCGGGCCAAAAATCTGCCAGTTCTCCCGGGACAGCGGATTGCCATCACAGGGGGAAGCCGGGGAATTGCGGATTATGTGCCTTTGATGCGGGCGGCCGTCCGGTATCTGAAGGAAATGGGTGCCGTGCCTTTTATCGTGCCGGCCATGGGCAGCCACGGGGGTGCAACGGCGGAAGGCCAGGTGGAAGTACTGCGGAATCTGGGGATTACGGAAGAAAGTGTGGGAGCCCCAATCGTTTCCAGTATGGAAGTGGTGGAAATCGCCCGGACGGAACTGGACCTGCCGGTGTACCTGGATAAAAATGCCTGGGAAGCGGATGGTATCCTGCTGTTGAACCGGGTGAAGACCCATACCTCCATTTATGGCCGGTACCAGAGCGGGCTGGTAAAGATGCTGGCCATCGGACTGGCCAAGCATGTGGGGGCCGCCATGACCCACAGCCTGGGTACGGACTACCTGAATGACAACATGGCCCGGGTGGGCCTGACGGCACTGGACCATGCCAAAGTGGTGGGCGGCATTGCCGTCATTGAAAACGGGTATGACCAGCTGGCAGATGTGTATGTGCTGAAAAAAGAAGAAATCAGGGAGGAAGAACCGAAAATTTTGGAACGGGCCAAAGCCATGGTTCCCCGGATCCCTTTTGCACATATGGATGTGCTGATCTGCCGGAAACTGGGAAAGGAAATCTCCGGTACAGGGATGGACCCGGCGGTGGTGGGCCGGCCCATCAACAACCGGCCCAATGTGGGTCCGGATGTAACGGAACTGGGAATCCTGTCTCTCACGGCCAAATCGGAAGGCAACGGGAACGGCATCGGCATGGGAGATTTCATCAGCCGGCGACTGCGGGATGCCGTGGATGAAAAAATGACGGTGGTGAATGCTTTGACTGGCATGAAGCCCTTTACGGCCCGGATCCCGC
Organism: Acidaminococcus sp.; assembly: GCF_057597765.1. NCBI lineage: Bacteria > Bacillati > Bacillota > Negativicutes > Acidaminococcales > Acidaminococcaceae > Acidaminococcus > Acidaminococcus sp. The sequence goes on along the minus strand of NZ_DBMBXK010000013.1, from coordinate 53,691 downwards.
CTACCATGGATACGGATGAGCTGGTGTTCAAAGCCTGCATCAAGGCAGCGGGACGGATCGCTCCGGAAGATTTGAAACTGTGCATCATCAACAGCAGCGGGGATCTGCGGCATATCTGGGCCACCAGAGCGCTGGCGGAAAATCTGGATCCTCATAAGGGAGAACTGGCCGGAACGTATCAGAAGGTGCATTTTGATGGGTCCGGAACATTGATGCTGGAAGAATAGAAAAGGGGGGTGTGAATTTTTTCACACCCCCTTTACGTATGGTCCCTGATGAATTTTTTGGGGGACTGGCCCAGTTTGCTGGTGAAGGTGCGGATGAAGTGGGTATAGGTCTGGAACCCTACGGCCTTGCCCACTTCTTTTACTTTGCCCCCTTTTTCCAACAGGGAACAGGCCATCTGGAGCCGGTACATGGTCAGATAGCTGCCGATGGTGAACCCGGTATGTTCCCGGAACACCTTGCACAGCCGGGACTTGCTTACATACAGGTGGGCGGACAGATCTTCCAAGGAAATCTCTTCCCGGTAGTGGCTGTGGATGTACTGGAGGATCTGCTGGACCAGGCTGTTGTATTCTCCGGAACCGGGCTGCCGGGCAGGTCCTCTTGCCTGCAGGATCCGGGCAATGGCCAGGACAAAATGGAACAGGAGGAGGTTCTGCTGGATGTCCTGGCCATAGGCATCCGGAGCAGGCTGAAGCAGAGACTCCATCAGACCGCTGATCTGGGCCAGTTCCTGGTGGGTCAGCTGGATGGTCTGTGGGGCGGCCTGGAACAGGGATTTCAGATCCGTCTCCTCCGTGGACAGCCGTTCCAGGACGGAAAGGGGAAACCGGATGGCATACCGGCTGGTGGTTTCGTTGGCACCGCAGAAACCGTGGTGGATTTCAAAGGGGTGGATCAGGAACAGGCTGCCTACATTCAAAGGATACTTCTGTTCCTGGAGAAAAAAATCACCGATATTGTTCAGACTGATGTAAATTTCCAGCTGGTCATGAAGATGGGGACGGGGATTCACATTATGGTCTCCCCAATAGGCATAATAGAGACAGTGTGTCATAATGAGCTTCCTTTTAGCGTAATGGATTCTTTTTTCATGATACGTCAGATGGAAGGATTTGTAAATCAAAGAAAAAGCTGCTGAATCATATCATGATTTTACGCTCGATTGGCAAATCTTCGCCGGATGGACTAAAGGAATTGACGGTAAAATTCTGAATACTCTATGATAACTGGCAGATGGCCCTGCTGATATCCAGCAGGGGTGCCAAAAGGATTTCGTGGAATTTTGCAGAATGCAGAAGGGAGCAGAAAAATGAGTGAGATTACAGTCTGTCTGATCATCGCCGTAGTGACGATGATCCTGTTCATCGGCCGGGTGTTTCCCATGGCTCTGACGTCGGTGCTGTGCGCCCTGGCCATGGGGATCTGTCTGCCCAGTGTGAAGCTGTCCGCCATATACAGCGGCTTCGGGACGGCTCCGGTGTATATGATCGCCGGGATGACCATTGTGGGGGATGCCCTGTTCCAGACAGGGGTGGCCCAGAAAATCGGGATTACCCTGAGCCGGATGAAAATCTTCCAGAATGAACGGGTCTTTACGGTCATGGTGGTTGTGGTGTGCACTCTGATGTCCGCTTTTATGAGTGATTCGGGCTGCATCGCCATGTGGATGCCCATCATTGCAGCAGTGGCAGCCGGGTCCAAGGGAAAGATCCGGTCCAAGATGGTGATCATGCCTGCCGGCATTGCCTGTATCGTAGGGGGCGCTACCACCCTGGTAGGGTCCACCTCCCAGAATACAGCCAACAGCTTCCTGATGCAGGTCCCCGGCTTTGAAGCAGGCATGGGGGTCTTTGACATGACTTCGGTGATGTGGATGGTGGATGCCCTGATGGTCCTGTATTTTGCCACCATTGGCTATACCATCACCAAAAAGACACTGAAGCCTGGCTCTCCCCATTTCGATGACGGGAATGTGTTTGCCCAGAGTTCGGAAGAACTGGACAATGTGCCCCAGGCGTCCACCCGGAAGCAGGTGATTTCCGTGTTCACCCTGCTGCTGTGCATCCTGGGCTTCATCCTGTGCGGGTTTGCTCCTTTCAACAAGTATCTGAACATCGCCAATGTGGCCCTGATCGGATCCTCCATCCTGTTTGTGACGAAGACCATCGACTACAAAACCACGCTGAAGAACATCAGCTGGGACGTACTGCTGACGGTAGGTTTCATCGCCACCCTGGGGGTGGCCCTGGAGAAGACCGGAGCCGGGAAACTGATTGCGGAACAGACCCTGGCATTCTTTGGCGGAGAGGATGCTTCCCTGAATGTGATTCTTTGCGTCATGTTCGTTTTGGGCAGCTTCCTGACCCTGTTCATGTCCAATGTGGCCGTATCCGCCATGCTGGCCCCCATTTATATCCCTCTGGCCCAGCGGATGGGCCTGAGTCCGGTGCCGTTCATCATCCTGATTGCCATTGCGTCTAATATGGCCATTGCAACGCCCATCGGGACGCCGGTGAACATGCAGATTTTGCCGGCAGGGTATAAATTCAGTGATTATGTGAAAATCGGCGGCCCTCTGTGGCTGATCTTCATGATTGCCGTATGTCTGACCGCCAAGGGTATTCTGTTCTGATGGGAGAGATGAAAAATGGAACTGTATGATGCAGTTGTTGTGGGTGCAGGGGTTGTAGGCTGCGCCATTGCCCGGGAACTGTCCCGGTATGATCTGAAAATCCTGGTACTGGAAAAGGAACTGGACGTGGCTACAGGGAATTCCAGCCGGAATACGGGGATGCTCCATGCAGGATTTACTTACAAACTGGGAACCCTCCGGGCCAAATGTTCCGTGGAAGGGAACCAGGAATTCGACCAGGTGTCCCAGGAACTGGGGGTTCCTTTCAAACGGACCGGGAAACTGGTGGTGGGCTTTACGGACCATGACCGGGAAAATATCCTCCGGTTCAAGGCCAATGGGGAAGCCAATGGTGTCAAAGGCATCCGGATGGTGGATCCGGAAGAAATGCACCGGATTGAACCCAATGCAGGAGGAAATTTTGCCATGTACGTGCCGGCTTCCGGCATCCTGGACCCTATGCAATACACTATTGCCCTGGGGGAAAATGCCTGCAAAAACGGGGCGGAGTTTTCCTTTGGCTCCCGGGTTATCGGTATTGAACCCCTGGACGGAGCCCGGCAGCAGCAGGTGCTGGGCCAGGCGGAAAAGGGCAGAGTATACCAGATTACCACCAACCGGGGGATGGTCTGCAGCCGCTGGGTCATCAACAGTGCCGGTGCCTATGCAGTAAGAATCGGTCAGCTGATGGGATATCCGGAAGTGCCCCAGATCGGGACCAAAGGAGAATACTATGTGCTGGACAAAAAAGCAGGAGCCTTTTTGAAGACACCGGTGTACCCGGCTCCCAACGACCGGGGCGGGTTCGTGACTCACGCCACTCCTACGGTGGATGGGAATATCCTGGTGGGACCGGACTGGTACACCACCACCGGACCGGAAGATTATGCCAACCAGCAGCAGAGCCTGGACCGGCTGTTCCAGGATGGCCGGAAGATGTTCAAAAAGATGGAACGGCAGTACTTTATCCGGAACTTTGTGGGTATCCGCTGGCGGAACTGCGATCCGGTAACCAAGGAACCCCTGGATTTCCGGATTATGACGGATCCGTCCATTCCCCATACGGTGAGCCTGGTGGGTATCGAATCTCCTGGGGTGACGGCGGCTCTGCCGCTGGCCCGGCGTGTAGTAGACATTCTGGTGGGAGAAACGGAAAATGAAGGGGGAAAAGTTACCCGGAAACAGGATTTCGATCCAATCCGGAAACCCATCCGCCGCTTTGCTGAAATGAGCCTGGAAGAAAAAGAAGCAGCCATCCGGGAAAACCCTGCTTATGGACAGGTGTTCTGCCGGTGTGAAAATGTTTCCAAGGCAGAAATCCTCCAGGCCATCCACAATCCTCTGGGGGTCCATACCCTGACCGGCATCAAGAACCGGACACGGTCCATGATGGGCCGCTGTCAGGGAGGCTACTGCCAGACCCGGATCACCCAGCTGCTGGAACAGGAACTGGGAACGGCGCCGGAAGATCTCCGGTATCAGCGGGAAGGCGGCTGGCTGTTCACCGGAGAAGTGCGGCCGGAAACCAAAGGGGAGGAATGAAGGATGGAAGGAGCCAATGGAATGAAACAGGAAGAGAAGATCCGGCAGGCGGATGTGGTGATCATCGGCGGCGGACCGGCCGGGCTGGCGGCTGCTGTCCGGCTCTATGACCAGGGGGTCCGGGACATCCTGATCCTGGAACGGGAGCATCAGCTGGGAGGGATCCTGAAACAGTGCATCCACGACGGGTTTGGGCTGACCCGGTTCGGAGAGACTCTCAGCGGGCCGGAATATGCGGACCGGTTCATCCGGGAAGTACAGGACAGGGAAATCCCCTACATTACCGATACCACGGTGATCCAGATCACTCCGGAGCATCGGGTTTACGCCGCTCATGAAACGGGCATGGTGGCGGTCCAGGCCAGAGCCGTGGTGCTGGCCATGGGCTGCCGGGAACGGACCCGGGGAGCCCTGGCCATTCCGGGGACCCGTCCGGCCGGGGTCCTTACGGCCGGTGTGGCCCAGGCCTACATCAATCTCCAGAACCGGATGCCCGGCAAAGAAGTGGTGATCCTGGGATCCGGGGATATCGGCCTGATCATGGCCCGGCGGCTGACCCTGGAAGGGGCTCATGTGAAGGGTGTCTATGAAATCAATCCCATTCCCAGCGGTTTGCCCCGGAACATCGAACAGTGCCTCCATGATTATGATATTCCCCTCTATCTGAGCCATACAGTAACGGATATCCGTGGCCGGGACCGGCTGGAAAGCGTAGTGGTGGCTCAGGTGGATGAACATCTGCGGCCCATTGCCGGGACGGAAGAAGAAATCCCCTGTGATACCCTGATCCTTTCCGTGGGACTGATCCCGGAAAATGAACTGACCCTGGGGGCCGGGGCGGTGCTGGATCCCCATACCCAGGGTGCCCTGGTGGATGAATTCTGCCAGACGACGGTTCCCGGACTGTTTTCTGCCGGCAACGTGCTCCACGTCCATGATCTGGTGGATTTTGTTTCCCTGGAAGCGGAAGGCATGGCGGAGGGAATCCGGCAGTATCTGGAAAATGGACTGCCCGGAGCGGTCATCCCGGTGTGCTGCGGAAAGAATATCGGTCATACGGTTCCTCAGCGGGTCAGTGGACAGACGGGTTTCCGGCTGTCCCTGCGGGTGCGGCAGCCTCAGCGGAATGGCTGTCTGACAGTGAAACAGGGCGGGCAGGTTCTGGTGCGGAAAAAGATTCCCAACGCACTGCCGGCCAATATGATCGAACTGGAGGTTCCCTGCAGTGGGCTTTCTGCAGAAGGAGAAATCGAGGTGAGCCTGGATGAATAAGGAAATGACCTGCATCGTCTGCCCCAACGGATGCACGCTCAAACTGGATTATGAGATCCGGGAAGGAAAACCGGTGCTGGCTAAGGTGACGGGGAATCTGTGCCCCCGGGGACTGGAATATGCCCGGCAGGAACTGCTGGCGCCCAAACGGACCATTGCCAGTTCCGTGCTGGTGGAAGGGGGCGAACTGCCTTTGGTCAGCGTACGGACCCGGGGTGCCATCCCGAAAGAAAAAATCTCTGACGTGATGGAAGAAATCCGGAAATGCCGTGTGAAGGCTCCCATAGCGGCAGGAACGGTGCTGCTGTCCAATGTACTGGGCCTGGGAGCCGATGTGATTGCCACCAAAACGGTGGAAAAGAAATAACCCCATAAGAAAAGGACCTGTCCACAGGAGACGGGCCCTTTTTGTTTACCGGTTGTAACCGGGACTGTGCCGGGAAAATTGTTCTTCCATGGATTTCCCATACTGCCGGGCCAGGTCCAGCAGATACCGGGTGGCTTCCCCCAGGCGGTAGTCTTTCCGCCGTACTACGGAAACGGACCAGGTGGGATTTTCCAACATCCGGAACCAGGCACATTCATTCCGGTGGCTACTGGCCAGTACCCGGGAATGAGGCAGGATGGTGCAGCAGAATCCCCGGCTCACCAGAGTGGCCAGGGCACTGTTCATGGCCGTTTCCAGCATGATGTGGGGGTAAAAGCCGCTTTTTTCGAACATGGGATCGATGACGTCCTGACGCATGGTGGAAGATTTGAAAATCAGAGCAAAGGAATCATCCTTGAACAGCCGGAGATCGATGACCCGGAGAGGCTTTCCGGCGCTGAGGGGAACCGCCCGGGAAGCCAGGGGATGGGACAGGGGAACCCCCAGCAGCAGGTCTTCCTGGTATAGGTCTTCCCGGATCAGGGTGCGTTGGAGCGGGGCCGGAAGCTTTTTGATCAGGACGATGCCCAGATCAAGGGATCCGTGGTTCAGCATGTGATACTGGTCTGCCACAATCTTTTCCACCAGGGAAAAATTGATGTGGGGATAGCGCTGGTGGAACTGCTGATAGATGGCAGTAAAAGCATCGATGCCGTGTTCATGGGTCAGGCCCAGGGAAATCAGGCCGCTGATACTGGTCTGGAGATCGCTGAGCTGGGTCAGCGTATTCCGCCGGATCCGGAGGATTTCCGTGGCACTGTCCACAATGAGCCGACCGGCAGGGGTGATTTCCAGATGATGGTTGTCCCGTTCAAAAAGTTTCACGCCCAATTTGTTTTCCAGTTTGATCAGCTGCTGGTTCAATCCCGACTGGGTGATGAACAGTTTCTGGGCCGCTTTGGAAATGCTGCCGCAGTCGGCAATGGTCACGATGTAGTCAAGGACCTGGATATCCATGGCAAGGCTCCTTTCCAGATTTTTGATAGTAATGATACTTCTTATAACTATAATTATTAGCACGTTTACTGATAACAAACAAGATGATAGGATAAAAATATGAAAAATTCCGGAAAATTCTTTCTTCAGAGAGGGGAGTAGGGAAAATGAAACTGGTCAAATGGCTCGACAAGAATCTTGAACTGGTGATTTTGGCCATTATGCTGGCAGTGATGTGTTGTCTGTCCTTTGCCAATGTCATCATGCGGTATGCTTTCCATCATGCGCTGACCTGGTCCGATGAAATCTGCTGCTATCTGCTGGCCCTGTCGGCTTTCTACTGTCTGCCCTGTGCTGTGCGCCACGGGGTCAGCATCAAGGTGGATACCTTTACCACCATGATGCCGGAAGGTCTGCAGAAAATCCTGGGCCTGGTGTGTGACGGTGTCATGATCCTGCTGTTGGCTTATCTGTTCAAAGGAACCCAGGAACTGATTGCCAAGGCGGCGCTGATCCATCAGGCCAGCCCGGCTCTGGGCATTCCGGTGGCGGATATTTACCGGGCCATGGCTTTCGGCATCCTGCTGGGAATCTTCCGGTACGCACAGCTGATGGTAAGAGTCCTCCAGGGGAAAGCCACCCTGGAAGGGAATAATGGGAATGATATACAAAACGGAAAGGGGGCTGGAGAAGAATGAACATTGGATTCTTTTTTGTACTGCTGGGAGCATTGCTTTTCATCGCTCTCCCGGTAGGCGGGGTATTCACTCTGCTGTCCACGGCTCCCAATCTGCTGAACGGCCAGTTTACTTTTGGCATCAGTGATGTAGCCCGGGCTATGTTCTCTGGCCTTAACAGTTTCACCCTGCTGGCTGTCCCCATGTTCATGGTTTCCGGGATGATTATGGCCCAGGGAGGGATTTCCAAGAAGCTGTTCAATTTCTTCGGGTATTTCATCGGCAACAAGACGGCCGGGTTCCCCTGTGCGGTAGTGGCTACCTGCATGTTCTATGCAGCCATTTCCGGTTCTTCTCCTGCAACGGTTTCTGCTGTAGGGGCCATGACCATTCCTTTTCTGGTATCCATGGGATATGAAAAGATCTTTGCCACCTCCATTGTGACGGTGGCCGGGGGACTGGGGGTCATCATTCCTCCCAGCATTTCCTATATCGTCTATGCCTCCACGGCCAACTGCTCTCCTTCCAAGCTGTTCATTGCCGGGATCATCCCGGGGATCCTGATCGGGGTCTCCCTGATGGGGTACTGCTGGATCTACTGCAGAAAGCACGGAGAGGATAAAGAAAAACTCAACGCCAGCTATCGGAAGCTTCATGAACAGGGATTGTGGAAACTGTTCCGGGAAAGCTTCTTTGCCCTGATGACACCGGTCATCATCCTGGGGACCATTTATTCCGGGGTCTGCAGTCCCACGGAAGCGGCGGTGATTAGCGTGTTCTACGGCCTGTTCATCTGCCTGTTTGTTTACAAGACACTGCAGTTCCAGGACCTGGGGAAAGTGTTTATGAAAGGGGCCAAGACCTATGTGAACATCCTCTTTGTGATTGCGGCAGCCGCGGCCTTTGCCAAGGTCATCACCCTGCTCCGGTATCCCCAGACCATCAGCACGGCAGTACTGGCTATCTCGGACAACAAGTATGTAGTGCTGCTGATCATGAACATCATCATGCTGATCTGCGGTATGTTCATCGATAACATTCCCAATATCATGATTCTGACTCCCATTATGGTGCCGGTGGCCACGGCTTTGGGTGTGGATCCCATCCATTTCGGGATCATCATGACCTGCAACCTGGCCATTGGGATGGTAACGCCGCCCATGGGCATCAACCTGTTCGTGGCGTCCGGGATGACCAAGATCCCCATGCTGAAGCTGGCACGGGCCACGGTTCCTTTCCTGGCCACCTTCCTGCTGTCCCTGATGCTGATTACCAATATCCCTGGCATTTCCATGGGGATGGTCAGTGCCCTTTCCAAAGAAAAGGCCAAAGTGGCCTCCAATATCAGTACCGCACTGGATGCAGATGCGGATGAATTCGGGAAAAACATCCAGCCTTTGGATCCCAGTGAGATTACGGGAGAATACCACTGGCGGGCAGCTATGACAGTGGCGGATTCTTCCATCAACTACCAGATGGTAGCGGAATTTGCCCACCTGCTGAAAGAAAAATCCGGAGGCAAGATCACCGTTGACCTGTATCCTGGCGGCCAGTTGGGAAACACCACGGAATTTACCGAAGCGGTGGTCAGCGGTTCCATCGAAATCGGTACCGGCATGACTACGGATCTGGTGGATTTCATTCCTCAGTATGCGGTGTTTGACATGCCCAACCTGTTCGACAATGTGGGGCAGATGCGGACTGTGCTGAACGGGCCCTTTGTCCAGGTGATGAACCAGTACTGCAACGCTGGGGGCATTCAGATGCTGGGGTATTCCGATGCCGGCTTCCGGGAACTGACCACCAACAAAAAGGTGACGAAACTGGAAGACCTCCAGGGCCAGAAAATCCGTGTGATGACCAACAAATACCATATTGCCTACTGGAACGCCTTGGGAGCTGCGGCTACCCCCATGCAGTTCACGGAAGTGTTCATGGGCCTCCAGCAGGGCACCATCGACGGGGAAGAAAATCCCTACATGAACATTGTGGGTAACAACGTCCAGGAAGTCCAGAAGTATGTGGTGGAAACCAACCATGTGGGCCATATCATCACCTTCTTTATGAACAAGGACGTGTACAATTCTCTGCCGGACAACGTACGGAAACTGGTGGATGAATGTGCAGCGGCGGCCACGGCTTATGGGAACCGGCGGGCGGACAAGAGCATCCAGCAGTACAAACAGACCTGCATTGATGCCGGCTGTGAAATCGTTACTCTGGATCCCCAGGTGATTGCCCAGCTCCGGGAAAAAGGCAAAGTGGTCTATGACATGGTGAGAAAAGACCAGGGCAGTGAAATCGTGGATCAGCTGCTCCAGGCTGTGGACCAGGCCAGGAAGGGCGAAAAATAAAACAGGTGACCCGGCAGGACAATTTCTGCCGGGTCTTTTGAAAGGAAGTGCGGAACATGGATTTTTTGATCAAAAACGGGCGGGTGTATGATCCGGAAACCCATCAGCTGATACGAAAAAATATGGCCTTGGTCAATGGGAAAATCGAATATCCCGGAGAAGGGAGGGATGAGTCCGGATACAGACAGGTCATTGACGCCCGGGATTGTCTGGTAACGCCCGGTCTTATCGATTACCACACTCATTACTTTTTTCGGGGCAGTGAAAATGGCGTCAATGGGGATGCAGCCTCCTTCTGTATGGGCATTACTACCGCTGTAGACGGGGGGACTGCCGGCGTAGGAGGCTATGAACTGTACCGGGCCAGCGTGATGGCCATGTCATCGGTGCGGATCCTGAACTGCCTCCTGGTGGCTTCGGGAGGGCAGTCCAATGACCGGTATCCGGAGAACCTGGATCCCCGGTATTTCGAGGAGGAAAAGATCCTGGACTTCTTCCGGAGGTATGGGGACAACCTGGTGGGCCTGAAAACAAGGCTTTCCCGTGGAATCCTGGATGAGAACATGGCCAGAAGTTCTCTCAAACGGACCGTGGAAATTGCCGAGAAGGCCGGGACCCGGGTGGTGGTCCATGTGACGGACTGCCCTCTGCCCCTGGATGAAGTGGCGGAAATCCTGCGGCCGGGAGATGTGATCTGCCATATTTACCAGAACCGGGGAGAGCACACCTGCCTGGATGAACGGGGAAAGGTCCTGCCGGGACTGTGGGAAGCCCGGAAAAAAGGGGTCCTGTTCGATGCATCCAACGGCCGGAGCAACTTCGACCTGGAAGTAGCCCGGAAAGCGGTGGAACAGGGATTTGTACCCGATGTAATCAGTTCAGACAACAATGCCTCCAGCTGTTTCCTCCAGCCTCTCCATTCCCTGCCCCGGATTTTGTCCAAGTATCTGGAGTTCGGGATGCCCCTGGAACAGGTGCTGGATTGTGCCACCTGGAAGCCGGCTCAGCTGATCGGGCGGCCGGAACTGGGAACTCTGGCCGAAGGAAGCCCGGCTGATGTGGCTTTGTTCCGGCTGAAAAAGAAAGACGTGGAGTACAGTGATATCAACGGCAATACCATGACCGGCCATCAGGTACTGGTGCCTCAGATGACCTTTAAAGGGGGCCAGTGTGTATACTGCCAGGCGGATTTTGGGTAAGGAGGAAATGGCTGTTTCTTGGGATGGGCCGCATCCTCGCATCCTATGGCCGCTGACAGCTGACAGCTGACAAAGGCCGCCGGAAAATCCGGCGGCCTTTCCTACCTAAAGCAATCCATGTAATTTTCCCAGTTTCTGAATCTGATCCAGAGAGTAGTGGGTGATCCGGGAAATGGTTTCCATGGGGATTTTTTCCTTCAGCATGCCAAGGACGTTGGCTTCCCGTTCTTTCAGGCGGCCCTTTTGTTCGCCTTCTTCCAGAATGGATTGTCCGTATGTACACATGGTCTCCGCCTCCTTTTTCATCTCTACAGTCATGGGGATGTGGTATTCCCGTATGAAAATTCGATTCTTATTTACTGTTTATTTTATCATGTTTGATGGGTGATGGACGAGAGACGAAAGGAGGCAGAGCCGCTTTCCAGCCTCACACCGATGGATACCATCTGCCGGGGGCAGATGCTTCTGAACTTGTAAAACCCCCAGGCCGGGACGGGCGGGCCTTTGGCACGCCCCTACGGCGTTGGGGGCGGGCATTGTTTGTTCGACCGATTGGACGGGGATGCCGTCCAAGGGAGAGTCTCCGTAAGAAAATCGTTGTTAGCCGGCTCCTGGACAGCGACGGCGTAGGGGCTTGCCCCAGGCAAGCCCGTCCCGGCCGCCCAGGGGGCATATATTCAAAAAGGGGGTACTGCACAGAACGTGCAGCACCTCCTTTTTTCGTTCATCCCAATAAAACACTGTTGTTATTCTATACTAAACAAAATAATGGAAAACAGAAGCTGCATAAATTTATAGAGCTTCTGTTTTTTTCTTTAAAACTGTTGTATTCCTTATGAAATCGCAGATAAAAAGAATACTGGAAATTTTCTAAAAATACCATTGACAAGGAGGATGTGTTTAATTATACTGTACATAACAAAGAAATTATGTTTAATAAATCTGAACGGAGGGATTTGTGATGGATGCGGAAAAGTACATTGCTCAGGACCCGGTGATCCGGGAAGTTTCGGAAAAGAAGGAAACGGTGTGGGTGAACCCCCGGTACCTTCCTTTTGACATGACCAATGCTGTGTGCAGTCTGGTGGTGTCCGATGCCATGATCGACGATGCGGCAGACCGGCTCCAGCGGTTCGCGCCTTTCATTGAACGGTGCTTTCCGGAAACGACAGTGACCCATGGGCTGATTGAATCTCCCCTGAAAGCCATTCCGGATATGCAGAAGGCCTTGGAAAAGGACTTTGCCTGCACCATCCCCGGCCATCTGCTGCTGAAGATGGACAGCCATCTGGCCATTGCCGGGTCCGTCAAGGCCAGAGGGGGCATCTATGAAGTCCTGAAACATGCGGAAGACCTGGCCCTGGCTGCGTGCAAACTGAAGGTAACGGACAACTATGCCAAACTGGCAGATCAGGATATGAAGGATTTCTTCCATCAGTATACGGTACAGGTGGGCTCCACCGGGAACCTGGGCCTGTCCATCGGGATCATGAGTGCGGCGCTGGGCTTCAAGGTGAAGGTCCACATGTCCATGGATGCCCGTCAGTGGAAAAAAGATCTGCTCCGGCAGAAGGGCGTGGAAGTCATCGAATATGCCGATGACTATTCCAAGGCGGTGGCGGAAGGCCGCCGGCTGTCCGACCAGGATCCCACCAGCTATTTCGTGGATGACGAAAAATCCGTGAACCTGTTCCTGGGCTATGCTGTGGCTGCCAGACGGCTGAAGAAACAGCTGGATGATATGAAGATCACCGTGGATGCTGACCATCCTCTGATTGTTTACATCCCGGCCGGTGTGGGCGGGGCCCCCGGCGGCGTTTCCTACGGGCTGAAACGGATCTTCAAGGACAATGTCCATGTGTTCTTTACGGAACCCACCCTTTGTCCTTCCGTCCTGCTGGGCACGGCCACCCAGGAATTCGAAAAGGCCAACGTCCACGACTTCCACATTGACGGGATTACGGAAGCGGACGGCCTGGCCTGTGCCAGCCCCTCCGGATTTGTGACCCGGATCATGACCAACCTGCTGTCCGGGGACTTTACGGTGGATGATTACCGGCTCTTCGATTTTCTCCGGGATCTGAAGAAAACCGAAGACGTGGAAATCGAACCTTCCAGCTGTGCGGCCTTCATCGGACCCTGCCGGCTGACGGTGTATGAAGGGACCCGGAAATATCTGAAGGACCAGGTCCTGGATGCAGGCAAACTGGCCAACGCCACCCAGATTGCCTGGGCCACCGGCGGCCGTCTGGTACCGGAAGAAATCCGGAAAGAATACCTGAACACCTATCTGAAAAAATAAGGTCTGTTCCCCCAAGGGGGAAGGAGGGATTTCCATGAATGGTGCATTTCCTGTGATTGCCGGGCTGGTCCTTGCGGTGCTGGCCCTGGTGATCTGTACTGTTAAACTGAAGCTTCACCCGTTCTTTGCCTTGATTGCCACGTCCTTTGTCTTTGCCATTGTGTCCGGCATGGGCATGGAGCCTATGCTGAAGGCCTTTGCAGATGGCATGGGAGGAACGGTGGCGGATATCGGCCTGGTCATTGCCCTGGGGACGGTGACCGGGGCCCTGCTGGAAAAATCCGGGGCCGCGGAAACCATGGCCAAGACCATTTTGAAGATCACCGGCAAGAAACATGCAGCCCTGGGGCTGGCCATTACCGGGTACTTCGTTTCCATCCCGGTGTTCTGTGATTCCGCTTTCGTCCTGCTGAGCCCCATTGCCAAAAGGCTCTCCCGGGATACCAAGATTTCCATGACCACCATGGCCATTTCCCTGTGCATGGGCCTCCACGCCACCCACATGTTCGTGCCGCCCACCCCTGGCCCTCTGGCAGTGGCCGGGATCCTCAGCGCCGACCTGGGACAGGTGATCCTGTTCGGGGCTCTGGTATCCATTCCCGTGACCCTGGTGGCTTACCTGGCTTCCCTCTATGCCGGGAACAAATACTACTATCTGCCCACCAGTGTGGAAGACACGCCGGAACATCAGAATCTGCCCAGTGCCATGATGTCCTTCCTGCCCATCCTGGTGCCCATTGCCCTGATGCTGCTGAAAACTGTAGGCAGCATGTGCAAGCTTACCGGTACCCTGGCCCTGGTGCTGAACATTGTAGGGACTCCGGCGGTGGCTTTGCTGATCGGGCTGCTGATTGCCGCTGTGGGCTACCACAACATCTTTCCGGAAGACACCAAAGCCTGGGGCTTTGACGGGGTCATTGCCGACGCCATGAAGACGGCCGGACAGATTGTCCTGATCGTAGGGGCCGGCGGGGCCTTCTCCGGAGTGCTGAAAGCCTCTCCTCTCCGGGACATCCTCACTGCCAGCATGAGCGGGGTTTCCATCGGCATCCTGGCACCTTTCCTGATTGGGTTCCTGTTCCGGACCTGCGTAGGCTCTGCTACTATTGCCATGGTAACGGCAGCCACCATGATCACTCCTCTGATCGATGTGCTGGGCTTCGGTTCTCCCATGGGCCGGGTGATTGCCATGCTGGCCTGTGCTGCCGGGGGCATGATGGTATTCCACGGGAACGACGATTTCTTCTGGGTAACGGCCACTACTTCCGATATGGATACGTCCATTGCCTACAAGACCATTCCCATTATCAGCGTGCTCCAGTCCATGACCGCACTGGTCACCGTGTTCCTGCTGAGCATGGTATTGCTGTAACAAAAAAACTGCCGCGGCTGCGGCAGTTTTTTTGTGCTTAAAAAGAAGGAGGAGTCACGGCGAAGATGACCCGGACCAGTTCTTTGGACCGGTTGGACCATTTGTGAGGGTGGCCGGACAGGATCCGTATGCTGTCTCCGGCAGAAAGCTGGTAGGTCTGGTCATCCACGGTAATTTCCACTTGGCCTTCCATCACATAGGCAGTTTCCTCGCCCTGATGGCCCCGGGGAACTTTGGTGGTGACGGTGCCGGCGGGGATTTCCATCAGGATGAATTCAATGGTACTGTCCGTATCCGGGGTCAGCAGCTTGTAGGTGACTTCCGTGCCCCAGTGGCCGATGATCCGGTGCTCTCCCTGGCGGACGATCTGGTCTGCAGGAGTGGGGGCCTGGGGCTTGAAAAATTTGTACAGGGGGATCTGGAGAACTTCTGCAATGCTCTTCAGGGTGTTGATGGAGGGGTTGACGGCGTTGTTTTCAATCTGGCTGAGCATGGAAGGAGAGATTTCCGCATGGGCGGCCAGTTCCCGGAGACTCATCCCGGCAGCTTTGCGGTATTCCTGGATCCGCCCTCCAATGTCCATCTCTTCCATGATAACAGCTCCTTCAACAGTTGATTTCTGTCTTCATTGTAACATAAAAAGAGAGAGAAAATGGAAGGAAATTTTAGGACAGGAGTCCTACGTCTTATGCCTATGGAGACCATCTGCCGGGGGCAGATGCTTCTGAACTTGTAAAACCCCCAGGCCGGGACGGGCGGGCCTGCGGCCCGCCCCTACGGCGTTGGGGGCGGGCATTGTTTGTTCGACCGATTGGACGGGGATGCCGTCCAGGGGAGAGGTGTCATAAGGAAACCGTTGACAGCTGACAGGGGTGCTGCAGAGAACGTGCAGCACCCCCCGTTTATTTCTCCCTCAGCCACCGTTTTAGCAGGAAACCGAGAAAATAAGGTATGGTGTAGAATTTTCCGTTCCAGCCGATGTTTCCGGTGCTGAGTTTGATGCCGTACCGGATGTCCGGATAATGGCTCGAATCTTCCAGGAGACGGTTCAGGGAGCGGGTACTGCCGTCGGTGGCTTTCACCTCCACGGGGATCAGGGAATCTGCATCCCGGACGAAAAAGTCCATTTCCAGGGTGCCTTGGGTGTTTTTGTAGTAATACAGGCCGTAGCCCTGCTGGACCAGCATCTGGGCGGCCATGTTTTCAAAGAGAGCGCCTTTGTAAACGCCGAAGTTACGGTTCCGGCGCAGATCCAGCTGGGCTTCTTCGTCCAGAGAGGCGATCAGGAGACCGGTGTCGGCAAAATACAGCTTGTACTGGTCTGGGTTGTAATTCCCTTTCAAAGGCAGTTCCGGATGGTCCAGGCAATAGCAGACATTGACGATGCCGGCGTTGGACAGCCAGTCCACTACCCCCAGATATTCCCGGTTCCGGGCTCCGTGGGCCACTTTGGAAATCTGGAATTTTTTGTTTTCCTTTCCCAGAAATACAGGGATTTTCCGGTAGACATTCAGGATTTTTCCTTTGTCCAGGCCGCCGGCATATTTGGTGATGTCCTCTTCATAGTCCAGGAGCAGCTGTTGCTGGAGCTGGAGAGTGCCGCTGAAATTGTTCTGCTGGATGAACCGCCAGACTACTGCAGGCATGCCTCCCAGCACCAGATAGTCCTGGAAGTTTTTTTGCAGCACGTCCATTTCCAGCCTGGAAAGGGGCCGGGTTTCCAGCAGATGCTGATAAAAAAGGTCCACCTGTTCCGAAGTGTAGCCTCTGGCCCAGAGAAATTCTTCAAAATCCAAAGGATACAGGGTGATATCTTCCTTGTAGCCCACACTGTTGGATTCGATTTCCTGATAACTGATGCCCATAAGGGATCCGGAACAGATCACATCATAGCGGCCGTCCAGCTGGAAGGCCTTGAGACTGGTAGCGCAGTTGGGACAGGCCTGGAGTTCGTCGAAAAAAATCAGGGTTTCATGGGGCTTCAGCTGCAGGCTGGGGTCCAGGAAGGTGATGTTCTGAAGGATCCGGTTCACATCGAATCCGTCATCAAAGATGTGCCGGTATTCTTTCTGGAGGACAAAGTTGATTTCCACCAGGTGGGTGTAATGGGTGCGGGCAAAATGCTCGATGGCTTCCGTTTTTCCCACCTGCCGGGCTCCTTTGATGATGAGAGGAAGGTGATGGGGGGAATTCTTCCATTGGACCAGGAAGGAATCGATTTTCCGGGTAAGCCGGTTCACAAAAATCACGCCCTTTCTTCTCTAAAAATCACAAAAATCATGGTATTTTAGATGATTATATCACAAAATTATTAAAAATAGGGAGGAGTGCACGGTGGAAAGCGGCAGAGCCCCTTTCCAGTCTCACACCGATGGAGACCATCTGCCGGGGGCAGCTGCTTCTGAACTTGTAAAACCCCCAGGCCGGGACGGGCGGGCCTGCGGCACGCCCTACGGCGTTGGGGTCGAGTGTTGTTTGTTCGACCGATTGGACGGGGATGCCGTTGTGACGGCAAAAAAGGGCCGGTTCCTGGACAGCGACGGCGTAGGGGCTCGCCCCAGGCAAGCCCGTCCCGGCCGCCCAGGGGGCATAGATTCAAAATGGGGCTGTTGCATGAGCAACAGCCCCCCTTTTTTTCACTTCCCCAACACTTCAAAGATCACCTGATCCAGGGCCTTTGTGGCTTTGGAATGGTACCGGCCCGGGGCCATGGCGGTACCCAGGGGAATGGAGGTACCGTCTTTGCCCAGGGACAGCAGCTGGGCCCGGTGGAAGTACTGGCGGCTGCTGGCGTAGGTGAAGGCCAGTCCCAGACCGTTGGCGGCCAGGGCCGCGGCAAACAGGGCGGACAGGTTCTCGTTGTAGTAGGTGGGGTTCATGCCGTGGCGGAGGAAGATCCGCCGGGCTTCCCGGCCCAGGATGGTGCCGTAGCCGCTGAGCAGGAATTCGAACCGGGCCGCATCCTGGATGTTGATGTACTGGGACAATTGGGAAGGCTGCTGGCCGGCCTGGCCCTGATGGACCAGTTCCATCACCGGATGGTCCGGGTGGGTGATCAGGCAGATTTCGTCATGCATCAGGAACCGGGCCTGGATCCGGCTGCGTTTTTCCGGCATCACCAGAAGGGCCAGGTCGATTTTCCCGGTGAGCAGCAGCTGTTCCAGGGCCAGGGAATTCTCTTCCACGATCTGGACCCGTACCCCCGGATATTTCTGCTGGAAAGCCTGGAGTACGGGCGGCAGCAGGAAGGATCCCCGGAAAGAACTGATCCCCAGGATCACATGGCCCCCTTTCAGGTTGCCGATATCCTGGATCTCGTCCTTGGCCCGGTGGAATTCCGCCAGGGTATCCTGGGCGAACCGGATCATCCGTTTTCCCGGTTCCGTGGGCCGGATGCCGCTGGAAGTGCGGATGAACAGTTTGTATCCTAAATGAGACTCTGTGGTGCTGAGAAACTGGGACAGGCTGGACTGGGCCATGAACAGCCGTTCCGCCGCCCGGGAAATGCTCTTTTCTTCCGCCAGGGCAAGCAGGTAGTGAAGTTCCCGAAGATCCATTGTATCCTCTCCTTTACCATCGGTATTTCCTATACAAGATATCGTATTTTATCGGCTTCTGCAATAGCCAGCCCCGCGGTACACTAAAAGCAAATTTATTCAGAATACTTGTACAACAGGGAGGAATCAGAATGAGCAGAGTTTCACTGAAGGGAATCTGCGATATGCATGTACACACCAATCCGGATCTGCGGCTGCGGGCCTACAACGATCTGGAACTGGCGGATGCGGCGGTGCGGGTGGGGGCCCGGGCCATTGTGATCAAGTCCCACCTGGGGTTCACGGTGAACCGGGCGGCCATTGCCAATGCCTATGTGAAGAAGGTCTATGGGGACAGCACCAACTTCACCATGTACGGCGGGGTGGTCATGAACAAAGTCATCGGGGGTGTGAACCCGGAAGCGGTGGAAAAGGGACTGAAACTGGGGGCCAAGGTGATCTGGCTGCCCACCCAGTCCGCCCGGCGGCATCTGGAAAAAATGGGAAAAAATCCCGATGAGGGAATCCAGCTGGTCCGGGACGGGAAAGTGATCCCGGAACTGGAAACGGTGTTCGGTCTGATCAAAGACCATGATGCAGTACTGGCCACCGCCCATGTATCTCCGGAAGAGGCTTTTGTGGTGGTGGAAGCGGCCCGGAAGGCCGGGGTGGAAAAAATCGTCATCACCCATCCGGAATGGTGGGTGTGCGGGTACACCCTGGAAGATCAGATCCGTCTGGTGAAGGATTATGACGTGATCCTGGAACGGTGCTATGCCCAGAACATGGGGAAAGGGAAGAAGTACCACATGAACCTGCGGGAAAATGCGGAACTGATCCAGGCTGTAGGGTACCAGCATGTCATGGTGGATACGGACGGGGGACAGACGGAAAATCCGGACTGGGAAACGGAAATCTACGAATACATGCATTACCTGGTGGAATACGGGATTCCTGAAGAACAGGTGTACTACATGACCAAAACCATTCCCTACCGGCTGCTGGGCATCCAGGAAGAACCGGTGGGCGCAGCCAAAGACTGAAACAAGGGGGAGGAAGCATTATGCTGAGTGCGGCGATTGTTCTGGCCATAGCCATTGCCATTTATCTGGGGTATAAGACCGGTCTGAACACCGGGCTGTTCTGTATTGTCTTTGCTTATCTGATCGGGTGTCTGGTCATGGGGCTGAAACCCAAAGCGGTGATCGGGTTCTGGCCCATCAGTACCATGTTCGTGATTTTGTCCGTGTCCCTGTTCTACAATGTGGCGGCCATCAACGGGACCCTGGAAAAAATGTCAGGCTCCCTGCTCTATGCCTGCCGGAAATTCCCGGGGATGCTGCCCTATGCCCTGTTCGGAGTGGCCGTGGTGCTGTCAGTGATGGGGGCCACCTATTTTACGGTGCTGGCTTTCTTGGCGCCCATTACCCTTTTGATCTGTGATGAATCCCGGATGGACAAACTCACCGGGGCGGTGGCCATCAACTGCGGGGCCCTGTGCGGCGGGAACTTTCCCACCTCCAATCTGGGGGTGATTTTCCGGGGGCTGTCGGATACAGCCTATGAAGCCCTGAAGCTGAAGGCTCCCATGGATTCCTTTGCCATGGAAATGGAAATCTTCCTGCTGTCCTTTGCCTTTTCCCTGGTGCTGATCACCCTGTTCCGGTACGGCATCAAGGCCAACCGGAACATCGGCCAGGGGGTCACCTTCAAAAGGCCGGAACCTTTTACGAAAGTCCAGAGCCAGACCCTGACCCTGATGCTGGTGATGATGGTCGTGGTGCTGGTGTTCCCCCTGCTGAAGATCCTGGTGCCCGGGAACGCAGGAATCGCCTATATGGCCGGTAAAGTGGATGTGGGCCTGGTGGCCATTATCTTCGCAGTGATTGCCCTGTTGATGAAGCTGGCTCCCCAGAAGGAAGCCATTTCGAAGATTCCCTGGAACACCATCATCATGATTGCCGGGGCCGGGATGCTGATTGCGGTGGCGGTGAAAGCCGGGACCATCAAGATGCTCAGCGCCTGGGTGGGAGCCAATGTGCCCACGCCGCTGATCCCTCTGGCTTTCTCCATCATTGCCGCCATCATGAGTTTCTTCAGTTCCACCACCGGGGTGGTGACCCCGGCTCTGTTCCCTCTGATTCCGGGACTGGCGGAAAGCACCGGATTGTCTGCCTCCGCCCTGTTTGCCTGTACGGTACTGGGGGCCCAGTCCAGTGCCATCAGTCCCTTCTCTTCCGGCGGGTCTTTGATCCTGGGGTCCACGCCTAAAGAAGAGGACCGGAACACCCTGTTCAACAAGCTGCTGCTCCGGGCTGTGCCTGTCAGTGTCCTGGCGGCAGCTGCCTACAATTTTATTGTGGCATTTGTGCTGTAAGGAAAAGTGCGGGTTCCTTTGAAAGGTTAACCCCTCAGGCCGGGACGGGCGGGCCTGCGGCACGCCCCTACGGCGTTGGGGTCGGGCATTGTTTGTTCGACCGCTTGGACGGGGATGCCGTCCATGGGAGAGTCTCCATAAGGAAATCGTTGTTAGCCGGTTCCTGGACAGCGATGGCGTAGGGGCTCGCCCCAGGCAAGCCCGTCCCGGCCGCCCAGAGGGTATAGATTCAAAAAGGACCCGCCTTCATGAGAGGCGGGTCCTTTCCTTCGGCAATTGACAATTGACCATTGACGGGGCTGCTGTGCCTGGCGCAGCAGTCCCTATTCCTTACACTCCTTGCAGAGCCCCAGGAAATAGGTCTGGTGGCAGCGGATGGTGAAACCGGTTTTTTTGGCCACGTCCTGGTCCAGGTGTTTGTGGTAGGCAAAATCCAGGTTGAACACCTTGCCGCATTTTTCGCAGCGGAAATGGGGGTGGGGATGGGGATCCACATCGTAGCGCATGGTCCCGTCGCCTACATCCACAGTCTGGATCAGGTGCATCCGGCAGAAAAATCCCAGAGACTGGTAGATAGTGGCAAAACTCAGGGTAGGCATCTGCTGCCGCACTTTTTCATAGATTTCTGTAGCCGTGGGATGGTCTTCGGGGCCGGTAAAGGCCCGGTATACTTCCAGCCGCTGGGGGGTGATTTTCATCCCCTGGGCTTTCAGGACTTCTGACAGTTCCTTTGGACTGAGCATGGCAAAGCCTCCTTATATATAGATAGAATAAAATTGTTAAAAGAGAAGTTTCTTTAATAATAACTTTTAATACGTAAAATGTCAATAAAATCAGCCATTTCCAATGGGCGGCTTCCTCCATAACCAAACAGTTCATCCCAAGAGGGGAGATGTTGTGTTACAATTATATGATAAGATTTTGGAAAAGATCAGGGAGTGTGAAACCATATGGCGCAAGGACAGGAAAAAGAAATCAAACTGCTTTCCACCAAGGCGGGCCGCCGGAAATTCTTCCAGCTGCCTCTGGTGAAGGAAAAAATCATTCCCGGCAGCCGGCATACCCTGGACCTTTGGAACCAGTACCTGGATACCCGGGACCGGAAACTGACCCGCAGCGGCATGGCCTACCGGATCCGCCGGACCAACGGGAAGGCCTTCGAAGCCACGGTGAAAAGCCAGGGGAAGACGGTGAACGGCTTCTCCAGCCGGGAGGAATACACGGTGCCTCTGACCAAGCCGGAACCGGTGCTCCAGGGCTTTGCTCCCCAGCTGGACCAGAAGCTCCAGACCCTGCTCCAGGAAGACGAACTGCTTCCTTTGTGTACGGTGGAATTTACCCGGAAAACGGCTCTGATCCAGCTGTCCGCCGTGACGGTGGTGGAAGCGGCCCTGGACCAGGGAACCTTGACCGCCGGGGATAAAAAGGCTCCCATCGAGGAACTGGAACTGGAGATCAAACGGGGCCAGGAACGGGACCTGCTGCGGTTTACGGCGGCTCTGGCCCAGGCCATCCCTCTGTGGCCGGAAGAGCGGAGCAAGTTCAAACGGGGGCTGGATCTTACCGGCTGGAAGGGGAACCCACCCAAAGACGGGAAGGCAACTGGCTGGAATCAGGAAACGGAGCCGTCGGAAGTGTGGCGGACCCTGGTCCAGCAGGCCCTGGGCAGGGGGCTGGATCTTCTGGTGCCCGGAGAGAACCGGGAATTTGAGAGCCGGGAACTGCTCACCATTCTCCAGCAGTGCGCCGGACTGTGGAACCTGGGCCAGGGCTTTTTGTCCCGGACCTCCTGGAAAAAGGGTCGGGATCTGTTGGACGGGCTCCTGGGGGTGCTGGAACCGGTGGATTACCTGGAAACGTCTGACCGGCAGCGGGAAAAGCCTTTCCCGGAAGAGCTCCTCTCCCTGGAACCGGCCTGGCAGTGGCTGGAAGACCGGTGGGTGGCGGCGGCCCAGCACTGTGCGGACTGCTGCGCCCGGGAAGCGGCAGCGGCCCTGTGGCAGCTGCTGTACCTGGCCACTCTGGCCAAAAAGGACGGAGAGAACTCCACCCTGGAAAAATTCCTCCAGGTCCGGTGGAATCGGTGGCAGCAGGAACAGCAGTTCCTGGAAGATGCCGGCAGCCCGGACCCCTGGGAACGGAAAGGTCAGCTGGAAGACCTGGCCGGGCTCCTGACCCTGGAACGGGGCCTGGGAGAAAAACGGCTGGTGAAGCGAGGGGAAGCCTACTGGGAAAAGTGGTGGAAATACTGCCGCAGCTATGCCCGGACGGGAGCCCTGGCAGAAGGGGCCGAAGGAGCCCGGGAACGGGAACTGACCCTGTCCCTGGCAGCCCTCTGTGGCCAGGAAGGGATCCGGACGGAAAAACGGGGGGACAAGGCGGATGCCGCCGGGAAGGCCTTCTTCCGGGAAGTGGCCCGTCATCCGGAATGGTCCTGTCTGGCCAAAGAAAAATAAAATCAAAAAAAGTCAAAAAAACGAAAATAATATTTGACTTTTTGACTTTTAATGGGTATAATAAGACCCGGGAAGTGAGAAAAGAGACTTCCCGGGCCCTGTTTGTTTCGGGCTCTGAATGAAGAAGATAACCCATTGATCCAATGGTTTTTGGAGGTGTTTGTTATGCAGGCAGAACGCTTGAGTGATGAAGTGCGTGGATTGTTGGAAGCTGCCCAGCAGCAAGCCGTTATGAATTACAACCAGGAACTGACCACCGTCCATCTGCTGTCCGCCATGTGCAGCCAGCCGGACGGGTTCTTCAAGTTTGTGCTGAAGAGCCTGAACGTGGATGAGGCCCAGTTCAGCCGGGAGGTGGACCGTCTGCTGAAGCAGATCCCTTCCGTGAAGGGGTCCGATCAGCTGAGCATGAGCACGGGCCTGGCCCGGGTGTTCGCCCTGGCGGAAAAAGCCGCCGGCCAGAACCCGGTGACTGCATCCCATCTGCTGGCCGCCCTGTGTGAAGACGGGGATGCGGAAGTGGTGGAACTGTGCAAAAAGTACGGGATCACCCGCAGTGCCATCCGGGGGCTCATCGACAAATATGAAAACAATGGGGATGCGGATGAAAACCGCAAGACCCTGGAGAAATTCGGCCAGGACCTGACCCAGAAAGCCCGGGACGGGAAGCTGGATCCGGTAATCGGCCGTGACGATGAGATCCGCCGGACCATTGAAATCCTGTCCCGCCGGAAAAAGAACAACCCGGTGCTGATCGGTGAACCGGGCGTGGGCAAAACCGCCATTGTGGAAGGCCTGGCCCGCCGGATTGTGGCCGGGGACGTGCCGGAATCCCTGAAGAACAAGACCCTGTATGCCCTGGACCTGGCGTCTTTGGTGGCTGGGGCCAAGTACAGAGGGGAATTTGAGGAACGGTTGAAGAAAGTCCTGAAAATCGTGTCCGATTCTGCCGGCCAGATCATCATGTTCATCGATGAACTGCACACGGTGGTGGGGGCCGGGGCTTCTGAAGGCTCCATGGATGCGGGGAACATCCTGAAACCCATGCTGGCCAGAGGGGAACTCCGGTGCATCGGTGCCACCACCCTGAAGGAATACCGGAAATACATTGAAAAGGATTCCGCCCTGGAACGGCGTTTCCAGCCGGTGCTGGTGAAGGAACCCAGTGTGGAGGACACCATTTCCATCCTGAGAGGGCTGAAGGAACGGTACGAAGTCCATCATGGGGTCCGGATCAAGGATTCCGCCCTGGTGGCTGCTGCCACGTTGAGCAACCGGTACATCAATGACCGGTTCCTGCCGGACAAGGCCATCGACCTGGTGGATGAAGCCGCTGCCCGTCTGCGGGTGGAAATCGATTCCATGCCTACGGAACTGGATGAAAGCCGTCGCCGGATGCTCCAGCTCCAGATCGAGGAACAGGCCCTGTCCAAGGAAGAGGACGATGCTTCCAAGGCCCGTCTGGAAAAGATCAAAGAGGAACTGGCCAAACTGAAGGGCGAGAACGACAAGCTCATGGACCAGTGGAAAGCCGAAAAGGGCGGCATTGCCAAGATCCGTCAAGTCAAGAAGGATATGGACAATGTGAAGAAGGAAATGGAAGAAGCGGAACGGTCCTATGACCTGAACCGTCTGGCGGAACTGAAGTACGGCAAGCTGCCGGAACTCCAGAAACAGCTGGCGGCCCTGGAAAAAGAGGAACATTCCGACAAACGCCTGCTGAAGGAAGAAGTGGACGAGGATGATATCGCCAAGGTGGTGAGCACCTGGACGGGCATCCCTGTGAACCGTCTGATGGAAGGAGAAAAGAAGAAACTGGCGCATCTGCCGGAAATCCTCCACAAACGGGTGATCGGCCAGGACGAAGCGGTGGAAGCTGTCAGCGAAGCCGTAATCCGGGCCCGGGCCGGGATCAAGGATCCCAACAAACCCATCGGTTCCTTCATCTTCCTGGGGCCTACCGGTGTGGGCAAGACCGAACTGGCCAAAGCCCTGGCGGAAGTGCTGTTCAATGATGAAAAGAGCATTATCCGTATCGATATGAGTGAATACATGGAGAAACATACGGTGTCCCGTCTGATCGGTGCCCCTCCTGGATATGTGGGCTATGAAGAAGGGGGCCAGCTGACGGAAGCGGTGCGGCGCCATCCTTATTCCGTGATCCTGTTCGATGAAATCGAAAAGGCTCACCCGGATGTGTTCAACGTACTGCTCCAGGTGCTGGACGACGGCCGTTTGACTGACGGCCAGGGCCGTATGGTGGACTTCAAGAATACCCTGATCATCATGACCAGCAACCTGGGGTCCCATGAGATCATGGAAAAGAAGGGCAACATCAGCAAGGACGAAGTCCGGAGCATGCTGATGAAGTTCTTCCGGCCGGAATTCCTGAACCGGGTGGACGACATTGTGGTGTTCAAACCTCTCCAGGAAGAACAGCTGAAGGATATCGTACGGTTGATCCTGAACCATCTGGGCAGCCGGCTCCACAGCCAGCTGGAACTGACCCTGACGGCCACCGACGAAGCCGTTGCCTACCTGGCCAAAGCCGGGTTCGACCCTGCCTTTGGGGCCCGTCCTCTGAAGAGACTGATTGTCCATACGGTGGAAACCGTAGTGAGCAACAAGATCGTCCAGGGCGAGATCCAGAGAGGGGACCATATCGAAGTGGTTCTCCAGAACGGGAACATCGACGTGGTGAAGAAGTGAATAAAAACAGGGACTGCTGCCTGGGCAACAGTCCCTGTTTTTTTGTCAGCTGTCAATAGTCAGCGGCCGAAGGAGACCATCTGCCAGGGGCAGATGCTCCTGAAGGGAAACGCAGCCTTACGGCTGCTAACCCACCACCAGCCTGGCGGCTGGTCCCCAGCTACGGCATAAGCGACCTCGCTATCCGCTGAAGCGGATGCTCCCTGCTTACGCCCTTGAAAAGGGCGGATAGACAGTACGCGGGCTGCTGCCCTTGTACTGAAAAGCAATGGGCGCCAGCCCGAGCGTATATCCGCCCTTTGCAAGGGCGGGGGTATCCATGCGCAGCATGGGTGGTGGGTTAGCAGCGCCAGCTGCGTTTCCATTCAATAAAATTTGTCTGCAAATTTTATCATTCGGCCATTGACGATTGACAATTGACCATTGACAGGGCTGCTGCAGCGCAGCAGCCCCCCTTTTTACCCCTCCAGTACGTGGAGGATCCGGTACAGTTTTTCTTTCAAATCGGCCACTTCTTCGGCTGTGAACAGGGGACCTTTCCGGTTGATCAGGCAGCCCATGGCATGGGGGACTTTCAGGGCCTTGTCCCGGAGGGCCAGTCCATCGGGGGTGATTTCCACCACCACCACCCGTTCGTCGTCGGGCTTTCGGTAGCGCTTCACATAGCCCTGGGCCTCCAGCTTCTTCAGCACTGGGGTCAGGGTCCCGGAATCCAGGTACAGCCGTTCGCCCAAGTGGTGTATGGTAGTGGCCTTTTCTTCCCAGAGCACCATCATGGTTACATACTGGGCATAGGTGAGGCCGATTTCTTTCAGGAAGGGAGTATAGGCAGCTACGATTTTCCGGGCGCTGGCATACAGGGGGAAGCAGAGCTGGTTTCCCAGCAGCAGGGGATTGCAGGCATCCTTTTCATTCATATCGATCATACCTCCGGTACGGAAAAACTTTTGATTACACTTTATTGTAACAGGAAAAGAACATGAGAACAAATTAAATTTAGCAAAATTAAATTTGACAAAATTAAATAAAACGGGTATAATGGGTTTCACAAGAGGCCGATGGCCAGAAGAAAAGAAACAGAAAGCTCCGCTTTACGGGGGCAAGGGAAAACAGGAGGAAAAGACAATGAGCATTTACGGACAGACCAAAGGAACGGAACTGGAAGCTATGGCAAAAAACATGATGCAGGGAGAAGCCAACGGCACCATGATGTATTATGCACTGGCCCGGCTGGCCAAAGAACAGGGCTATGAAGATCTGGTGCCCCTGTTCATCGAAGCCGCCAACCAGGAAGCGGTCCATGCGGGCTTCTATGCCGTGCTCAACGGGAAATATCCCCAGGATTTCTGGGGCCTGGTGAAAACCCTCCAAAAAGCGGAAACCAATGGGGAGGCCCAGGTAAAGGGCATGGCGGACAAGGTGCGGGCTGCCGGGTTTGCCGAAGCGGCTGACGAAATGGAAGTGTTTGCCAAACAGGAAGGCCACCATGGGGAACTGATGGCGGAAATCCTGGCCCGGTATCCTCAGGCAGAGAAAAAGGAAAAGGCCAAAAAGGTGTATGTGTGCCCGGTCTGCGGCTATGAATACGAAGGGGACATCAACAGCGAAAGCGACGACTGGGTCTGCCCTCTCTGCGGCCAGCCCAAAAGTGCGTTCAAGGAAGTAAAATAAGAGGATGAAAAACAGGGGGTGCTGCACATACCGTGCAACACCCCCTTCTTGACATTTCCGGGAATTTTTTCTACTATGTACTCTCAGAATGTATTTTTGTGTCTGAAGGTGAAACTGTTGGAAAACGAAAATCCTGCTTTTGTGCGCCGGGCGGATGCCCGGCTGTTTCTGTCCATACTGGCCGCGGGACTTCTGTCCTTTACCGGGGTGGTCATCGAAACGGCCATGAACGTGACCTTCCCCACCCTGATGGAGGAATTTTCCGTGAGCACCTCCACGGTCCAGTGGCTTACCACCGGATATCTGCTGGTGCTGGCCACGGTGATCCCCACGTCCAGCTACCTGAAGCAGCGGTTCCCTCTGAAAGGGCTTTTTGTGGCCGGGAATCTCCTGTTCCTTACCGGGACGGTGCTGGATGGCCTGGCCGGGAACTTTCCTCTGCTCCTGTTGGGACGGCTGCTCCAGGGGGCGGGTACAGGCATTGGCCTGCCTCTGATGTTCAATCTGGTGCTGGAACAGGCGCCGCTGGACAAAATCGGCACCATGATGGGGGCCGCCATGCTGGTGTGCGCCCTGGCTCCGGCGGTGGGGCCTTCTCTGGGCGGGTACATCATCGGCCATTTCGGCTGGCGGATGATCTTTGCCGCCCTGGTGCCCGGGCTGCTGTTTTCCCTGGCGGTGGGGATCTGTGCCATCCGCCAGTCTTCGGCCTGGGGGCCCCGGCCTTTTGACGGGTTCGGCCTGGGCTGCCTGCTGGTGGCCCTGCCCTGTCTGCTGCTTTTGTGCAGCTACGGGACGGTGCTGCCGGCCCCGGGTCTTTTGGCCCTGGCAGGGCTGATGGTGCTGGCCCTGGCCGTCTTTGTCCGTCAGGAAAACCGGCTCCGGAAGGCCGGGTCCACCCCGCTGCTGAACCTCCAGGTGTTCCAGGTGCCGGCCTTTGACGGGGCGGTGCTGGGGCTGTTGCTGGTCCAGTTCCTGTGCCTGGGAGTGGGCTTCCTGCTTCCCAATTATGCCCAGATCGTCCTGGGGTCCGATCCTTTTGCCGCCGGGTGCATCCTGCTTCCCGGGTGCCTTTTGGGGGCGGCCCTGGCCCCTGTAAGCGGCCGGCTCTATGACCGGCTGGGGGCCCGGAAGCCCCTCATCCTGGGCAGCTGTGCCATTATCCTCAGTTTCGGGCTGTACCAGCTGGCTCTGGGAAAGGCGGCCATTCCCGGGCTTACGGCCATTTATGTGGTGTTCACCCTGGGCCAGGGGCTGTCCGCCGGGAACATTCTGACCTATGCCCTGGAAAACCTGCCGGAATCCATCCAGCCGGACGGGAACGCGGTGTGCAACACCCTTCAGCAGCTGGCCGGGGCAGTGGGGACTTCCGTCTGTGCGGCCCTGGTGGCCGCCGGTCAGACAGGACGGGCCCTGGCCCAAGGCACCAGCCTGGGCACTGCCCACGCCTTCCATCTGCTGCTGGTCCTGGCCCTGTGTCAGGGAGCCTGCATGGTGTGGGCGCTGGGGAAAAATCGGCAGGCAGTCTCTAGTCACTAGTCTCCTGTTGAAGGATACCATCTGCCTGGGGGCAGATGCTGCTGAGTGGAAAAGGCAGCCCTACGGCTGCTAACCCACCACCCATGCTGCGCATGGATACCCCCGCCCTTGAAAAGGGCGGATATACGCTGGGGCTTACGCCCTTTGCTTTATGTGGGTACCAGGGCGTAAGCCCACATACCCATTATCCGCCCTCTGCAAGGGCGGGGGACCAGCCGTAAGGCTGGTGGTGGGTTAGCAGCGCCAGCTGCGTTTTCCTTTCAAAGAACCTGGCCATAGGACAGGTTCTATCCAAAAAACGATACCTATGGCTTGCGACTCCAAAAGGGGCCGCCCGCTCCGTGTATCAAAGGAGGCTCATCATGTCATTTGGCAAAGGGAAAGAATATCTGGATACCAGGGGATCTGGGGGACCGGATCTTCGTTTTGGAATAACGAATAAGGAAGGATGTTGTTTATGAATCCACTGATTGCACCGGAAAACACCTGGCTGCTGCTGGCCCTGACCTGCGGGGTGGTGGCAGGCTCCATCTGGCTGGAACAGACCTATGCCTGGGCCTCTCGGATTTCCGGGGCCGTACTGGCCCTGGTGGCGGCCATTGTGCTGGTGAACCTGAACGTGATCCCCAGCCATGCCCCCATTTATGACGATATCATCTGGGGATACGCCGTACCCCTGGCCATTCCTCTGCTGCTGCTCCAGGCCAACCTGACGAAGATCTGGCAGGAAACCGGCCGGCTGCTGTTCATTTTCCTCATCGGGGCGGTGGGGACCGTGTGCGGCGCCGTGCTGGGCTGCTGGCTTTTGGGGAGCCGGATCGACGGGCTGGCCAAGGTGGCGGCCATGATGACCGGGTCCTACATCGGAGGCGGGGTCAATTTCGTGGCCCTGGCCGACGCCTTCCACACGGAAGGGACCCTGGTTTCCGCTACGGTGGTGGCGGACAACCTGAATATGGCGGTGTATTTCCTGGTACTGCTGAAATGTGTGGGCAGCGCCTTTTTCCAGAAACACTATCCCCATCCCCACATGGACCGGGTGGCCCGGGAAGGACGGGAAGACGCTCAGACCCAGGCGGCAGCCTACTGGCAGCCCAAGAACATTTCCTTAAAGGACATTGCCCTGGACCTGTTCTATGCGGTGGCGGTGGTGACCCTGTCCCAGAACCTGGGGAAGGCCCTGGGGGCCGCCATTCCCACCGGCAGCGGCCTGGGACACATGGCCAATACCTTCTTCAGCAGCCAGTATGTGTGGATCACCCTGTTTTCCATGGGGTTCGCCACCTTTTTTGAAAAACAGGCGGCAGCCCTGGCCGGAGCCCAGGAAATCGGCACCTATTTCATCTACCTGTTCTTCTTCGCCATCGGGGTGCCCGCTTCCATCCTGGAAATCCTCCGGAACGCGCCGCTGCTGTTCGTGTTCTGCTTCCTGATGGTGGTGGTGAACATGGCCTTCTGCTTTGTGGGAGGGAAACTGTTCCATTTCAGCCTGGAAGACATCGTCCTGGCTTCCAATGCCAACATCGGAGGCCCCACCACCGCGGCAGGAATGGCCATTTCCCAGGGCTGGACGGCCCTGGTGGGCCCCAGCATGCTGGTAGGCACCTTCGGCTATGTAATCGGTACCTATCTGGGTATGGTGGTCGGGGGAATATTGGGGGCGTGAAAAAGGGACTGTTGCTCTTGCAACAGTCCCTTTGCTTTCCCCTTTATCCGCTCCGCATCTTCCCCTTCCACCAGGGTGGGACGGTAATCGTTCCAGTCCGGGGTGGAGGAGATCCGGCAGGGGATCACTTTTCCCGGGTCCGTTCCCACCAGATGGCCGTCCCGGAACCGGAAGGTCTGCTGGTAGATGAAGGTGTCCTTGTCTCCCGGGTTGCTGTTGCCTCCGAAACAGAAATTCCCCAGGCTGTAGCAGATGGTCTTTCCCTTGTAGGTTTCCAGAGGCTGGATCACATGGGGATGGGCCCCCAGCACCAGGTCGGCTCCGTGATCCACCGCCAGATGGGCCAGCCACACCTGGTCCTCATCCGGATGGGTTTCCAGTTCGCTGCCCCAGTGGAAATAGACCACTTTCAGCCGGGCCCCTTTTTCCCTGATTTTGGCCAGTTCTGCCACCAGCTGATCGGCGGCCCCGGCTTCCAGGGCGTTGATTCCCACCAGGCCTACGGGGATTCCCTTTACCGGGAGGATCTGGCTTTCCTCATAGCCGAAGGGCATAATCCCGTTGTCTCCCAGGGTCTTGAAGGTGTCCCAGTACCCGTCGTTCCCATAGTCGTAACTGTGGTTGTTGGCCAGGGAGGCGGCTTCCACGCTGCCGGCTTTCAGCACTTCCACATAGGCCGGATCGCCCCGGAAGGCGAAGGTCTTGTCCTGGCGCTGGCCCCGGGTGGTGAGAGGGCCTTCCAGGTTCACCACCGTCAGGTCGTCCTTGGCAAAAACGGACTGGACGCCTGCCAGGAATACGGAACCATCTCCGCCGGCGGCGTCCCAGGCAGCCGGGAAGGTGGCCTCATAGCCAAAGCTTTCTTCCGTGCCCAGGGTGCAGTCCCCGGCGGCACTGAGGGTCACGGTGGTGATGGGGTCCTCCGGAGGCCGGGGTGCCGGAGCGGGAGAGACAGGGGCCGCCGGGGCCGGGAGAGTTTCCGGCAATTCGGGAGATGCTTCCGGAGCCGCAGGAGCGGCTGCCGGGGCGGCAGGGGTTTCCGCCGGGACCGGCGCCGGTACCTTACGGGCTCCCAGAGACGCCGGGGAGGCCAGGGCGGGAGCTGCCAGAAAGGTCAGGGCCGCCAGACAGGAGATGAACAGGGTGGAAATGGGATGGGTCATAGAGCAGGTTCCTTTCTCTGAAATTTCAGTCCTTATCATAATGAGCCGCATAGCGGCTCGGTCTCGAGTCTCGAGTCTCGAGCCAAATGAAAAATTTGCAGGCAAATCTTTGAACGTGTAAATCGGTACCGTAGGGGCTGCACGCCGGGCAGCCCGCCAAATCATCGATGATCTGCGCATTTTGCGGGGCGCCGGGCCTGCGCCCCCTACGGTTATACACAATAAGAAGAACCTGGCCGAAGGACAGGTTCTATCCAGCGGTCCGAGACTCATGACTCGAGACCCGAGACCTGAAGAGGAGGCTGTTGCTCTTGCAACAGCCTCCTCTCTACATTTTCCACCCAAAATGATCCGTGTGGAGGAGTTTTTCTGCTTTGGGGCTCAGGGGTTTGCCCAAAAATTCCCGGTACAGCCGCTGGACCTGGGGATTCTGGTGGGAGAACCGGAGATGGCTGTGCTTGTCCAGGGTCCGGAGCTCTTCTCCCCGGACGCCTTCCAGCTCCACATCCTCCTGGGGAATGGGCTGGCCGCCTCCTCCGGCACAGCCGCCGGGACAGGCCATCACTTCCACGAAATCGTAATGGACTTCTTTCCGCTTCAGGGCCTGGATCAGCTGCCGGGTGTTCCCCAGGCCGCTGACCACGGCACAGCGGATTTCTTTGCCGGCCATGGTGTACACCGCATCCCGGAGCCCTGTACCGTTCCGCAAAGGAGCAAACAGGTCCGGATCGGGATTTTCCCCGGTCAGGGTGGCGTAGGCTGTACGGAGAGCCGCTTCCAGTACCCCGCCGGTGGTGCCGAAAATGGTCCCGGCTCCCGTAAAGGTGCCCATGGGATCATCCAGCGGCTCTTCCGGCATGAGGGCCGGATCCAGGTGGTCCGCCCGGAGCATCCGGATGAATTCCCGGGTGGTGAGGGCCAGGTCCACATCGGGTCCGTAAGGCCCCTGCATGGTGGGCAGGGCACATTCCGCCTTTTTGGCCAGGCAGGGCATGATGGAAACGCAGTACAGCTTTTCCGGAGGCACCTGGAGCTTTTCCGCCAGCCAGGTCTTGGCAATGGCCCCGAACATCTGCTGGGGGGATTTGGAGGTGGACAGCCGTCCGGTCAGTTCCGGATACTGGCCCTTCAGGAACCGGACCCAGCCGGGGCAGCAGCTGGTGAACATGGGGAACTCTTTCGTGTCCCCGGCCTGGAACCGTTCCAGGAATTCATTGGCTTCTTCCATAATGGTGAGGTCCGCCCCGAAGGTGGTGTCGTACACATGGTCGAACCCCAGCTGCCGGAGGGCCGCCGCCATTTTCCCGATGGTCCCCTGCTCCCGGGGCAGGCCGAAGGCTTCGCACCAGGCCGTCCGCACCGCCGGAGCCACCTGGACCAGGGTCACTTTGTCCGGGTCCGCCAGGGCTTCGTAGAGTTTGTCCGTATCGTCCCGTTCCCGGAGCCCGGCCACCGGACAGTGGGTGATGCACTGGCCGCACAGGGTGCAGTCCGAATCCTTGATTACCCGGTTCCCGGACACATCCACCGTGGTCCGTCCCCCGGTGCCCGCCACGTCCCAGATGTGCATGGCCTGGATCTTGTCGCAGACCTGGATGCAGCGCATGCATTTGATGCATTTGTTGTAGTCGTGGAACAGGGGGTAGGTGGTGGTCCAGGCCCGGCGCAGGCCTTTGGGCAGCTGTTCCTCATAGGGATTGTCGTGGATCCCCAGGCTGTTGGCCAGGGACTGGAGCCGGCAGTTGCCGCTGCGGACACAGACGGCGCACCGGCAGTCGTGTTGGGAGAGGATCAGTTCCACGTTGATCTTCCGGGTTTCCCGGACCCGGGGAGAATGGGTGTGGACCACCATGCCCTCTTTGACAGGACTGTTGCAGGCGGTGATCATCCCCGGTTCTCCTTCCACCTCCACACAGCACACCCGGCAGGCGGCGATTTCGTTGAGGCCTTTCAGATAGCACAGGTGGGGGATCTGGATCCGGGCCTGCCGGGCCGCTTCCATAATGGTGGTCCCTTCCGGCACCTGGATGATTTTGCCGTCAATGGTACAGGTTACCATTCCCGATTCCTCCCTCCTTTAAAGCTGCCGTAGCCAAAGTGGTCACAGCGCAGACACCGGCTGGCTTCCTGATGGGCTTCTTCCGGGGTCATCCCTTCCGCCACCAGACGGAAATCTCCCACACAGTCCGGAGTGCAGTGGTGCTTCAGGTTCACCCGGCCGCAGGGAGGGGTCTGGGTGAAGTAGGCGTCGGGGATCTCTACCTGGCAGGAAATCCGGTGGTGGCAGCCGAAGAAGGAATCGATGTTGTCGGCGGCCACTTTCCCGGCGGCCACTGCCCGGATCACTGTGGCGGGACCGGAAACCGCATCCCCGCCGGCAAACAGGTTCCCCAGGCCTGGGATGCTGGTGGACAGATCCGCCTGGATGGCCCCCCGGTGGGTGGTGACCCCGATGGCCTCAAAAGGCTTGGTGACAATGGACTGGCCGATGGCCACAATCAGGATGTCGCAGGGGAACCGCCGTTCCGGCAGATCCGCCTTTATGGGGTTTGGCCGGTCCTTTCCATTGTAGGGGCCGATATGCTGGGGCTGGGTCCAGATGGCCGTTACCTGGCCCGCTGCGTTGGTTTCAATCCGGCTGGGGGCTTCCAGGGTGACGATTTCGCAGCCTTCCGCCATGGCCGCCTGGATCTCTTCCGGCAGAGCGGTCATATCTTCCAGCCGGCGCCGGTACAGGCACTGGACGGAAGCCGCCCCCAGCCGTTTGGCCGTGCGGGTGGCGTCCATGGACACGTTGCCGCCCCCGATGATGCAGACCCGTTTGCCGGTGAAATCCGGAACCCGGCCTTCCCCGATGTCCCGGAGCAGCCGGACGGCACTGTACACCCCCTGGGCGTCTTCCCCGGGGATATGGAGCTTCTTGTCGCTGTGGGCCCCGATGGCGATGTACACCGCATCATACTGCTGCTGGAGCTTTTCCACCGGAATGTCCGTCCCCACGGAAACTCCGGTGCGGACCTGGATCCCGGTGGTGAGGATGTAGTCCAGGTCTCGGTCCAGCACTTCCAGGGGCAGACGGTAGTCCGGGATCCCGTACCGGAGCATGCCGCCCAGCTGGGGCCGCTGTTCGTATACGGTGACGCTGTGGCCCATAAGAGCCAGATAGTAGGCTGCCGTCAGGCCTCCCGGGCCGCCTCCGATCACCGCCACGGTCTTGCCGGTGGCAGGGGCGGGCTTTGGCGCCCGGGCCGGTTTGGCATGGTCCACGGCAAACCGCTTCAGCCCGCAGATGTTCACCGGGGCGTCCACCATCCCCCGGCGGCAGTGGTGTTCGCAGGGATGCTCGCATACATAGGCGCAGGCGGCGGGGAAGGGATTGTCCTTCCGGATCAGTTCCAGGGCGTCTTCATACCGGCCTTCCCGGATGAGCGCCACATAACCGGGAATATCCACATGGGCCGGGCAGGTGGACACACAGGGCACCGGGTGGCTGAGACCGCAGATGCACCGGCCGGTGAGCACGTGCTCCTTATAATCCTCCCGGAAGCCCCGGACCCCCTTCAGTACCATATAGGCCGCCTCGTAGCCGATGGCACAGTCCGAAGAAGAGGCGATGCTCCGGGCGGTCCGTTCAATAAGGTCGATGGTGTCCAGGGTGGCCGTCCGGTCCAGCACCCGTTCAATGAGCACCTCCAGCTGGCCCAGGCCCACCCGGCAGGGCACGCATTTGCCGCAGCTCTGGGCATGGCAGAACCGGAGAAAGTTCAGGGCCATGTCCACCGGGCACAGCCCCGGAGAACTGGCACTGATCCTTCGGTGCATATCCTGATACAAACCGTTCAGGACCGTCTGGGCCCGTCCCGGTGTTTCGATCTGTAAGCGACGCACGATTTTCTCCCCCTCCATGAATTTTCAGTATGGAATCCGGAAACAGAATGAACAGATACGATATTATTTTACCGTTCAGAAGCAAAGAGTGTCAACTGATTCGGTGAAAAAATCTGATAAATCGGGGGGGTGTGAAATTCCTAAAAATTACTAGGAATTCACCTTTCCTTTTGGAAAATTCTATAGTACAATTATAGGAAATTATTCTTGCTGCGAGGAGGAACCATGAAAATCTCTACCAAGGGACGGTATGCCCTGCGCCTGATGATCGATCTGGCCATCAACGGCACCGAATCCTATGTACCTATTAAAAGCGTCTCTCAGAGACAGGAAATCTCAGAAAAATACCTGGAACAGATCATTACCCAGCTCTCCCGCGCCAAACTGGTTAAAAGTGCCAGAGGAGCCCAGGGAGGATACAAACTGGTCCGTGATCCCAAAGACTATACCGCCGGAGAGATCCTCCGGGCCGTGGAAGGGTCCCTGGCTCCCGTGGCCTGCCTGGAACCCGGCCACGCAATCTGCAGCCGGGCCGCCCACTGCGTCACCCTGGACCTGTGGAAAGAAATCCAGGATGCCATCGACAACATCGTGGACAACACCACCCTGGCAGATCTGGTGGAAAAGCAGGAAAAGAAGGGGATGTGAATTTTTCACACTCCCCTTTCCGATTTTTCCTTGCACACTTCTCCCGGAAGCGCTATAATACTACGTATTGGGGCACTAGCTCAGCTGGGAGAGCGCAAGGTTCGCAATCTTGAGGTCAGGGGTTCGATCCCCCTGTGCTCCACCAGACTAAAAGCAAGCATCCATGCGGGGTTTGACCGTGTGGGTGCTTTTTTGTGCGCAAAAAGAGAGTGCTGCATAAAACATGCAGCACTCTCTTTTTTCCTTATTCTATTTTCACTGCCATGCGCAGCCGTTCGATGCTCTGGGTCAGGTTCTCCAGTTTCTCTTCCATGCGTACCAGCAGGTACCAGGAAATGACCATGGGGAATCCGTACTGGGCAGCCTGGCCGGCCAGCAGGGACAGGTCCTCCATGGGTTAGCCCTCGGTGACTTCGTCAGTTCCGTCAGAGAGCAGATCCTTGACATCGGTCACTTTGGCCCCCTGGATGGTTTCCACAGGAATGCCGTTCTTGGTGAGGAAGACTTTGCTTTCCACCACTTTGTTCATCACCGGCAGCACCATTTCCCGGTCCACGTCAGAGCGGGGGTTCACGATGCGGATGTTTTTGGTCGCTTTTTCGCTGTCCTTGAAAATCAGGTCCAGTTTTCTGGAATCTGCCATTGTGCACTACCTCCTTTACGCCACTTCTTCCAGGGTATGCCGTTCCACGATGTACATCCCCTTGGGAGCTTCTGCCATCAGCCCGCCGAATTCCTTGCCCACTTCCGCCAGTTTTTCAGGGGTGGCATCGGTGGACAGCTTTTCGTAGCTGATGTTCTTGAATTTGGGCTGGTCATTTTTGTCCACCCCGTTGCTGATTTCCAGCTGCAGGGTCACTGCGGTGAGGTTCTTCTGGATTGCCATTTTCATTCCTCCTTTGGATTGTCAGGATAAGGTTGCATCACAGGGTGTAAGGGGGCGGGGCCCGGCAGGGCCGGGCCAGTCACTAGTCACTAGCCGATGGAGACCATCTGCCGGAGGCAGATGCTTCTGAAGGGAAACGCAGCCCCTGGGGGCTGCTAACCCACCACCATTGCGCAAGCGCAACGGTCCCCCGCCCTTGCAAAGGGCGGATATACGCTCGGGCTGACGCCCATTGCTGTATATAGGTATGCGGCCTAACGGTCCATTGCTTTATGTGGGTGCCAGGGCGTAAGCCCGCGTACCCACTATCCGCCCTTTTCAAGGGCGGGGGACCGGCCGACAGGCTGGTGGTGGGTTAGCAGCGTCAGCTGCGTCCTCATTCACAGGAACCCGGGTACGGGTTCCTTCCATAACGACTCACGATGAACGACAAACGATGAACCCACCTTTTACCCGCTTCACCCACTGATAATACAGTCCCTTCCCCCGGAGCACCGCCCCGCCGCTGCGCCATACTCCGTCATAGTCTTTCAGCTTCCACAGATCCCACCGTTCAAAAGCGGGCGTCCCGGCCATGCTTGGCCCGTAACCGTCCAGGTCGGCAGCCTCTGCATGGGTCATGATCTGGGCAGGCTCCAGAGGGAGTTTCCAGACATCTGACAGGGTGGCCAGCAGGATGGAAGTGCTTTCCACCTGCAGGGGAGTGGGGGGATAATCCCCCAGGTCGAAGGTGCCGTCTGCGTAGAGCATGGCATCTTTGGCACAGCACAGGGCAATGCCCAGGGCACCGGTATTCCGGTTCCAGGTGTGGGGGAGGATCCGGGTCCAGTCCCGGGTACTGGTTACCAGGCTCCCGTCCCCCCGGACCAGAAGGTGATAGTCCGGGAACAGCTGGTCATAGGTTCCAGCCGTCCAGTGCAGGTAGATTTTCTGGATGTGCCCACGGGCCCTGCGGGCCAGTTCCAGAACCTCCTGCCGTTTGATTGCTTCCATGTCACCGCCTCCTTACACTGTATAAGAGACGGCAGGGAGGATTTTTTCGGAGGAAATTGGGAAAAGGGGCAGGGACGCTTTTCCGTCTCACGCAGAAGGAGACCATCTGCCGGAGGCGGATGGTCATGAGCTGACAGTCACTAGTCTCTAGTCTCTAGCGGCAGGAGGGAACCCACCGGGGCGGTTTCCTGGGAACGGATAAAAACCGGAGGCCGGGACGGGCGGGCCTGTGGCCCGCCCCTACAACCTTGGGGTCGGATGTTGGATACAACGGTCACAGGAACGGATTTTTTGACAACCCCGTTTCTCTGATTTCCTGCTGGTCCTCTGCCCCCAACGTGGTAGGGGCTGCCCGCAGGGAAGCCCATCCCGGCCTACGGTTTTTTACGTTCAAAGGCAGATGCGCAGCATCTGGCATCCGACTTTCAGGGGGACACATCTGGATGCCTTGGTTACGGGACAACATCGGGTGTTGTCGCTCCTGGGGTGGAGCACGCGGGCGATGGGGTCCGGCTTCCTGGTCCGTAGCCGCTGCCTTTGACCGTCAGGGCAAGGCGATAGGCTGTGAGCCTCCCGCCAGGGACGAACGGGTCTGCCCTCCCGGCGGAGAGCCCTTGCGGGTGGAAGAGTATAGGAGGACTTTTCCCCTCTGGGAGGCCGGGACGGGTTTGCCTGCGGCGAAACCCCTACGTCGTCGACCTCAAAGCAACGATAAAAAATTTTTGACACCATTTCTGAATAACTATACGGCGATGAAGGATTCACCGAGAACTTGTTGACACATACTTCAGATACATGGAAACGGCTTGCCCCTGGCAGATTGTGCTATAATATTCTGTATAAACAGTTTTTTTGCTCCAACCGTCTGCAGTTTCTGTCTGAAAGGGAGGAAGATATCGTGGGACTCAGGAAATTCAGCTTTAATTTTGGCAGGACCACCCAGGAAGTGGAACTGCCGGAGGAACGGATCAGCAGCATCATCGAAGGCCGTCCGGTGCCGGCGGTGGATGTGGAGCAGGCCACCCTGGAGGCCATGCGCCATCCCATCGGCTGCCGGCCTCTCCAGGAAATGTTCGGGAAAGGGGACAAGGTCTGCCTGGTCATCGCCGATGTGACCCGTTCCTGGAACCGGTCTTCTGAATATGTGATCCATGTGGTCAATGAACTGAACCTGGCCGGGGTGCCGGATGAGGACATGTACATTGTCTTTGCCCAGGGAACCCACCGGGAGCAGACTCCGGAGGAAAATGTCCGGGTGGTGGGCGAAGAAGTGGCCCGGCGGATCCGGATGTACCAGCACCACTGCCGGAACAACGATGAACTGACCTGTGTGGGGACCACCCGGTTCGGGACCCGTGTGATGCTGAACAAGCGGGTGGTGGAAGCGGACAAGATCGTGATCATCGACGGCATCACCGCCCATCTTTTTGCCGGCTATGGGGGCGGCCGGAAACTGCTCCTGCCCGGGGTGGCCGGCTGGGATACCATCCAGGAGAACCACTGCCATGCCCTGGCGGACCATTTTGGGGACGGCATCAACCCCAAGACCCGGAACGGAGTACTCCAGGACAACCCGGTGAACTACGATATGCTGGATGCCATGGAGATGGTCAAGCCCACGTTCCTGGTCCATTCCATCATCAACAATGAAGGGAAAATCTGCCGCATGGTGGCCGGTGATCCCTACCAGGCCTGGCTGGAAGGGACCCGGATCTGCCATGACAACCAAGCGGTCTCTTTCAAGGCCCGGGCGGATGTGACCTTTGCCTGTGCCGGGGGCTATCCCAAGGATGTATCCCTGTATCAGGGCTGCAAATGCTATGATCCGGCAGATGTGACCACCAAACCGGGGGGCATCATCATCGCCATCATGGAGGCCAGTGACCTGTACGAACCGCCGGAATATCTTGGCAGTTTCAAGTATGACAGCGAGAAGGACATGGAAAAGGCCCTGCGGGAGAATTTCAGCATTCCCTTCTTTGTGGCGTTCAACCTGTTCTGCATGACCCACCGGTACACCATCTACCTGGTGACGAAAAAGGAGAATTTCGACGCCATCCGGAAGACCAATCAGATCCCCTGCGCCACGGTGGCCGAAGCCTGGGAAAAGGCCCAGGCCCAGCTGGCCCGGGAGGGGAAGAAGGACTATACCCTGAACCTCATCCCTCACTGCGGAGGGGTCATCGCGGAGGAGCCGGAGAAATAGATGAAAAACTCTTCATCTTCCCTTCATTTCCCCCGTTTACAATCGTTAGTATTATCTAACGAGGGGGCAGATCATAATCAATCGGCCAGTGACCAGTGACCGTTGACCAGTGACAAAAGGGACTGTGAAAAAATGATTTCTCATTTTTTCACAGTCCCTTTTGTCATTTCTTCGCATTCTTCGTCATTTCGTCGGTGGCGGTGCGGATGATGGCGGCCAGCAGGGTGTCGGAATCGTATTCCGTGCTGGTCCGTGCATCGGTGACCTGGTAGATGGCCTGACCGTTCTTGGTGGCCAGGAAGGTGACGCCTGCGTAAGCGGTTTCCCCCTTGGCCAGCTTGTTCCCTTTCCGGGCAGCGGGCTCGGTACCGTCAGCGGTCTCGATCCCCACCGGGTTCACCTGGACCTGGAGGGTGATGGTGTTCCGGAGCTTCTTGTCCGGCAGCATCACCGGGTTGCTGTATACGGTGACCCCTTCTTTCTTGAAGTCCCGCTGGAGGGTCAGCAGGGTCTTCCGGACCGCATCGTCGTCCCGGGTAAAGGCGGGATGGGCTTTCCGGAAGTCCGTATCCTGCCGGGAAAGATCCTTCAGATACACGACTTTCACATTTTTAAAAGCAAAGGTGCTGCTCTTCCAGCCGCTGCGTTCCGCGCCTGCCGTCAGGGGCAGGGCCAGCAGAGTCAGGAGCAGGGTGGCCATAGCCAGGAATTTTTTCATGGGTGTTCCTCCTCTTAGGTTCTGTCTTCCCATTTTACAACGGATGGGGACAGCTTTCAACGGCTTTTCGTTTTGACTAACCTGGGGAATCGGGCTATAATTTGTAGAGTTATCTTGTATCCGCTGTGGGTACAGTGCAGGAAACGGAGGAAATCCTATGCCAATACCTCTTGTGGTGTGGGCGGCTGCCGGGATCGGCGCTGCCGGACTGAAACTGTATAAAAGTGCCACCAGCTCTGAAAACATGGTGAAAAATGCCATTGAACGGTATAATGAAGAAAGGTTCAAGTTCTACAAGGTGCTGGAGCAGCTGACTCCGGAAGTGGAAGAACTGGGCCGTCTGAAGCTCCATATCTGGGGCTGCTACGACAAGGTCTTTGCCATCCTGGACAAGATCGAGAACAAACCGGGCCATTATACCTACAAGACCCATAAGAATCTCCATCTGCTGCCCCAGGATGTGCGGAAGCTGAAACGGATCCGCCGGGTGGTGGACCGGATCCAGGAAAAGAAACTGGATACGGAAGGCACCGGGATGCTGACGGTGGTGGCTCTCCAGGGGGGAGCGGCCAGTTCCTACAGCCAGTCGGAACTGGAACGGGACGAGGCCAAGCTGGTGATGGAACAGATCATGGACCAGCCTCTGTACACTTCAGAAGTGACGGCCCTGGATGAAATGAGCGTGCTGGAATCCATCATGTGCTTCCCCAAGGTGCTGCGGCCCGGGTATTTTTCCGACAAGGACGGGTCCAAAATGACCAAGGATGAGGCGGTCCATTTCAAGACGGATACGGATACCCAGTCCCTGCTCCTGGCGGATGCGGAGGCCCGGGGGGAACGGCTGCTGGAAGTGGTCCGCCATGTGTACAAGACCACCGAGACCCTGAAAAATGAACAGCGGGAGCAGATCCAGTTCTTCCAGCGGCTGCTCCTGGAAAAGACCGATTACCAGACATTTACCCTGGAGGAAAAGGACCGTCTGAACTTCCTGGTGGCCCTGGGCTTTGTGCTCCGGGAACTGGCACGGACGGATATTGTGCTGAAAAACGGCAGCATGGCCATCCTGAACCGAAGCGGCCTGCGGGTGCCCCTGGGCAAGGCCCAGGACCTGCTGCCCATGGAAAACCTGGCTCTTTTGGATGAGAACGACTAATTGTGGGGAGGAACCATCATGATCAGTACCAAAGCGTTTAAAGCCTATGACATCCGGGGCATCGTCCCCAGCGAAGTGAACGAAGACCTGGCTTACCGGCTGGGACGGGCCCTGGCCTGGAAGCTCCAGGCCAAAGAACTGGTGGTGGGCCATGACATCCGGCTCAGCGGACCGGCCCTCAGCGAAGCGGCGGTAAAGGGCATGCGGGATGCCGGGGCCAATGTCCAGGATCTGGGCCAGTGCGGCACGGAAATGATCTATTTCGCCACCGCCCACCTGAAAACCGATGGGGGTATGATGATCACCGCCAGCCACAACCCCAAGGACTACAATGGCATGAAGCTGGTCCGTTCCGAAGCCCGGCCCATTTCTGCGGATACGGGGCTGAAGGACCTGGCGGAACTGGTGGCAGCGGAAGACTTCGAGACCCGGGTGCCCAAGGCGGCGGAACCGGGAACCTACAAAAAAGTGGATATCGTCCCCAGCTATGTGGACCATCTTCTTTCCTATATCAATGTAAAGAGCCTGCTGCCTCTCAAGATCGTGGCCAACCCGGGGAACGGGGGCGCCGGTCCCATTGTGAAGGAACTGGCAAAGCACCTGCCCTGCCAGTTCATCATGATTAATGATACCCCGGACGGCACTTTCCCCAACGGGGTGCCCAACCCGCTCTTGCCGGAAAACCGGGCAGCCACCTCGGACGCTGTGAAAAAGAACGGGGCCGACCTGGGGATTGCCTGGGACGGGGACTTCGACCGGTGCTTCTTCTTTGACGAAAACGGCCGGTTCATCGAAGGGTATTATCTGGTGGGGCTCTTTGCCCAGTACTTCCTCCAGAAGCATCCCGGCAGCAAGATTCTTTACGATCCCCGGCTCACCTGGAATACGGAAGACATCATTGCCCGGTACGACGGCCAGCCGGTACGGTGCAAGAGCGGCCACGCCTTCATCAAGGAATGCATGCGCCGGCAGGGTGTGCTGTACGGGGGCGAAATGAGCGCCCACCATTATTTCCGGGATTTCTCCTACTGCGACAGCGGGATGATCCCCTGGCTGCTGCTGATCTCCCTTCTGTCCACTTCCGGCATGACCCTGTCCCAGCTGGTGGATGCCCGGATCAGCGAGTATCCCTGCAGCGGGGAAATCAACCT
This sequence comes from Acidaminococcus sp., assembly GCF_057597765.1. Taxonomy (NCBI): domain Bacteria; kingdom Bacillati; phylum Bacillota; class Negativicutes; order Acidaminococcales; family Acidaminococcaceae; genus Acidaminococcus; species Acidaminococcus sp. Next base: position 10,209 of record NZ_DBMBXK010000013.1, on the reverse strand, counting down.
GAAGGTGAAGGATGCGGACGAAGTGCTGGAACGGCTGTCCAAGCATTTCCGTTCCGGGATCCAGGACCGGATGGACGGGCTCAGCGTGGTGTACAATGAATGGCGGTTCAACCTGCGGAAATCCAACACGGAACCGGTGGTGCGGCTGAATGTGGAAACCCGGGGGGACAAGGATCTGCTGAAACAGAAGACCCGGGAAATGCTGGATCTGATCGGCGGAGAAAGAGCATAGGAGGCAAAACGGATGAATGTACTGGTAACAGGGGGAGCCGGCTATATCGGCTCCTATGTGGTGGAAGAACTGACGGCCAACGGATATACGCCCATTGTCTATGACAATTTCAGCACCGGCCATGTGGATGCGGTGTCGGACAAGGTCCAGCTCATCGAAGGGGATATCCATGACTTCAACTTCCTGAAGCATATCCTGGGGGAATATGAAATCGACGGGGTCCTCCATTTTGCGGCCAGCAGCCAGGTGGGAGAATCCATGGTGAATCCGGGGAAATACTACTACAACAATGTGGCCGGCACCCTGGGGCTTTTGGATGCCATGCGGGAAGCGGGAGTGGAACAGCTGGTGTTCTCTTCCACAGCGGCTGTCTACGGGGAACCGGCCCAGGTGCCCATTACGGAAGACATGCCTCTCCAGCCCACCAATGTGTACGGCCGGACCAAGCTGATGATCGAAAAGATGATGGAAGACTACAGCCATGCCTACGGCCTGCGCTATGTGGCCCTCCGGTACTTCAACGCCGCCGGGGCGTCCCTTCTGGGGAACATCGGGGAAGACCACCGGCCGGAGACCCATCTGATCCCTCTCATTATCCAGGCGGCCCTGGGCCAGCGGGAAAGCGTGTCCATTTTCGGCACGGATTATCCCACTCCTGACGGCACCTGCCTCCGGGACTACATCCATGTGAAGGATCTGGCCAGCGCCCATGTACTGGCCATGGACCATCTCCGGAACGGCGGGGACTGCCGGACGTACAACCTGGGAACGGAAAACGGCTTTTCCGTCCGGGAAATCATCGACGCGGTGAAGAAGGTCACGGGACGGAACTTTACAGTGAAGGAAGAGGCCCGGCGGGCAGGAGACCCGGCGAAACTGATCGCCTCTTCGGAAAAAATCAAGAAGGAGCTCCATTGGGAGCCCAAGCACAGCCAGATCGAAGAAATCGTGGAAACCGCCTGGCGGTGGCATGAAGGGCATCCCAAAGGATACGAGAAATAAGGAGTATGGATATTTTGGTGACCGTGGACGGCCTGAAAAAAAGTTTCGGCGTCCACGATATTTTTCAGAATGTAAGCTTTACCATCCGCCAGGGAGAAAAAGTGGGCCTGGTGGGGGTCAACGGCAGCGGGAAGACCACCCTGCTCCGGTGTCTGCTGAACCCGGATTTCGCCGACGGAGGGTCGGTGAAGTTCGCCGGGGAACTGCGGCTGGGGTATGTGGAACAGGGGTTTGACGACTTCCGGGAGGAAACGGTCCGGGAGTTCATGCAGCACGCCTGTCCGGATATCCTGGACCTGCGGGAGAAGATGCGCCGGCTGGAGGAAGCCAGCGGCCGGGCCCAGGGAGAAGAGCTCCAGGGGATCCTGGACCAGTATGCCCGGACGGAAAGCCGGTATGCCCATCTGGACGGATACCATTACGAAAGCAACATCAAACGGGTGCTGCTGGGGCTGGGGTATCCGGAAGACACCTGGCAGTGGCGGGCGGACAAGCTGTCCGGGGGACAGAAGACCCGGCTCCAGCTGGCGGCGGCCCTGGTGAATTCTCCGGACATGCTGATCCTGGACGAACCCACCAACCACCTGGACATCGTCATGAGCGAATGGCTGGAAAAGTACCTCCGGGAATTCCGGGGCGGAGTGCTGGTGATTTCCCATGACCGGGCCTTCCTGGACAATGTGGTGGAAGAGATCCTGGAAATGGAAGGGGGCACGATCCACCGGTTCAAGGGGAACTATTCCCGGTATCTGGAACAGAAGGAAATCCAGGTGCTGACCCAGACCCGGGCCTATGAGGCCCAGCAGGAATACATCGCCCGGCAGGAGGCCTACATCCGCCGGTTCAAGGCGGGGATCAAGAGCAAGATGGCCCGGGGCCGCCAGTCCCAGCTGGATCGGCTGGAGCGGATCGACGCCCCGGTCCAGGAGGAAGAGTTCCAGCTGCGGCTGCCCCATGCGGCGGAGTGTGCGGAAAAGGTGATCATGCTGGAACACCTGGATGTGGGGTATCCCCAGCATCTCCTGCTCCAGGATGTGGACCTGACCCTGCGCCGGGGAGAAAAGGTGGCCATCATCGGCCCCAACGGCTGCGGGAAATCCACCCTGCTGAAGACCATCCTCCAGGAACTGCCGCCTCTCAAAGGAGAGGCACGGATCGGGAACCGGGTGAAGATCGGCTATTTCTCCCAGAGCTATGAACGGCTGGACGAGAAACAGACCATTATGGAGAACTTCCTGACGGAATACGGGCTCACCGACGAACAGACCCGCCGTCTCCTGGGGAGCATGATGTTCCACGGGGAGGATGTGTTCAAGGTGATCGGGACCCTGTCCGGGGGCCAGAAGGCCCGGCTGGTGCTGCTGAAGCTGGTGCTGGACGGGGCCAACTGCCTGCTCCTGGACGAACCCACCAACCATCTGGACATCGCCGCCAAGGAGGCGGTGGAAGCGGCCCTGGAAACCTTTGACGGCACCGTGCTCCTGGTAAGCCACGACCGGTATCTGGTGAACGAGGTGGCCGGCCGGATCTGGGCGGTGGAAGAAGGCCATGTGACCGATTACAAAGGGAACTACGACTTCTATCTGGAAGAACGGGACAAGAACCGGAGCCGGGAAGGACAAACGGCTCCGGCGGTACCGGCTGCCTCCCGGAAGGAAGAAAAGCCGGCGCCCCAGGGAGCACAGGAACCGGCGGCCGCCAAACCGGCAGCCCCGGCGCCCCCTGCGGAAAAGAAAACGGAAAAGAAGCCCTACAGCCCGGCGGAAGCCCAGAAGCTGCTGCCCCAGGTGGAACTGAAGATCCGGGAATATGAAGCTCTCCAGAAGGTGCTCAGCGACAAGATCGCCGACCCGGCCAACCAGCAGGACCTGGAAACCAGCACCAGACTGGCGGAAGAGTACGCGGAACAGGACAAGATCCTGGACGGGCTTATGGAAAAATGGGAAAAACTCATGGAGTCACTGGAATGACAATCGACGAATTTCTGCATGCTCTGCAGCAGTTCCATGGGGACGGCTGCTTCAATCCCTGGGGGGAGTATGATCCCTCCTGCGATATTGGACCGGAAGCTCCGGTGATCCGGTCCGCCAATTTCCGCCGGTACCTCCAGCTCCGGCAACAGGCCCGGTTCCTGTTCATTGCGGAAGGGCTGGGATACCAGGGGGGCCATTTTTCCGGCATGGCCATGACCAGCGAACGGATCCTCCTGGGCCACCATCCTGCAGTGCGGCCGGAGGTGGTGCTGGGAGAAGGCTGGGATTACCGGCGGACCAGCAATCCGGACAGCCCTCTTTTGAACCGGAAACAGAAGGAGGAAGGGTTCAACGAACCCACCGCCACCATTATGTGGGGAGAACTGGCGGCCCAGGGGCTGGCTCCCTTCCAGACCATTTTGTGGAACATTTTCCCCTTCCATCCCTACAAGCCTTCCGGGATCCTCACCAACCGGACTCCCACGGGATTGGAACTGGATCAGGGGATCCGCTATGCCCGGATGCTCCTGGACCTGGTGCCCGGGCTCCAGGTGATCGCCATCGGACGGAAAAGCGCCGGTACCCTGGAGAAATACGGGGTGCCCTGTGCGGCGGTGCCCCATCCCTCCATGGGCGGGGCCAACCGGTTCCGGGCGGCGGTAGGGGCTCTTTTTGCCCAACCGAGGTGAAACTATGACCAAAAGTACCTTAGCATCCATGAGCAAGGAACAGGTGCTGAAAATCGCCCTGACCGCCGGAAAGATCCTGCTGGTCAGCGGGGCAGAGACCTACCGGGTGGAGGACACCATGCTGCGGATCTGCCACGAGGGAGGCATGAACACCATTGCGGCCTTCTGCACCCCTTCCCTGATCATGATCGGGGAGGAGACCATGGAAGGGGCCAGCCTCATGTACCGGGTGACCCACCGGGGGACGGATCTGACCCTCATCAGCGAAGTGAACGACATGAGCTTCCACATGCCCACCTGGGGAAAGAGCTTCCAGGACACCATGGCCATCCTGGAGGAAAAGACCATGCGGAAACCCCGTCCGGCCCGGGAGGAGATCTTCTGGTCCGGCCTGGCCGGGGCTTTCTTCGCCGTGGTACTGGGGGGCGGATACCTGGAATTTTTGGCAGCCCTGCTGGGGTCCCTGCTTTCCATGGCCTTTGTGAAGGCGGTGTCTCCCTTCCGGCCCAGCAGCTTCTGGGAGACCACCATGGCCGGGGCCATTATCTGTCTTACGGTGGTATTGTTCCGGATGGCCTGTCCGGACCTTGTGATGGAACTGGCCATTGCCGGGGGCGTGATGCCCTACCTGCCGGGGATGGCCTTTACCAACGGGATCCGGGATTTCATGGCCGGAGACCTGCTCAGCGGCACCTGCCGGGCCGGGGAAGCCATTTTCCTGGTGGGCGGGGTGGCCATCGGCATCGCCACCGTCCTGGGCATACTGTACATGTAGGAGGCTTTTATGCCGCTGGCAGCAACCATTTTCATCAAAACCGTATTTTCCTTTTTCGCCACCGTGGCCTTCGGCAAACTGTTCAAATGCCCGGAAAGCTGCCTGTACAAGGCGGGGTTCGTGGGTATGGTGGGCTTCGGGGTGTACATTATCCTGTTGAGCGGCTTCGGCCTCAGCTCCATGCTCAGCAACTTTGCCGGCACTGTGGCCCTTTCCATCTGCAGCGAGATCTTTGCCCGCTGGTACCGGCAGCCGGTGCCCATCTTCTCCATTCCGGGGATCATCCCCCTGGTGCCCGGACTGCCCTTGTACCGGGCCATGAACTACACCATGCTCAATGCCTACAGCCTGGGGATGCACACCTTTGTGTCCGCCGCCCTGGATGCCACAGCCATTGCCATGGGGATCCTGCTGGTGTCCGGCCTGGCCAAGGTGTACAAGACCAGCAAGAAGATGGTCCGGGACAAACGTCGGCACGGCCGTTGAGGAAAATCGGAAGACTGGCTATAATACAGACAGGAAATGTGAAGGAGGAATGCCCAATGGCAGTATTCACGAAACGAGAAAAACAGGTGGTCAACAATCCAGGGACCGGGACCATCGAAAAGGAAATCCTCATGGACCCGTCCGCTTTCCAGGGGAACAATGACCTGTTCGCCCAGATCACCCTGCATCCGGGCTGTGCCGTCCCTGTCCATCAGCATCTGGGGAACAATGAGACCTACTACCTGCTCCAGGGAGAAGGGGAATACACCGACGAGGACAAGAAGTTGACCGTAAAGGCCGGGGACGTGACCTTCTGCGCCGACGGAGGCACCCACGGCCTGAAGAACACCGGCAAGGAGGATCTGGTGTTCATCGCTCTGATCTGCAATACGCCGGGGTATAAGAGATAAGGATTGTCAATAGTCGGCTGCCAACGGTCAGCGGCCGGAGGAGGAAACCCGCTTTTGGCGGGTTTCTTTTTTTGTAAAAAAAATGTGAACTCTTGTATAAAAAATGCATTTTTTTCGGCTGAATTGACCTTAAATCTGCGAAAATTTCCCTGCTTTACTGCGGTACCAGTGTCCGGGAAGCGAGGAAATTTCCCCTTGCTTACACTAAAAGAAACGCACGGAACTGTGTAAAGAAAGAAGCGCATAAAATGTGGCCGAAAACCGAAAAAAATCCCGAAAAAATATTGACATTGGCTGTCAGTAATGTTACAATACCACAGTGTCACAGAGGGGTAGTATGTCTTTTGGAGGTGTCAAATGTTTCTCGCAGACGTAAAAAACGGTTCGCCGGTTGTAGTCGGTGTGAAGCAGTCCCAAAAGGCCATTGCCCGGGATCGGGCCGCAGGAGTCCTGATCGCCCGGGATGCGGATGACCATGTAACAGGGCCTGTCAGGGACCTGTGTGAAGCCAAGGGCATCACAGTGGAAACTGTGGATACCATGCTGGAACTCGGCAAGGCCTGCGGCATCCATGTGGGAGCTTCCGTAGCCGCTGTGCTCAAAACCCGGTAGAATCTGCCGGAAACGGCAGATCTTCATAATCATTAAATCTTATTCTCGAGAAAGGAGGTGCCGGAATGCCTACAATCAACCAATTGGTTCGTAAAGGTAGACAAGTTATTACTCAAAAATCCACGGCGCCAGCATTGAAAAATTCACCGCAAAAACGCGGTGTCTGCACGAGAGTGTACACCACCACTCCGAAAAAACCTAACTCTGCTCTGCGGAAGGTTGCCCGTGTCCGTCTGACCAATGGGATTGAAGTCACTGCTTACATTCCTGGTATTGGCCACAATCTGCAGGAACACTCCGTTGTCCTGATCAGAGGCGGAAGAGTCAAGGATCTTCCCGGTGTTCGTTATCACATCATTCGCGGCGCATTGGATACCGCCGGTGTTGCTGACCGCAACCAGGGCCGTTCCAAATACGGTGCAAAACGCCCGAAAGCAGCCAAGAAATAAGCTGCCTGCTGTAGAATGAGACAATAACGAAGGAGGAAATACAGATGCCGAGAAAAGGTCCTGTAACCAAAAGAGACGTATTACCGGATCCAGTATATGGTTCCAAACTGTTAACCAGATTCATCAACAAAATTATGCTCGACGGCAAAAAAGGTGTTGCTGAGCGTATCGTATATGACGCATTCGATCTGATCCATTCCAAGACCGGGAAGGATCCCATGGAAGTGTTCGACGCTGCCATGAAGAACGTAATGCCTGTCCTGGAAGTAAAAGCACGCCGGGTGGGCGGTGCCAACTACCAGGTTCCTGTGGAAGTCAGAGCTGACCGGAAAACCACTCTGGGTATCCGGTGGCTGGTCAACTATTCCCGCCTGCGCGGTGAAAAGACCATGTGCGAACGGGTTGCCGGCGAACTGATGGATGCCGCCAACAACACCGGCGCTTCCGTGAAGAAACGTGAAGACACGCACAAGATGGCTGAAGCAAACAGAGCTTTTGCTCACTATCGTTGGTAAGATTCCTTAAGGAGGAGTAATTCGTGGGTAGAGAGTTTCCCTTAGATAAAATTAGAAACATCGGTATCATGGCTCACATCGATGCCGGTAAAACTACGACCACGGAACGTATCCTGTTCTACACCGGCAAGACGCACAAGATCGGTGAAGTTCATGATGGGGCTGCCACCATGGACTGGATGGTCCAGGAACAAGAACGTGGTATTACGATTACTTCCGCTGCTACGACCTGCCATTGGAAAGGCCATTCCATTAACATCATCGACACCCCGGGGCACGTTGACTTCACCGTTGAAGTAGAACGTTCCCTGCGTGTACTGGATGGCTCTGTGGCTGTATTCAGCGCCAAAGGCGGTGTTGAACCCCAGTCCGAAACCGTATGGCGTCAGGCGGAAGAATACAACGTCCCCCGTATCGCTTATGTAAACAAGATGGATACCACCGGGGCTGACTTCTTCAACGTAATCCAGATGATGAAAGACCGTCTGGGTGCCAACGCAGTTGCCATTCAGGTTCCCATGGGCGCCGAAGACAGCTTCGTAGGCCTGATCGACCTGGTAAAGATGCAGGCCATCATTTACGGGGACAAGCTGGGCAAGGATGAAGAATTCGAACCCATCCCTGAAGAATACGTGGAAGAAGCCCAGAAATACCGCCAGATCCTGCTGGAAGCCGTTGCGGAAAGCGACGACGACCTGATGGAAAAATATCTGGAAGGTGAAGATCTGACCGAAGAAGAAATCAAAGGCGCCATCCGGAAGATGACCTGCCAGTGCAAGCTCTTCCCTGTGACCTGCGGTTCTTCCTACAAGAACAAAGGCGTACAGCCGCTGCTGGATGCCATCATCGACTACATGCCCTCTCCTCTGGATGTACCCGCCATCAAAGGGACCAACCCGGAAACCGGGGAAGAAGAAGAACGACCTTCCGATGACAACGCTCCTTTCGCAGCTCTGGCCTTCAAGATCGCTACCGACCCCTATGTGGGCCGTCTGGCATTCTTCAGAGTGTACTCCGGTACCCTGACCGCCGGCTCCTATGTCTACAACTCCAACAAAGACAAGAGAGAACGGATCGGCCGTATCCTGCGGATGCACTCCAACCACAGAACGGAAATCGAAGAAGTATTTGCCGGGGACATTGCTGCTGCCGTAGGTCTGAAAGACACCGGTACCGGTGATACCCTGTGCGACGATAAAGCTCCCATCATCCTGGAATCCATGGTGTTCCCTGAACCGGTTATCTCCGTGGCCATCGAACCCAAGACCAAGGCTGACCAGGAAAAAATGGGCATCGCCCTGGGCAAGCTGGCTGAAGAAGACCCCACCTTCCGTGTCCGCACGGATCCGGAATCTTCCCAGACCATCATCTCCGGGATGGGCGAACTTCACCTGGACATCATCGTTGACCGGCTGAAGAGAGAATTCCATGTAGACTGCACCGTGGGCAACCCGCAGGTAGCTTACAGAGAAACCATCCGCAAGGAAGTGGAAAGCCAGGGTAAATTCGTACGGCAGTCCGGTGGTAAAGGGCAGTACGGCGATTGCTGGCTGAAACTGACTCCGCTGCAGCCGGGCGAAGGCTTCAAGTTCGAAAACAAGATCGTTGGCGGTGCCATTCCCAAGGAATACATCGCTCCTGTTGAAGCCGGTGTCAAGGAAGCTATGGAAAACGGTGTCATCGCCGGGTATCCCATGGTGGATATCGGAGTTACCGTGTTCGACGGCTCCTACCACGAAGTCGACTCCTCTGAAATGGCATTTAAGATTGCCGGTTCCATGGGCTTCAAGAATGGTGCCCTGAAAGCAAACCCTGTTCTGCTGGAACCGTACATGAAAGTGGAAGTCACCATCCCTGAAGAGTACATGGGCGACGTTATCGGCGACCTGAACTCCCGCCGGGGCCGCATCGAAGGCATGGAAGCAAGAAGCGGTGCACAGGTTATCACGGCTTATGTTCCCCTGTCCGAAATGTTCGGGTATGCAACGGACCTGCGTTCCAAGACCCAGGGCCGCGGCAACTACTCCATGGAAGTAGACCATTACGAAGAAGTTCCCAAGAACATCGCGGAAGCGATCATTGCCAAAAATAAGGGAACCGCACAGGACTAATGTCCTGGCATCACTAGGAGGATATCACAATGGCTAAAGAGAAATTTGAAAGAACCAAACCCCATGTTAACATTGGTACCATTGGTCACGTCGATCACGGCAAGACGACCCTGACTGCGGCTATCACCAAAGTCCTGTCCGAAACTCCGGGCTGCAAAGCCACTTTCGAAGCTTATGCCGATATCGATAAGGCTCCGGAAGAAAGAGAACGTGGGATTACCATCAACACCGCTCACGTTGAATACGAAACCGAAACCAGACACTATGCACACGTTGACTGCCCGGGGCACGCTGACTATGTAAAGAACATGATCACCGGTGCTGCTCAGATGGACGGTGCCATCCTGGTTGTTTCCGCTGCTGACGGCCCCATGCCTCAGACCCGTGAACACATCCTGCTGGCCCGCCAGGTTGGCGTACCTGCCATCGTAGTGTTCCTGAACAAATCCGACCAAGTTGACGATCCTGAACTGATCGAACTGGTTGAAATGGAAGTCCGTGACCTGCTGAGCCAGTACGGCTATCCTGGAGACGAAGTGCCCATCGTTGTGGGTTCCGCTCTGAAAGCCCTGGAAGGGGACAAAGAACAGGAAGACAACATCCGGAAACTGATGAAGGCTGTTGACGAATACATTCCTACTCCTGTCCATGACCTGGCAAAACCGTTCCTGATGCCTATCGAAGACGTGTTCACCATCACTGGCCGTGGTACCGTAGCTACTGGCCGTGTGGAACGTGGCGTGATCAAAGTTGGGGACACTGTTGAAATCGTTGGTCTGTCCGACGAAAAGAAACAGTCCGTAGCTACCGGTCTGGAAATGTTCCGGAAGACCCTGGATCAGGCTGAAGCCGGTGACAACATCGGCTGCCTGCTGCGTGGTATCGACCGTACCGAAATCGAAAGAGGTCAGGTACTGGCCAAACCGGGCACCATCCATCCTCATACCAAATTCAA